>JBJXFU010000135.1:0-46049 GCA_046155885.1 Paracoccaceae bacterium
TCGTCGGGGCCGTCGATGAGGACCGTCACGCACATGGAGCGTGTGCCAGTGGCGACCATTGCCTCTTTCCCTTGGAAATTCTTGGACAAATCCACGAAGCGGGGCAGCCCGGCCTCCAAGGGGGTCGCGTCGCGGCCAAGCTCGTTCCCGAAGGCCCGGTAGGATTTCTCCTGCCTCAGCCAGTTCTGCGCGCGGGCGCCGACAAGCTTCATCCCGTGCTTTTCGCCCGCCGCCATGAGCTTGTCGAAGAGGTGGGTCTGCATCTCGATCGGGTGATGCAGTTCCCAGCCGAGCTCGCCCGTATAGGCCACGCGGATGGCGCGGACGGGGACCATGCCGAGTTCAATGTTGCGATACGACAACCACGGGAAGCGCTTGTTGCCAAGGACGGTCGCGGGGTCGGCGTCGCGCACAAGTTCCTTCAGGATGGCGCGCGATTTCGGCCCGGCCAGCGCGAAGACGCCCCACTGGGTGGTGACGTCGTGGATGTCGATAGGACCGCCGCCCCGCGCAATGAAGTCCTCGGCGCATTTCGTCAGGTAGTCGGCATCGTAGGCCGTCCAGGCGCCCGCGCTGACAAGGTAGTATTCGTCCTGCGCCAGCCGCACGATGGTGTATTCCGTCCGCGTCGTGCCGGTGGGGGTCAGGGCGTAGGTCAGGTTGATCCGGCCGACGGCGGGCAGCTTGTTGCAGGTGAACCAGTCGAGGAAGGCGGTGGCCCCCGCCCCGCGCACGAGGTGCTTGGTGAAGGCGGTCGCGTCGATCAGACCGGCAGTTTCGCGCACCGCCTTGGCCTCGTCCACCGCGTACTGCCACCAGCCGCCGCGCCGGAACGACCGCGCCTTGTGATCGAAGTCCTCTGGCGCGCCCACCGGCCCGTAGTAGATCGGGCGTTCCCAGCCGTTCACCTGGCCGAACTGCGCGCCGCGCGCCTTCTGCCGGTCATAGACGGGCGAGGTGCGCAAGGGGCGGGCGGCTTCGCGTTCCTCGTCGGGGTGGTGCAGGATGAAGACGTGGGCGTAGCATTCCTCGTTCTTCCGCTCGCCGTACTCGGTTGTCATCCACGACCCGTAGCGTTTGGGGTCGAGGCTGGCCATGTCGATCTCGGCCTCGCCTTCGGTCATCATCTGGGCGAGGTAGTGGCCGGTGCCGCCCGCCGCCGTGATGCCGAAGCTGAAGCCCTCGGCCAGCCACATGTTGCGCAAGGCAGGCGCGGGGCCGACCAGCGGGTTGCCGTCGGGGGTGTAGCAGATGGGTCCGTTGAAATCGTCCTTGAGCCCCACGGTTTCCGACGAGGGGATGCGGTGGATGAAGGCCATGTATTCCTTCTCGATCCGCTCCAGGTCGAGTGGGAAAAGATCGGCGCGGAAGCTCTCCGGGACGGCATAGGGGAAGCGCGCCGGGGCGCCGTGTTCGTAAGGCCCCAGTATCCAGCCGCCGCGTTCCTCGCGCACGTACCAATGCGCGTCGGCGTCGCGCAGGACCGGGTGCTGGGGGTTCGACATGCGCCATTCGACCAGCATCGGGTCGGGTTCGGTGACGATATATTGGTGTTCAACCGGAATCGCGGGGATCCTGATCCCCAGAAGCCGCGCGGTGCGCTGGGCGTGGTTGCCGGTGGCGGTGACGACGTGTTCGGCGCGGATCTCGGCCGTTTCGTCCGAGGCGACGAGGTTGCCGCCCTGCTCCACCATCTTCGTCACGCCGACCACCCATTCCGACCCGGTCCAGCGGTAGCTGTCCACCTGCCAGCGCCGTTCGATCGTCACGCCGTGCTGGCGGGCACCCTTGGCCATCGCCTGGGTCACGTCGGCGGGGTTGATGTAGCCGTCCTGCGGGTGGAAAAGCGCGCCCTTGAGGTCGTCGGTGCGGACCAGCGGCCAGCGGTCCGCGATCTCTTTGGGCGAGAGGAATTCGTGATAGACCCCGGCGGTTTCGGCGACCGAGGAATAGAGCATGTATTCGTCCATCCGGTCCTGCGTCTGGGCCATGCGCAGGTTGCCGACGACGTAGAAGCCGGGGTCGAGGCCGGTTTCCGCCTGAAGCCCCTTGTAGAAATCGACCGAGTACTTGTGGATGTGGGTGGTGGCGAAGGACATGTTGAAGAGGGGCAGCAGCCCCGCCGCGTGCCAGGTCGAGCCCGAGGTCAGCTCGTCGCGCTCGATCAGCATGGTGTCCCAGCCGGCGCGCGCGAGGTGATAGGCGATCCCGGTTCCGACCGCGCCGCCGCCGACAACCAGCGCCCTGACATGCGATTTCATGCCGTTTCTCCCCGTGCCTGACCGCCCCCTTCATGCCAGAGGCGGAGGAGGCAGGGGAAGTCTGGGCGACGGGCCGGGGGCCAAAAGCGACATGTGGGAATGATGTGCCCTGCGCGCCGGGTTCGACGGGTCGTGCCTCGCCGAATTCACGACGTTCTCACGCGCCATGCGAAGCAGAGTTGGTAAAGTGCGGGTATCCGGAAGAGGAGTTCGCGATGACCACATTCACCGACAATCTTGTCGCCGCCTGCGTGGCAGACCTTGCTCGGTTCGGGAACGGCACCAAGACCGAGACCGACGATCCGCAGTTCACCTATGTGGGCGAGTACTGGCAGAGCATTGGCGAGGCGCTCGACGGAAGGACGGAAGTGAACGGTAAACGGCCCGCATGGTCATCAGCCTTCGTGTCGTTCTGTGTGAGGCGGGCCGGCGCGGGGACGCGCTTCGTCTACACTAAGGCACATTGCCACTACGTTGACGCCGCGATGAAGCTCGCCGACGGCGCGGCATCCAACCACGGCTGGATCGCGCGGCGGCACAACCAGCGCGCGCCGAGGGTGGGCGACATCATTGTTGCGGGTCGGGAATACGCAAAGTCCTTCGACTACGACCTCGCTCGGATGACCTATCAGGCAGATAGCTTCTACCCTTCGCACGGGGACATTGTCGTCAAGGTCTCGGCAGGCGCCATCGAGACAATCGGCGGGAACGTTACCAAGGACACGGTCGGGCGCCGGGTGAGGCAGACCAACGCAGACGGCACATTGAAGAACGTCACGGCGGTGAAGGACGGCAAGACCGTATCCTACCCATGGATCACCGTCCTCGAATGCCTGCTCTGAAACTCAGCCGGCCTGCCGGGATACAAAGATACCGACCTCCACCTGCTCAGACCACGGTGTGGACCATCACGGGTTCCGCAAAGCCCTTGAACTCGAAGACGCGCGCCGGTGCGCAACGCAACCGGGCGAGCGGAGCAAAGGCATCCGAGCAGACCGTCGGCGCGCCAAGCTCCGCGCTGGCCAGCAAGAGGCGCGAGGTCAGGTTCACCGCCGGCCCCACGGCGGTGAAGTCCAGCCGCGTCGCGCTGCCGATGTTGCCGTAGTGGATGTCGCCCAGGTGCAGCGCCGCGCGGAAGTCGATTTCGGGGGCCCCGGCGGCTTCGGCGGCCTCTGCGGCGAGGGCGGCGCGCGCGTCGTCGAGCGCCGAGATCGCGCCCATCGCGGCGGCGGCCTGGGCAGTCAACTCGTCGACCGTCGGAAAGATCGCCAGCAGACCGTCGCCGATGAATTTCAAAGTCTCGCCGCCATTCGCCCGGATCGCGGAGTCCATCGCTTCGAAGTAGGTATTCAGGGTGGCGATGATCCGCTCCGGCGGCAGTGAGTTGGAAAGCGCGGTGAAGTTCCGCAGATCGGCGAACAAGATCACCGCCGTGATGTTCTCGGCATGCCCTCGCAGGATGCGGCCGTTCATCACCTGCTCGCCGGCGCCCCGGCCGACATACGTGGACAGCATCGTGACCGTATTTTGGTAAAGGATCTCCGTCTCCGTGAAGTGGGCGATCGGAGTTTGCAGCCGGCGGAAGGCGGTGATCTCGTCGTCGGTGAAGCCCCCCGCCCGTTTGGTTCCAAGGGCAAAGGCGGAGTTGGGTGTGAAGCGGCCGAACAAAGGGCACATAATATAGTCAGTATAGCCGCGCGAGCGCTTTGTCTGGATGAAGGCGTTGGCATCGAATGGGCTCGCGGTGTCCATCCGGACTCGGATCATTCGTCCGGTCTCGATCACGCTGTGCTGCACGGTGCCGACATGCAGGTCCGATGCCATCTGGGCATGCGTGAAGCGGAGTACCTGCGCGCCCTTTCCCTTGGTCCAGAAGTAGACGGAACCCATGATCATCGGGTTGATGGTGATCAAGTACAGTTCCAGTATGTCCACCGGCAGGCCCGCCGCGATTAGCCGTCGAGACAGTTCGGCAATCGTGTCGTTCAGCGGCGCCTTGGGCGGTGCCCCGGCTAGCAGCCAGTTCACCACCGCGTCGAACTTGAAGGTGTCGATCACGACGCAGGCTCCCGACGGGTTGACATGCCAGAGAGGCGCGGATTTCGGCGTTTGGCAAGGTCTGACAAGTGCATCCGGTCAGCCGACCACATGCACCATGACCGCCTCGGCAAAGCCCTTGAAGGCGAAGGCCCGGGCGGGCTTCGCCCGTCCCCGGGTCAGTGGCGCAAAGGCATCCGAACAGACGGTCCGCGCATCGAGTTCGGTACTTGCCTGCAACATGCGCGCCGTCAGGTTAACCGAGGGGCCGACGGCGGTGAAATCCAGACGGTTGGCGCTGCCGATATTGCCATAGCTCACCTCGCCGATGTGCAGGGCGGCGCGGAAGGCGATGTCCGGCCCTTCGCCGCCCGCCCGCGCCAGGGCCGCCCGCGCATCGTCCAGGGCCGAGATCGCCCCCATCGCGGCGGCGGTCTGTTCGGCGATCTCGTCCTGTGTGGGAAAGATCGCCAGAAGCCCGTCGCCGATGAATTTCAGCGTCTCGCCGCCGTTGGCGCGGATGGCGCTGTCGAGGGCCTCGAAATAGGCGTTCAGCAGGCCGATGGTGCGGTCTGTCGTCAGTGTGTTCGACAGCGCGGTGAAGTTCGAAAGATCGGCGAACAGGATCACCGCCGTGATGGTCTCGGAATGGCCGCGCAGGATGCGGCCGTCCATCACCTTGTCGCCCGCGTTCCGCCCCACATAGGTGGACAGAAGCGACACGGTGTTGCTGTGCAGCGCCTCGGCCTCGGCCACGCGGGCCAGGGGGGCCTGCAGGCGGCGGATGGCGGTTTCCGCCTCGGCGGTGAACCCCTCGGGCCGCTTGGTATAGACGCTGACGGCGCCGGTGGGGGTGAACTTGCTGAACAGCGGGCAGATGACATAGGCGGTGTAGCCGCGCTCCTTCATCCGCTGGCTGGAATAGTGGGCGTCGTGGGGCGCTCCGGTGCCGAACCGCCCGACCATCACCCGGCCGGCTTCGATCGCGTGGTAGGGGGCCGAACCGATCCAGACCACCGTGGCCATCTGCTCATGCGAATAGCGCGACATCTGGATGCCCCGCTCGGGCGTCCAGGATACGCGCGTGCCGAAAAGTGTGGGGTTGAAATTCTTGGTGTGGAGCGTCAGCGCGTCCACCGGCAGCCCGCAGCCCACCATCCCCCGCACCAGTTCGGCCACCGTCTCGGTGAAGGCGGCCTTGGGCGGCGCACCGGCGATCAGCCAGTTGACTAGGGCTTCAAGCTTGAAGGTGTCGATCAATCCGCAGCCTCCCGGCGTGGCGCCGCCACAGGAAGGCGCAGGCGGGCCGCTGCCGCAAGCCCCTTTTCCCCCTTCCCTCGCGCCACCGGTCGCCGGTGGAGGGCGTCAGTTCCCGTCCGCTTTGCCGGCCGAGCAGAACTTGCTGCCGGCCTTGGTCGCGCAGGCACCGCCGCTGAGACCGCCGCTGACTTTCAGGATCGAAGGCTTCGGGGCGGCCGGGGCAGCCGAGACGGCAGCGGCGCCCGGGGCCGGGCTTCCGGCTGCCAGCGCCTGCGACACCTCGCCAAAGGTCTTCGCCGCCTGGGCCGCGAGGGCGGCGGCGGTACCTGGGGCGGCCGGCGGGGCGGCGGCGGGGTCGCCGGTCGCGGCTGCGGGCGACCCGCCCGCCGCGCGCAGCGCGCCAAGGGCCAGGGCGAGGACCTGCGCCGCGCCGGGTCCGGCTTCGGCGCCCTCGGCAACCTCCACGACAGACGCGCCGCGCGGCGCGCGCCCGGTAAGCAGGGCGAAACGGTCCGCGACGTGCTCGCTAAGCGCCAGTCCCGGGGTGACCTGCCGCGCACCGTAGTAGTCCAGCGACAGGCCGACGCCCGCGATAGCGAGCGCGAAGAGAAGGCTGAAGAGGCGCTCCACCTGGTGTCTCCCGTCCGGTTTCGAAAGACGGGATAGCCCGGGCCCGTGGCGCGATTATGGCCTTCGGGGGCCGAAACGGGTCACACCCCCCTCACAACATCCCCGGCACGACCAGATCGGGCGGCCTGTGCCCGTCGGCGAAGGTTTTGATGTTGATGATCACCTTCTCGCCCATCTCGGTCCGCCCCTCGACCGTGGCCGAACCCATGTGCGGCAGCAGGACCACGTTCGGCAGCGCGCGCAGGCGCGGGTTGATGTCGGCACCGCGTTCGAACACGTCCAGCCCAGCGCCGGCGAGTTCCCCCGCGCGCAGCATCCGCGTCAGGGCGTTTTCGTCGATCACCTCGCCGCGCGAGGTGTTCACGATCACCGCCGAAGGCTTCATCAGCTTCAGCCGCCGGGCGTTCATCAGGTGGAAGGTCGCGGGCGTATGCGGGCAGTTGACGCTGACGATATCCATCCGCGCCACCATCTGGTCGAGGCTTTCCCACCAGGTCGCCCCCACCTCGGCCTCGGTCTCGGGGCGCAGCCGCTTGCGGTTGTGATAGTGGATCTGCATCCCGAAGACCTGCGCCCGCCGCGCCACGGCCATGCCGATCCGGCCCATGCCGAGGATGCCGAGCCGCCTGCCCGCCACGCGCCCGCCGAGGAACGCGGTGGGCGACCAGCCGCGCCATTCCCCCTCCTGCATCACCGCCATGCCTTCGGGGATGCGGCGCAGCACGGCAAGGATCAGCGCCAGCGTCATGTCGGCGGTGTCGTCGGTCATCACCCCGGGCGTGTTCGAAACCAGGATGCCGCGCTGCCGCGCCGTGCTCACGTCGATATGGTCGACCCCCGCCCCGAAACTTGCGATCAGCTTCAGCCGTTCGCCCGCCTGGGCCAGCAGCGGCGCGTCGATCCGGTCGGTGATCGTCGGCACCAGCACGTCGGCCCGCGTCATCGCCGAGGCGAGCTCGTCGCGGGTCATCGGCCGGTCGTCGGGCCGCAGGTCCACGTCGAACAGCTCGGCCATCCGCCGCTCGACGATTTCGGGAAGCCGTCGCGTCACGACAACACTCAGCCGCGTCGATGCCATGGCGGGGCGCTCCTCCCTTTCCTCCGGTGGCAGCCGATGGCAAAGTGACCGGGAACGGGGCAGGCCACAAGCCCCGGGAAGAGCCGCACCCGAAGGTGCGCCAGACACGGGCAGAGACGGTCATGCGGAAATCGCTTCCGGCACTTCTTGCGCTTGCCCTCGCGTCGGGCCTTCCGGCGCATCATGGCCATGCGCAGACCGCCCAGGGCGAGGCTGCGGCGCCTGCCGCGCTGCTTCCGGCGTCGCTGACGCGGGGTGCCGAGACGAACCTGCCCCTGCCGCGTTTCGTTTCGCTGAAGAGCGACGAGGGCAACGCCCGGCGCGGCCCGTCGCTGACCCACCGTATCGACTGGGTGTTCAGGCGCCGCGACATGCCGCTTCTGGTGACGGCCGAGTTCGAGAACTGGCGGCGGGTCGAGGACAGCGATGGTCAGGGGGGGTGGATCCACTACACGCTGTTGTCGGGGGTGCGCACGGTGGTCGTCGAAAGCGCGCTGGCGGAGCTGACGGCGCGGCCCGACGAGGCGGCCGAGGTGAACGCCCGGGCCGAGGCCGGGGTGATCGGGCGGCTGGGCGACTGCGTGCCCGAGTGGTGCCGGGTCTCGGCCGGCGGCGAGGCGGGCTGGGTCCGCAAGACCGACATCTGGGGCGTCGGCGCGGGCGAGCTGCGCGACTGATCCCGCGCGGGGTCTGGCGGTCGCGGCTGCGGGGCCTTAGCTTTCAGGCGCAGCGCCCGGCGGACGGGCGGCGCCGGAACCGACCCGATCAGCTACGATGCCCCAAAGCCGCCCCGCGCCTTCGACAGGACTGAACATTTCCGCCGGGCTGGCCTCGGTGTCGGTCGCCCTGGTGCTGGTGGCGATGAAGCTCTGGGCCTTGGGCGAAACGGGGGCGCTGTCGGTGGCGGCCTCGCTGACCGATTCCGCACTCGACCTGATGATGTCGCTGGGCGGGCTGATGGCGATTCTCTACGCGGCGCGCCCGGCGGACGAAGACCACGCCTTCGGCCACAGTTCGGTCGAGGACCTCGCGGCGCTGGCGCAGGCGGTGTTCATCGTGGTGTCGGGCGGGGCGATCGGCTGGGCTGCTGTGGACCGGCTTCTGTCCGACGCGCCTTCGCCGTTGGCCGCGCAGGAACAGGGCATCGCGGTGATGGCGCTGTCGATCCCGATCACCGTGGGGCTGGTCTTGTGGCAGCGGCGGGTGGCGCGGCGCACCGGCAGCCGGGTGGTGGCCGCCGACAGCCTGCACTACATGTCCGACCTTATCCCCAACATGGGGGCCATCGCGGCGCTCTGGATTTCGGCCGCCTACGGGATCGGACAGATCGACTCGGTCGTGGCGCTGGCCGCCGCCGCGATCATGATCCTGGGCTCGCTGCGCATCGGCAAAGGCGCCTGGGACGCGCTGATGGACCGCCGCGCCGATCCGAAACTGATCGCGGGGATCGCGGCCATCGCGCGCGACTGGCCGGGCGTGCATGGGTTCCACGACCTGAAGACCCGGATGGCCGGAAGCCGCGTCTTCGTGAACATCCACATCGAGCTGGACGGCGACCAGAGCTTGCGCGCGGCGCACGACATCGGCGCGGGGCTCCGGCGGAAGATCATCGAGACCTATCCGCAGGCCGACGTGATTGTGCACAAGGATGTTGTGCGCGAACCCTGAGGCCGCAAGTCCCGCGTCCGGGTGGTTCGCCCCTTCGAGCAATCGCCTGCGGGCTCTGCTCTCGCACCGATTCCGGGGGGGGCCGGCGGTTCCGAGTTGCAGCGCCTTGCGTCCGACCTGAGTCGCCTCCTCCTTCCCTCCCCAAGCGCAACAGAGGGCGGCGCCCGGCCGCGGGGGGGGCGCAGCGAAGGTTTTGGTCCGCGCTTTATGGTGCCTCCAACCCTGACGGTGTTCCCGCAGACCGCGGTTGCGGTGGCGCCCGCCCGGGGGGGTGATGAGCGCCCGGACAACATGCCAGTGGCATGTCTTCAGCGAAGAACGCCCGGCCCCCGTGGCCGTGCCGGGAGGCGGGCGCCGCCCGGGTGGCTCACGCGGCTGTTCCGGGCAAGGGGGGGCGGTGGGGGTGGGGCAGGAAGAAGGCAAAAGGCGTTAAGAAAGTGAAGCGCCTTAACGTTAACTTAACCGAAAGCCATACGATCGTATGGCATATTGCTGGCATATTGCTGGGGGGTTTCTGGCACCCTGCGAACGCTGCCGTCGGAAACTGTTACCGCAGCGTTCGCAAGGGCTTGGCGCGGGATCGCGCGGGGTCGCCCCGGCCGCGACCAAGGCCACCGGTCCCGACTTTCTTCGCCCCGCTCCAAGCGACCTCCTCCAGTCCCCTGCCCTTCAGCAAGGGCTCCACGCCCGGCATCCGGCCGCGGAACTTCAGGTAAAGCGCCTCGGCGTCCTCCGACCCGCCCGCCGACAGGATGAACCGCTCCAGCCGCTCCGCGGTTCCCGCGTCGAAGGCACTTCCCGCCTCGCGGAAGGCGTCGAAGGCGTCGGCGTCCATCACCTCCGACCACATGTAGCTGTAGTACCCCGCCGAATAGCCATCCCCCGAGAAAACATGGGCAAAATGCGGCGTGGCATGGCGCATCGGGATGGCGTGCGGCAGGCCGAGGTCGGCCAGCACCTTTGCCTGCATCGCCATCGGGTCGTCCGGCGCCGCCCCTTCGTGGAAAGCCAGATCGACCAGCGCCGAGGCGAGGTATTCGACCGTGGCGAAGCCCTTGTCGAAGGTGGCCGCCTTCAGCAACCGGTCGAGCATCGCCTTCGGCATGGGCTCGCCGGTCACGGCATGCAGGGCGTGGGTTTCCAGCACTTCAGGCACTTCCAGCCAGTGTTCGTAAAGCTGGCTCGGCAGTTCCACGAAGTCCCGCGCCACACTTGTGCCGGCGACCATCGGATAGGTCACATCCGACAGCATCGCATGCAGCGCATGACCGAATTCATGGAAAAGCGTGCGGGCATCGTCGTAAGACAAAAGCGCCGGGCTTCCCTCGGCAGGCTTGGCGAAATTGCAGACGTTGACCACCACGGGCCGCACCTTCCCGCCGAGCTTCCGCTGGCCCCGGAAGTCGGAACACCAGGCGCCCGAGCGTTTGGACGGCCGGGCGAAGTAATCCCCAACGAATACAGCCATGTGGCGCCCGCCGCGCGTCACCTCCCAAGCCTTCGCATCGGGGTGATAGAGCGCCGTGTCGAGCTGCCGGAAGCTCAGCCCGAAAAGCCGCGCGGCGGTGTCGAGGGCCGCCTCGATCATCCGGTCGAGCGGCAGGTAGGGCTTCAGTTCCCCTTCGTCGAGGTCATGCTCGGCCTTGCGCCGCCTTTCGGCGTAGTAGCGCCAGTCCCAGGGCTCGAGGGTGCCGTTGATGCCGTCCCGGTGCATCATCTCTTCCAGCACCTCCGCGTCGGCCTCGGCCCGGGCCTTCGCGGGTACCCAGACCCGCATCAGAAGATCGCGGACGGCCTCTGGCGTCTTGGCCATCTCGGGCTCCAGCTTGTAGGCCGCGAAACTCGGGTAGCCCAGGAGCCGCGCGCGTTCTTCGCGCAAGCGGAGGATTTCGGCCGCCGCCGCCCGGTTGTCGGTCGCCCCGCCGTTCATGCCGCGCGCCACCCAGGCGCGCCAGGCAGCCTCGCGCAGGTCGCGGCGGGGGGAAAACTGGAGGAACGGCACGATCAGCGACCGGTTCAGCGTCAGGCCGTAACCGTCCTTCCCCCGCTCCTCCGCCGCCGACCTTGCCGTCGCCACGACGAAATCCGGCAGGCCCGCAAGGTCCGCTTCTGTCACGGGCAGGTACCAGTCCCGCTCGTCGGCCAGCAGGTTCTGGGTGAACCCTGTCGACAGCACCGCCAGCCGCTCCTTCACCGCCTTCAGCCGCTCGCGTCCCGCCCCTGTCACTTGCGCGCCCGCCCGCACGAACATGCGCCGGTAAAGCGTCAGGACGCGCATCTGCTCGGGCGTCAGCCCCAGTCCTTCGCGCCCTTCCCACAAAGCCCCGATCCGCGCGAAAAGCGCCTCGTTCATCGTCACTTCCGACGTCCATGCGGCAAGCCTTGGCGCCAGATCCCGCTCCAACGCCTCGCGCGCCGGGTTGGCATCCGACCCGGCAAGGTTCCAGAACACCGATCCCACGCGGTCGAGCGTCCGCTCAGCCAGTTCCATCGCCTCGACGCTGTTGGCGAAGGTGGGTGCTTCGGGGTTGTCCGCGATCGCCGCCACGTTCGCGCGCGCCTCGGCCAGCGCGGCATCGAAGGCCGGGGCGAAGTGCTCATCCGTGATCGCCCCGAAGGGCGGCAGGGCGAATTCGGCGGTCCAGGGGTCGAGCAATGGGTTGGACATGGGCGTCTCCTGTGCCGGGTGAACCTAGGTCCCGCCTTGACCGCCTTCCAGCCCCCGCCGCATTTTCGGTCCGCAAGTATCCCGGTGGGGGTGCGGGGGGGCGCCGTCCGGTTCCGCCATTGGTCCGAGGAACCTGCGGCGATGCGCCTACTCCGCCCCTACCCGTGCCGCTGCCGCAGCCGCGCCTCGATCCGCCGCAGGACCAGCGAAAGCGTGACTGTCATCGTCAGGTAGATCAGCGCCACCACGTTGTAGGTCTCGAAATACCGGAAGTTCCCCGCCGCGATCACCTTGCCAAGCTGCGTCACATCCGTGACCCCCAGCACCGAGACGAGCGAGCTATCCTTCACCATCGCGACGAAATCGTTGCCCAGCGGCGGCAGGATGATCCGGAAGGCCTGCGGGAACACCACATGCCGGAAGGTCCGCCAGCGCGACAGGCCCAGCGCATCGGCGGCCTCGATCTGTCCCTTGTCGACCGCCTGCAGCCCGGCGCGGAAAACCTCGGCCAGAAACGCCGAATAGGCGAGCGTCAGCGCGATCACCGCGCGCCAGAGCAGGGTAAAGTCGCGCGGCCGGATGGGTTCGATCCCAAGCCAGCCGGTCAGCCAGTTCAAGGCCAGAACCGCCCCCGGCGCAAAAACGAAGGCCACGTAGAGCAGAAGCACGATGATCGGCACGCCGCGCATCACCTCGACGTAGAAGCGCGCCGACTGCCGGAGGACGATGTTCCTTGACCTGAGCGCCACCGCGAGGCCGAGGCCGATGAGGCATGCCGAAACATAGGCCACAACCGCGACCAGAACGGTTATGCGGATACCTTTGGAAAGCTTGGTCAGAACGTCGGCGTAGACCTGGTCGGACAGGACCTCGTAGAACAAATAGGCCCCGATCCCGGCCAGAATGATGAGCCAGTAGGGGAAATCCTTGTCCTGCCCGGCGGGGGGACCCATGGGCGCGCGCGCCCCGGCCTTCAGGACCGGGGCGCGGGGCCTTCGGTCACTGGCCCATCTTGTAGTCGAGGAACCACTTCTTGTTCAGCGCCTCAAGCGTGCCGTCCGCCTTCAGCGCGGCGATGGCCTCGTTCATCGGCGCCACGAGGTCGGAGCCCTTGGGGAAGATGAAGCCGAAGTCCTCGGTCCCGAGCGGCTCGCCGATAATCTTCAGCCCGCCTTCGGAGGCCGCGACATAGCCGTTGGCCGCCGTCGAATCCGACAGGACGAGGTCCACGTCGCCCGACTTCAGCGCCTCGAGCCCCGCGCCGAAGGTCTCGAACTTGATGATCCGGGCGTTTTCCTCGTTGCCGTCCAGCACCTCGTAGACGCCGACGTAGAAGGGCGTGGTGCCCGGCTGCGCGGCCATCAGCAGGTCCGGGTTCGCCCCGAACGAGGCCGCGTCGGTGAACCGCGCCTCATCGCCCCTGACCATCATCAGCATCTGGCTGGTCATGTAGGCGTCCGAAAAGTCGACCTTGTCCTTGCGGTCATCCCGGATCGTGATCCCGGTCATACCCATGTCGAACTGGCCTTCCGACACGGCCGGGATCATCGCGTCCCACGAGATGTTCTCGTACTTGACCGTGATGTTCAGCCGTTTGGCGATCTCTGCCATGGCGTCGTATTCCCAGCCGATGGCGGCGCCCGAACTGTCGAGGAACTGCAGCGGCGGATAGGCGTTTTCGGTCACCACGACCACCTCGCGACCGGCGAGGTCGGGGACTTCCTGGGCGAGTGCGGGAAGGGCGGCGAGCGCGGCAAGGCCGAAGGCGGCGGCGAAGAACTTCATGGGTCAGGCTCCCTGTTGGTTTTGCGTGAGGTTATGGCGCGCAGGGCAAGAAAGTCCAGACTTCAGGCATTCGCCCGCCCGCACACGGCGCACCCCGTCCGCCGGCCGACCTGCACCACCCGGTTTTCACCCCAGAGTGCGTCGTAGACCAGAAGCCGCCCGCGCAGGGATTGCCCCGCCCCGGCGATTTCCTTGATCGCTTCCGCCGCCATCATGCTTCCCACGACCCCCGGCAGAGCCCCTACCACACCCGCCTCGGCGCAGCCAGGCGCAAGGCCGGGGGCCGGCGCCTCGGGGAAGACGCAGGCATAGCAGGGCGCCCCCCGCGCCGGATCGAAGAGCGATAGCTGCCCTTCCCACTGCGCGATGGCGCCCGAGATCAGCGGCTTGCCCGCCGCCACCGCCGCCGCGTTCACCATGTGGCGCGTGGCGAAACTGTCCGATCCGTCCAGGATCAGGTCATACCTGGCGAACAGCTCCCCCGCGTCCGCCTCGGTCAGACGCCTGTTGTACGGGCGCACCCCGATGAAGGGGTTCAGCGCCTTCATCGCCTTTTCCGCCGAGAAGACCTTCGGCATACCGATCCGGTCGTCGGCATGGACGATCTGCCGCTGCAGGTTCGAGTTCGACACCGTGTCGTCGTCGATCACCCCGATCGTCCCTACCCCCGCCGCCGCGAGGTAGAGAAGGGCGGGGCTTCCCAACCCCCCCGCCCCTACGACAAGTACCTTCGCCGCCTTCAGCCGTTTCTGCCCCGGCCCGCCGATCTCGCGCAGCACGATGTGGCGGGCGTAGCGTTCGAGTTCGGCCGCGCCGAAGCTTTCTTCGCCGGGCGCCGCCTGCGCGTTCGCTTCCGGCGCCGCCCTCTGGCGAAGGCGCCGCAGCGCAAGAGCATAGGCCGCTACGATCCCGATCAGCACGGCGAGCGCCAGCCAACCCCGGATTTCGCCCCCGATCTTCACCGCGAAGAAGGCTGCCAGCGCGACCGGCCAGTACCAGCCGAGGCGCTTCAGGACGGCGTCGAGCGGCCTGCGTTGCACAATCGCGAGAACGATGTCGAAGATCGAAAGGACAAGGACGAAGACGAGGAATGCCAAGGTCAGCCCCGCCCGGTCGAGCCGAAGCCGCCTTCGCCCCGCCCGGTTTCCGTCAGCGCCTCGACCGCCCGGAACCGCGCCCGCGCCACCGGCGCCACGATCATCTGCGCAATCCGCTCGCCATGCCGGATCGTGTAAGGCTCGGGCCCGAAGTTGATCAAGAGCACGCCCAGCGGTCCGCGATAGTCGCTGTCGATGGTGCCAGGCGTGTTCGGCAGGGTGATCCCGTGGCGGAGTGCCAAGCCCGAACGCGGGCGTATCTGCGCCTCGTAGCCTTCCGGCAGTTCCATTCGCAGTCCGGTCGGGATCACCGACCGGTGCATCGGGTCGAGCGTGAAGCCTGTTGCCCGATCCACCGGTCTCAGGTTGGCGCGCAGGTCGGCGCCCGCCGACCCCGCCGTCTCATAGCGCGGCAGGCCGAGGGCGCGGTCGGCCCAGTCCTCCCAAAGCAGCCTGACCGTCGGGCCGTCCATCAGGGCGCGGCCCCAGGCGCCGCCCCAAGGGCTTCAGCGATCCGCGCCGCGAGCCGCCGCGCCACCTCGGCCTTGCCCAGTCTCGGCCAGGTGTCGGCGCCCTTCGAATCGATCACAGTCACCGCGTTCTCGCTTCCGCCCATGATGCCCGTGCCGGGCGAGACATCGTTCGCCACGATCCAGTCGCAGCCCTTGCGCAGACGCTTGGCCGTCGCATTGGCCACCACATCGTCCGTTTCGGCCGCGAATCCCACGACCAGCTTCGGGCGGCCCTTCGCCATCCCCGCCACGGTCGCCAGAATGTCGGGATTCTCGGCGAAGGCGAGCGACGGGGCTTTGCCCGATCCATCCTTTTTCACTTTGCTGGTTGCGGCGTTTGCAACGTGCCAGTCCGCAACAGCCGCCGCGAAGACCGCCGCATCGGCGGGCAGCGCCGCCCCGACCGCCGCGAGCATCTCGCGTGCCGTGTCTACTGGCACCACGGTCACGCCGGGCGGTGGCGGAACCCGTGCCGGGCCGGTGACGAAGGTGACCCGCGCGCCAAGGTCGCGAAGCGCGGACGCCAACGCCGCCCCCTGCGCCCCCGACGAGCGGTTGGCGATATAGCGCACCGGGTCGATCGGTTCGTGTGTCGGCCCCGAGGTCACGACGACATGGCGGCCGGAAAGCGGCCCGCCGCCCAGCGCCGCCTCGGCGGCAGCGACGATTTCCAGCGGCTCGGCCATCCGCCCCGGCCCGAATTCGCCGCAGGCCATGTCGCCGTCATTGGGGCCGACCGTCAGGATGCCGTCCGCCAGCAGCGCGGCGAGGTTCCGCTTTGTGGCGGCGTGGTCCCACATCCGTACGTTCATCGCCGGCGCGATCAGCACCCGCTTGTCTGTCGCCAGGAGCAGCGTCGAGGCGAGGTCATCCGCGTGCCCGCCCGCCATCTTCGCCATCAGGTCGGCTGTGGCGGGGGCGACGACGATCAGGTCGGCTGAACGGGAAAGCTCGATATGGCCCATCTCGGCCTCGTCCGTCAGATCGAAGAGGTTTCGGTAGACCTTCTCGCCCGCCAGCGCCGAGGCGGAAAGCGGCGTGACGAATTCCTCGGCGGCGCGGGTCAGGACCGGCGTGACAGCCGCCCCGCGTTCCTTCAGCCGCCGGATCAGGTCGAGCGCCTTGTAGGCCGCGATCCCGCCGCCGATGATCAGGAGAATGCGTTTGGATCCGAGCATCGCGCCTCCGAGAGCCGCGGACATACAAGGGAGCGAGCCATGGCCGCAGCGCAGCAGAACGCTTCGACGCGTTTTGCGCAAGACGCTTCGAGGCGTCTTTTCCCTGTGCCTCTCAGCCGAGGAAGTGCGCGACCTCGCGCGACTGCGCCTCGAGGCTCTTGCGCATCTTGGCGAAGGCACCCGCTTCAAGCTGGCGCACCCGCTCTTTCGACAGCCGAAGTTCCTGGCCCAGCGACTCGAGCGTCCTCGGCACTTCGCGCAGCTTGCGTTCGGCCACGATGTGGCGTTCGCGCGCGCTCAGCCCCGCCATCGCCACCCGCAGCCATTCGCGCAGCTGCGCCGCGTCGTGCGCCTCGGCGACGCGCTCATCCGCCTGCGCGCTGTCGTCCCTCAGCGCGTCCATCCATTCCCGCCCGTCCTCGTCCGCCGACCGCGACGCGTTCAGCGAGAAATCCGCGCCCGAAAGCCGCCCCTCCATCATCTCGACATCCGCCAGCGGCACGCCCACTTCGTGCGCGATGCGCTCGCGCAGCTGATGCTGGTCGAGCCGTTCGCCCCGCCCCTCGGCCTCGCGCTCAAGGCGCGCCTGCACGCGGCGGAGGTTGAAGAAAAGCGACTTCTGGCTGGCGGTGGACCCGGTGCGCACGATCGACCAGTTGCGCATCACGTAGTCCTGGATCGAGGCCTTGATCCACCAGACGGCATAGGTCGAGAACCGCACGCCCCGGTCCGGGTCGAACCTGTCGGCGGCCTTCATAAGGCCCAAGCCCGCTTCCTGGATCAGGTCGTTCATCGGCGCGCCGTAACGGCGGAACTTCGCGGCCATGCTGATCGCGAGGCGCATGTAGGCCGTGACCAGTCGGTGCAGGGCCTTTTCGTCACGCCGGTCGCGCCAGGCATAGGCTAGGCGGAGCTCGGTTTCCGCAGTCAGAAGCTCGGCACGCATCGCCCGTACCGAGATGCGTTCCCCGACCAGTCCGTCAAGAGCCATGCCGCCCCCCTGTCCCGGTGCCGCACCGCCATATGTTCATGCGGTGCTGACCCACATACGCCGCTCCGCCCTGGCCGGATCACCCGGCGGCGGGATTGGTCCGCGCGGCGGCGGCCGGCGATGAAGAGTTGTGATGACCGTTCCGACAATTCGCAATGTGCGTGCGCGCATGCCCTGGCCTATGGTGCCCGCCGCCACCGGGCCTCGGAGGAAACCGTGATGACCTACCGCCTCGCCATCGGCGACAGGACCTATTCAAGCTGGTCGCTCCGGGGCTGGCTGCTGTTCGAGAAGTTCGGCATTCCGGTGACGGTGGAATCCGGCGTGCTTTACACCGACGAAATCCCTCGCCTGCTCGACCGCTATCCGCCCGCCCGGCTGGTTCCGGCGATCCGCACGCCCGAGGGCGAAGTGGTGGGCGAGACCGTGGCCATTGCCGAGACGCTGGCCGAACGGCACCCCGATGCCGGCTTCTGGCCGAAGGACCCCGCCGCCCGGGCGATGGCACGCTACACGGTGGCCGAGATGCATGCGGGTTTCCGCGAGCTGCGGAACGACTGTCCGATGAACCTCGCCAAGAGCTACGCCGACAGCGCGCCAAGTGCGGCGGTCAGGGCCGATCTGGAGCGGATCGAACGCATCTGGGGGCTTGCTCGGGCGCGGTTCGGTGCGGGCAGTCCTTGGCTTTTCGGCGCTTATTCGGTCGCCGACGCCTTTTTCGCCCCCGTCGCGTCGCGCGTCGCCACCTACAACCTGCCGGTTTCGCCCGAGGCGATGGCCTATGTCGCGACCCAGATGACCGACCCCGCCTTCCGCCGCTGGCGCGCCCTGGGGCTGGCCGCGGACCGCGAGCAGCCCTCGTACCGCAAGCCCTTTGCCGAACGCCCGTGGCCCTTCCCGCCGCCGCGCCGGGGTGAGGCGGCGGTTGGCCCGGCGGTGAACGGCGCCTGCCCCTATTCCGGCAAGCCCGCTGGCCATTTCCTGAAGCTCGATGGCCGCGTCTGGGGCTTTTGCAACGCAACCTGCCGCGACAAGACGATGCGCGACCCCGATGCCTGGCCCGCTTTCACGGCGATGGAGCAGGCGGTCTGAAGTTAACCACTCCTAAAGGCTCACTCCCGTAACGGTTAACCGGACCTTTCCGGGAGAGCAGGCGCATGGTGGCGCGGGCCTTCACCGTGGCCTTCGAGGGCATCGAGGCGCGCCTTGTCGAGGTGCAGTGCGCGGTCACCACCGGCGTTCCCGGCTTCGCCGTCGTCGGCCTGCCCGACAAGGCGGTGTCGGAATCCCGCGACCGGGTGCGGGCGGCGCTGACGGCGCTGTCGATCGCGCTGCCGTCGAAGCGGATCACGGTGAACCTTTCGCCTGCCGACATGCCCAAGGAGGGCTCGCATTTCGACCTGCCGATCGCGCTGGCGCTGCTGGCGGCGATCGAGGTGATCCCGGCCGAGGATGTCGAGGCGACAGTCGCCTTGGGCGAGCTGTCGCTGGACGGGGCGCTGGTGCCGGTCATCGGGGCGCTGCCGGCGGCGATGGCGGCGGCGGGCGAGGACAAGGTGCTGCTTTGCCCGCGCGCCTGCGGGCCTGAGGCGGCCTGGGTCACCGCGACGCCAGTGATCGCGGCGGCCTCGCTGACCGAGGTGCTGCGCCACTACACCGGCCAGTCGCCGCTTGCCCCCGCCGCGCCCGGCGAGGTGCTTCGCGAGGGCGGGACGCGCGACCTGCGCGACGTGAAGGGGCAGGAACGCGCCAAGCGGGCGCTGGAAATCGCGGCGGCCGGGCGGCACCACGCGCTTTTCGTCGGCTCGCCGGGGTCCGGCAAGTCGATGCTGGCGGCGCGCATGCCGGGCATCCTGCCGCCGCTTTCCGCGCCCGAGGCGCTGGAAACCTCGATGATCCATTCGCTCGCGGGGCTTCTCGACGATGGCGGGATCAGCCGCACGCGGCCGTTCCGCGAACCCCACCACACCGCCAGCATGGCCGCCATCGTCGGCGGCGGGCGCAGCGCCAAGCCGGGCGAGATCAGCCTCGCGCATAACGGCGTCCTCTTCCTCGACGAGTTCCCCGAATTCCCCCGCATGGTCCTGGAGACGCTTCGCCAGCCCATCGAAACCGGCGAGGTGGTCGTGGCCCGCGCCAACGCGCATGTCCGCTATCCCTGCCGCTTCCTGCTGATCGCCGCCGCGAATCCCTGCAAGTGCGGCTACCTTTCGGACCCCGCCCGCGCCTGTTCGCGCGTGCCCCTGTGCGGCGAGGACTATATGGGGCGGATTTCTGGCCCGCTGATGGACCGGATCGATCTTCGGGTTGAAGTGCCGCCCGTCGCCTATACCGACCTCGACCTGCCCGAATCGGGCGACAGTTCGGCCACCGTCGCAGCCCGGGTCGCCGGTGCGCGCGAGCGGCAGGAGAAGCGGTTCGCCAGCCATCCGGGACTGCGCGTCAACGCCGATGCCGAGGGCCGGCTTCTCGACGAGATCGCCGCGCCCGATGACGAGGGGCGCGCGCTTCTGACCCGGATCGCCGAGCGCTTCGGCCTTACGGCGCGGGGCTACCACCGGGTGCTGCGCGTCGCCCGCACCATCGCCGATCTTGACGGGTCGGATGGGGTGCGCAGGCCGCATGTGGCCGAGGCGGTCAGCTTCCGCCTGACGCTGCAGGCCGAACGCTGAGGCCGAGAGCCCCGCGCGCGAAGTCCGCGGCTTCGCCGATGGTGCGGTCCGCTTCGGGCAAGAGGCCCGCGAAGACCGGCCAGGCATGCGGCAGGCCCCGGGATAGGGTGAGTTCGACGGGAAGGCCCCCGGCCGAAAGCCGCGCCGCCAGGACGGCCGAATCGTCGCGCAGCGCCTCGTCGCCCGAGGCGAAAAGACGGATCGGCGGTGCGCCGGGGAAGGCCGCGAACAGCGGCGAGGCGCGCGGGTCGCCGGCCATGTGGCCCGCCAGCACCAGGCCGCTGAGAAAGCCCAGCCGCTCCACCGGCAGAAAGACCTCGCGCGCCGCGTTTTCGCGCCAGGACGCGCCGCTTCCGGTCAGGTCCGTCCAGGGCGAGAAGGCGAAGACCCCGGCGGGCGGCGTTCCGTTGGCGCAGAGCCGGGCGAGCAGCGACAGGGCAAGCCCCCCGCCGGCGCTGTCTCCGGCCAGGACGATACGGCGCGCGTCCGGTTCCCTTGCCGAAAGCATCGCGAAGGCCATGTCGGCATCCTCCCATGCAGCGGGAAAAGGGTGCTCGGGGGCAAGGCGGTAGGCGGGGGCGAAGACATCGAGGCGGGAGGCCGCCGCGAGGGCGGAAAGCAGAGCCCGGTGGGTTTCAGGCGAACCCGCGACAAAACCGCCGCCGTGGAAATAAAGGATCGCGCCCCGGCTTGCCGCGCCGGAAGGATGGAAACGCACCATGCGCACCGGCCCGGGCGTCCCGGTGGCGACGGCGCCCCGCCCGCGCGGAAGCAGAAGGCGGGAAATCAGCTCGGCCTCCTTGCGGGCGTGGAGGGGGTCGGTCACGCGGCGAAGCCTCGGTTTCGCGACAAGCCGCAGGACAGCGTTGACGGCGGAAAGCCGCAGACTCACGCCGCCGCCGCCCGCCGCGCCTCGATCGCCCGCCAGATCAGCGCGGCCGCGTTGGTGCCGTCGAAGCGCTCCAGCTCCTGGATGCCGGTGGGCGAGGTCACGTTGATTTCGGTCAGCCAGTCGCCGATCACGTCGATGCCGACGAAAACCTGCCCCTTCTGGCGCAGGGTGGGCCCGATCGCCGCGCAGATCTCGCGGTCACGCTCGGTCAGGCCCGTCTTCTCGGGCCGCCCCCCCGCATGCATGTTCGACCGCGTCTCGCCCTCCGCCGGGACCCGGTTGATCGCGCCCACCGCCTCGCCGTCGACCAGGATGATCCGCTTGTCGCCCTTCACCACCTGGGGCACGTATTTCTGCACGATCAGCGGCTCGCGGTTCATGCCGGTGAAGAGCTCATGCAGCGAGGCGAGGTTGCGGTCGTTGGGGTCCAGCCGGAACACCCCGGCGCCGCCGTTGCCGTAGAGGGGCTTCAGGATCACGTCGCCATGCGCGTGCCTGAAGTCGCGGATGGCGGAAAGGTGGCGCGCGATCAGCGTCGGCGGGGTCAGGTCTGGGAAGTTCAGGACCAGGAGCTTCTCAGGCGAGTTGCGGACCCAGAAGGGGTCGTTGACGACCAGGGTCGCGGGGTGAATGCGTTCCAGAAGATGCGTCGTGGTGATGTAGCCCATGTCGAAGGGCGGGTCCTGGCGGAGCCAGACGACATCCTGGGTGGCGAGGTCGATTTCGGTTTCCGGACCCAGCGTATAATGGTTGCCCGCCTCGCGCCGCAGCGTGACCGGCCAGCCCCGGGCCAGCACGCGGCCTTCGCGGTAGGCCAGACGATCCGGCGTGTAATAGAACAGTCGGTGCCCCCGCGCCTCGGCCTCGATGGCGATGCGGAATGTCGAATCGGCGGCGATGTTGATCGCCCCGATCGGGTCCATCTGGATCGCGACCTTGAGTGGCATGGCCTCCCTCCGCTGACCGGGGGAGTGATGGACCAGCGGGAGTGGAGAATCAATGCGTGGCGCGGCGTGGCGCGCCGGGGGCCGCGGTAAGCGGGGCGGGCGGAACCGGGTGCGGAACCTGCGGCTGGCCGTCAGTGCCAGAAGACGTTCTCGATTACGTCGATGCGGCCCTTGCCGTCGACGAGCGCGAGGTCGAAGCGCATTTCGGTATCCTGGCCCCCCGGTTCGCCGGCGACGAACTCGCAGGCCGCGGTGCGGATGCGGGCGATCTGCCGGTCGCTCACCCGTTCCGCCGCCCAGGCATGGGTTTCGGCATGCTTCACCTCGACGAAGATCACCGCGTCGCCGTCCCGCGCGACGATATCGATTTCGCCCCCCTCGCCGCGCCAGCGCCGCGCCGCGATGGCCCGTCCCGCCGCCTGGTAATGCGCCGCGACCCGCGCTTCGGCCGCGAGGCCCGCATGGTAAGAAACGGCACCGCTCATTCGGTATCCTCCTGCAGGCCGAGCGCCATCCGGTAGACCTCGCGCCGGGGAAGGCCCGTGGCCTCGGCCACCGCCTGCGCGGCATCCTTCACCGTCATCGTCCGCCGCGCTTCCCGCAACGCCGCCGCCACGTCCCCCGGCCCGTCCACCGACGCGGGAACGCGGTCGACCACGATTACGTATTCGCCGCGCGGCGCCGTTTCTTCGGCGAGCGATCGGAGCCTGGCGAGCGATCCCCGTTGCACGTCTTCGAACCTCTTCGTCAGTTCCCGGCAGAGCGCCGCCTGCCGTTCCTCGCCGAAGCAATAGACCAGATCCTCTAACGTTTCCCGAACGCGGTGCGGCGCCTCGTAGATCACCACCGTCGCGCCGGCCGTGGCGAGTTCCTTCAGCCAGGCGCGGCGGGCCGGGCCGGTGGCCGGCGGAAAGCCCGCGAAGAGGAAACGGTCGGTCGGCAGGCCCGCCACGGCCAGCGCCGCGAGCAGCGCCGAAGCGCCAGGAGCGGCCCGCACCGGATGACCCGCCGCAACGGCCGCCCGCGCAAGGTCGTAGCCGGGGTCGGCCAAAAGCGGGGTTCCCGCTTCCGAGGCATAGGCGACCGACCGTCCCTGGGCGAGCGCGGCGAGCAGCCTGGGCCGCGCAGTCGGGGCGTTGTGGTCATGATAGGCCACGACCTTCCGCCCGCCGAGGGGCACGCCGTGGATGTCCATCAGGTGGCGCAGCGTCCGCGTATCCTCGGCCGCCAGCACCTCGGCCGTGGCCAGGATGTCGAGCGCGCGCAGCGTGATGTCGCGTGCCGCGCCGATCGGGGTCGAGACGAACCAGAGGCCCGGGCCGAGCATTTCCCTGCCGCCCTGCATCGCATGCCTCCCGTTCCGAAAGTTTACTTCGCGGCCGCGAGCGCCTAGGGTCCGCGCGTACCGGCCCGTGCCGGCCTGAGAAGACCGAGGTGTCGCCGATGTTTGCCGTTCCCCTGTCGCGCCGCAAGGCCCTCCTCGGGCTTGCGGCGGCGCTCTCTGGTCCTGTCCTCGCGGGCTGCGACGCGACCCTGGTCGGACAGGGCCCCTCGGTCGATGCCGGCGCGCCGGTCCCGGTGGCGCTGCTTCTGCCCGGCGGCTCGGGAAATTCCGGCGACGAGGTGATCGCGCAGAGCCTGAAGCAGGCGGCCGACCTCGCCATCGCCGACCTGCAGGGCGTGACCATCGACCTGCGCGTCTACAACACCGGCCCCGACCCCGCCGGGGCCGCCGCAGCGGCGACTCAGGCGGTGGACGAAGGTGCGAAGATCATCCTGGGGCCGGTCTTTGCCGAAGCCGCCAACGCCGCGGGCCTTGCCGTCGCGGCGCGTGGGGTCAACGTGCTGTCCTTCTCGAACAACACCGAGATCGCGGGCGGCAATGTCTTCGTTCTGGGCGCTACCTTCCAGAACACCGCCAACCGGCTTGTCGCCTTCGCCGCCGCGCAGGGCAAGTCGCGGCTTTTCGTGCTGCGCGACAAGAACGCGGCGGGCGATCTTGGCGCGCGGGCGATCGCGGCCGCAGCCGCCTCGGCGCGGATTTCGGTGGCGGGCGAGGCAAGTTACGAATTCTCGCAGCAGGGCGTGATCGCCGCGGCGCCGGACATCGCGGCGCAGATCAAGGGCGCCGGGGCGGACGCGGTCTTCCTGACCGCCGATACCTCGGGTGCGCTGCCGCTGCTTACCCAGCTCCTGCCCGAAGCGGGTGTCGACAGGAACGCCACGAAATTCATCGGCCTGACCCGCTGGGACATCCCGCCGGCGACACTCAGCCTGCCCGGCCTGCAGGGCGGCTGGTTCGCCTTGCCTGATCCCGGTCTCGCCCAGCAGTTCGAGGCGCGCTACCTTGCCGCCTACGGCACTCCGCCGCATCCCATCGCCGGCCTCGCCTATGACGGGATCGCGGCCGTTGGCGCGCTCGTCCGCACCGGAAACCCCGACGCGCTGTCGGCCCTCTCGCTCACCCAGCCGTCGGGCTTCGCGGGGGTTGGCGGGGTGTTCCGGCTCTTGCCGGACGGCACCAACCAGCGCGGGCTCGCCGTCGCGACCATCCAGAATGCCCAGGTTTCGGTGATTGACCCTGCCCCCAGAAGCTTCGGCGGCGCCGGTATCTGATCCGGCCGCCCCCCGCACCGAGAACGACACCGATACCCGGGCCGACCCGGCCGGAGGCCCGGCACCCGTCGACCCGGCGGCTACGCCGGCGCCGCCGCGTCCGGCGTCCAATTCTTCGGCCTTCGACGGCGCGCTGCTGGACGAGCTGCGGACCGCGCCGGACCCGATCGCCCGGCGATCGCGCGCGGTGCAGGCGCTGTCGGGCTTCCGCAAGGCCCGGGCGGCGGCCATCGCCGACGGCCTTGCCGACCATCCGCGCGAAGGGCGGGGCACCGTCCGGGCCTATGCGCAGATGACCGACGAGATCGTCGTCGCCGCGCACCGTCTGGCCGCCGGTCTTTTCCACCCCCTGCCGAACCCCACCGAGGGCGAACGGCTCGCCGTCATCGCCGTAGGCGGCTACGGGCGCGCCGAAATGGCGCCCTTCTCAGATGTCGACCTTTTGTTCCTTACCCCCTGGAAGATCACCCCCTGGGCCGAAAGCGTCATCGAATCGATGCTTTACATCCTGTGGGACCTGCGGCTGAAGGTGGGGCATGCCAGCCGCACGGTGAAGGACTGCCTGCGCCTGGCGCGCGAGGACGTCACCATCCGCACGGCGCTTCTGGAACACCGTTTCCTGACCGGCGACCGGGCACTGGCCCACGACCTGCGCGAACGTCTGCGGTCGGAGGTCATCCGCGGTACCGCTGACGCCTTCGTCGAAGCCAAGCTCGCCGAACGTGACGCGCGCCATGCCCGCCAGGGGGGCAAGCGCTATGTCCTCGAGCCCAACATCAAGGAGGGCAAGGGCGGCCTGCGCGACCTACACACGCTCTACTGGATCGCCAAATACGTCCACCAGGCCGAAAGCGCCGACGAGCTGGTCGACCTCGGCGCCTTCAGCCGCGAAGAGTACCGCGCCTTCGAACAGGCCGAGGACTTCCTCTGGGCGATCCGCTGCCACCTGCACCTGATCGCCGGGCGCGCGATGGACCAGCTCACCTTTGACCTTCAGGTCGAGGTCGCGGCCCGCATGGGCTATCGCGACACCGGCGGCAGACGCGCGGTTGAGCATTTCATGCAGGACTACTTCCGCCACGCCACCCGCGTCGGCGACCTGACCCGCATCTTCCTGACCGCGCTCGAGGCCGGCCACGTGAAGACCGCGCCCGGCCGCCTTGCCTCGCTGTTCACCCGGGCGAAGCGGATGCGCGAGGGCTTCCGGCTCGACCGGAACCGCCTGACGGTGGCTGACCCGGCCGCATTCCTGTCCAACAAGCTGAACCTGCTGCGGCTGTTCGAGGAAGCGCTGCGGACCGGCCGCCTTATCCACCCCGACGCGATGCGTCTGGTCGCCTCGAACCTCGCCATCATCGACGAGGAAATGCGCCAGGATCCGGAAGCGGCGCGGCTGTTCCTCGATCTGCTCCTGAACCACGGCAACCCGGAACGGGCGCTGCGCCGGATGAACGAGCTCGGCGTCCTTTCCGCCTTCATCCCGGAATGGGAGCCAATCCGGGCGATGATGCAGTTCAACGTCTACCACAGCTACACGGTGGACGAGCACATCATCCAGTGCGTCTCGAACCTCGCGCAGATCGAGCGGGGCGAGCTGGTGGAAGAACTGCCCGTGGCCAGCGGCATCCTGAAAAGCGGCGAGGTGAACCGCCGCGTCCTTTACCTCGCGCTGATCCTGCATGACATCGGCAAGGGCCGGCCCGACGACCACTCAGTGCTTGGCGCGCAGATCGCGCGCCGGGTCTCGCCCCGCTTCGGCCTGAGCGAGGAGGAATGCGAAACGGTCGATTGGCTGGTGCGCTATCACCTGCTGATGTCCGACATGGCGCAAAAGCGCGACATCGCCGACCCGCGCACGGTCAGGGACTTCGCCAAGGCGGTGAAGACCCGCAAACGGCTCGACCTTTTGACCGTGCTGACCGTCTGCGATATCCGCGGCGTGGGGCCGAAGGCCTGGAACAACTGGAAAGCCATGCTGCTGCGGCGTCTTTACCGCGAAACTGCGGACGCGCTGGAAGCGGGGCTGGAGAACGTCAACCGCGACAAGCGCGAGGGCGAGGCGAAGGCGGCCTTGAAGGCCGTGCTTGCGGACTGGTCCGACGAGGCGCTCCGCCGAGAGCTGGCGCGCCACTACGACCCCTACTGGCAGGGCCTTTCGACCGAAACCCATGCGGTCTTCGCCCTCCTTCTGACAGGCATCCCGGACGACGAGATCAGAATCGACCTGAAACCCGACCACGACCACGACGCGACCCGCGCCTGCTTCGCCCTGACCGACCACCCGGGCATCTTCTCGCGACTCGCCGGAGCGCTCGCGCTGGTCGGCGCGAACGTCGTGGACGCGCGGACCTATACGTCGAAGGATGGCTACGCCACCGCCGTCTTCTGGGTGCAGGACAGCGAGGGGCACCCATACGAGGAAGCCCGCCTGCCCCGTCTCAGGGCAATGATCGACAGGACGCTGAAGGGCGAGGTGGTGGCGCGCGAGGCGCTGAAGGACCGCGACAAGATCAGGAAGCGCGAACGGCAGTTCCAGTTTCCGACCTCGGTCACCTTCGATAACGAAGGCTCGGGCATTTACACGATCATCGAGGTCGATACCCGCGACCGGCCGGCGCTTCTTTACGACCTGACCCGCACGCTGGCCGCGTCGAATATCTACATTGCGTCCGCCGTCATCGCGACCTATGGGGCACAGGTCGTGGATACCTTCTATGTCAAGGACATGTTCGGCCTGAAGCTTCATGCCAGGACAAGGCAGGAAGCTCTGGAGCGCAAGCTTCGGCAGGCAATTGAGCAGGGTGCCGAAAGGGCTCAGGGCTGATGCGGCCCACTAGGCTTGTCCGCGGCTTCCTGACGGTCGGCTTCTGGACCCTTCTGTCGCGCATCGCGGGCTTCGCGCGCGACGTTATGATGGCGGCCTACCTCGGCACCGGGCCGGTGGCCGAGGCGTTCCTGGTGGCCTTCACCCTGCCCAACATGTTCCGCCGCTTCTTCGCCGAGGGCGCCTTCAACACCGCATTCGTGCCGCTTTTCTCCAAGAAGATCGGGGAACCGGCCGAGGCCCGCCGCTTCGCCGAGGACGCCTTCGCCGGGCTCTTCGCGGTGACTGCGGCGGTGACGGTGGTGGCGACTTTCGTCATGCCCTGGCTGGTCTTCCTGATGGCGTCCGGCTTCGCGGGGGACGAGCGGTTCCGTCTGGCCACGGACTACGGGCGCATCTGCTTTCCCTACATCATCCTGATTTCGCTGACCGCGCTTCTGTCGGGGCTTCTGAACGCCGGCGGGCGGTTCATCGCGGCGGCGGGGGCGCCGGTCCTGCTGAACCTGATCTTCATCGCCACCATGCTCCTGGCCGATGCCCGGGGCTGGGACTTGGGGCTGACCATGGCCTGGGCGACGCCGGTGACGGGCCTTGCGCAACTGGCGCTGGTCTGGGTCGCGGCGGCGCGGATGGGCTTTTCCCTTCGCCTGCGCCGCCCGCGCCTGACGCCGGAACTGCGCCACCTCGTCGCCGTGGCGGCACCCGCCGTGCTGGCGGGGGGGGTAGTGCAGATCAACCTCCTGGTCGGGCGGCAGGTCGGCAGCTTCTTCGACGGCGCGATCGCGTGGCTCTCCTATGCCGACCGTCTTTACCAGCTTCCGCTTGGCGTCGTCGGCATCGCCATCGGCATCGTGCTGTTGCCGGACCTGTCGCGGCGGCTGAAGGCCGGCGACACCGGCGGCAGCCGCCACGCCTTTTCCCGCGCCACCGAGTTCGCGCTGTTCCTCACCCTGCCCGCGGCCGTGGCGCTGGTCGTCATCGCCGTGCCGCTGATCCGCGTCCTCTTCGAGCGCGGCGCCTTCGGCCCCGAAGATACCGGCCCGACCGCGCTGGCGCTGGCGATCTACGGCGTGGGTCTTCCCGCCTTCGTTCTGCAGAAGGTGCTCCAGCCCCTCTATTTCGCGCGCGAGGACACCGCCACGCCCTTCCGCTTCGCCGTCTGGTCGATGGTGGTCAATGCCGTACTCGCCGCCGGGCTGGCGCCGTTCATCGGCTTCGCGGCGGCGGCGCTCGGCACCACGATCTCGGCCTGGGTGATGGCGGCGCAGCTCTGGGCCGGCTCGCGCGGCATGGGCGAGGCGGCGCGCCCAGACGACCGTATGCGCGGCCGCGCCCCGCGCATCCTTCTCGCCTCGGCGCTGATGGGGGCGGGGGTCTGGGCGGGGGCGCACTACCTCGCCGATCCCCTCTTGCATGAAGGCCACCGCTACTGGGCGCTGGCCGTGCTGGTTGTCGGGGGTCTCGCGCTCTACCTCCTGACCGCACTTCTGACCGGGGCGATCCGGCGTGACGATCTGAAGGCGGGCCTGGGGCGCGGCTGAGACCCGCTCAGCGGTTCCGTATCGACCTGAGCACCCCCTGCGCGCCGCCGGGACCGACGACGAAGGACAGAAGGAACCCCGTCGCGAATCCCGTCAGGTCGGCGATCCATTCCGGGCTGCCGCCGAACAGGAGCCCGAAGAGCAACTGCACGCCCAGCAGGAACCCGATCAGCGTGAAGGCCCGGGCGCGGTTGGCGTTCACCGCCCCGAGCCGCCGCCAGAGGATGAAGGTGAAGGCCCCGATCAGCCCGTAGACCGCCGGAAAGGCCCCGATCAGGCCGTACTGCAATCCCGGGACCAGCGAATAGACCACACCCCCGGCCACCGCCGGGGCGAAGAACACCGCCAGCACCGAGGCCGGGTGGAACACCTCGGCCACCATCTTGCCGAGCGCCAGAAGGAACACCACCGCGAAGACCGCGTGCATGGTCGAGCCGTGAACGACCGGGTAGGTCAGAAAGCGCATCAGCCATGCCGCCGGCCAGTGCCCGTCGGCCAGCATCCTGTCCAGCAGCATTGGCGACAGCGCGAACTGCTCGATCGCCTGTCCGCGCCAGCCCACCGCCATCGGCCCCCCGGCGAAGCCGAAATGTCCCGCCGATACCGCGATTTCCATCGCCGCGATCGGCAGGACCAGCAGCCAGACCACCGGCGGGACCGGGTTCAGGGGCGGGGTGTCGTAGCCTTCGCGCAAGGGCGGTCTCCGCATTGACGCTAATGGACCCCAGCGATATGCGAGCGGGGCCGGAAACGCCAGCCGGCCCAAGCCCCGGGACCAGACCGATGACTGCCGAGAATGCCGCCTTCGCCCCCCGCATCTTCTCGGGAATCCAGCCCTCGGGGGGGCTGACGCTGGGCAACTACCTCGGCGCGCTGAAGCGCTTCGTCGAAAAGCAGGACGAGGGCGTCGAGACGATCTACTGCCTTGTGGACCTGCACGCGCTGACCGTCTGGCAGGACCCCGACCGGCTCCGTTCGCAGACGCGGGAACTCGCGGCGGGCTTCATCGCGGCGGGCATCGACCCGGCGCGCTCGATCCTCTTCAACCAGAGCCAGGTCTCGGCCCATGCCGAGCTTGGCTGGATCCTCAACTGCGTCGCCCGCATGGGCTGGATGAACCGGATGACGCAGTGGAAGGACAAGGCCGGCCGGGATGCCGAAAAGGCCTCGCTTGGTCTTTTCGCCTATCCGTCGCTGATGGCGGCCGACATCCTGCTCTACCACGCCACGATGGTGCCGGTGGGCGAGGACCAGAAGCAGCATGTCGAGCTGTGCCGCGACATCGCCGCGAAGTTCAACCACGACTACGGCGTCGCCTTTTTCCCGCTGCCCGCGCCGCTGATCGAGGGCGCGGCCACCCGCGTTATGTCGCTGCGCGACGGGACGAAGAAAATGTCGAAGTCCGACCCGAGCGACCAGAGCCGGATCAACCTGACCGACGATGCCGATGCGGTTTCCCAGAAAATCCGGAAGGCCCGGACCGACGCTGCGCCGCTGCCCGATTCGCTCGCCGAGCTCCGCGACCGGCCCGAGGCGCGCAATCTGGTCAACATCTACGCCGCGCTGGCCGGCATGACACCCGCCTCGGTCCTGGCCGAGTTCGCCGGCAAGGGGTTCGGGATCTTCAAGCCCGCCCTGGCCGATCTCGCGGTGGCGCGGCTGGCGCCGATTTCGGCGGCGATGCAGCGGCTGCTCGCTGAGCCGGCCGAAATCGACCGGCTGCTCGGCGACGGGGCGCGGCGGGCCGAGGCGCTGGCGCGGCCGGTGCTGGAGCGGGTCTACGACATCGTCGGCATCGTGCGTACCCGCCGCTGACCCGCGGAAGAGGCGCCGGGCCTCTTCCGCAACGGCCGGACCAAAGCTCGGCAGCGTTCCCCTTGAGGGGGGTGGGCAGGTTCAGGATTCCGCCCGTTCTGCCGCCGCCGCACCCGGGTCGAAGGGAGGCGTCCGGGTTGGGTTGGTGAGTCGGGCAAAGCGCGCGCTCCGGGACGTACCGGTGCGGAGCACGGCCCGGGCGCTCGGCCGGGGCGCTCGGACTGGACGCGCGGCCGGGGCGAGTTCGGCAGGTCGCACGTTGGAGCTGCGCGGCGCGCGCCGTCATCAAACGGATTCACGCCCCGGCTAGGGTCGCGTCGTCCGGTTTCCCCATCGGACAGCCCACGCGGCGCGGCAGCCCTTCCCCCGGTTGCGCATCGCTCCGCCTCCCGGCTGGCCGTGCATCCGCGGCCCTCCGGGCGGAGGGACAATTCGCCCCCGGCCGCTGCCGGGGGCGCTTTTTTTGTGCGCGACCGCCCGGGCAGAGGGGGCTCAGCCCGGGGCCAGGCAGTGTTCGTGCCAATCGAGCGCATCGTCGAGCCGGTCGAAACAGCGCACGCCGCCCTCGCAGATGACGATTCCGGAACTGCAGAAATCCCGCAACAGCCCCGGCGCATGCGACACCATGATCAGGCCGGCGCCGCCGAGGCGGTCACGGAAGGCGGTGACCGACTTCTGCCGGAACGCCGCGTCACCCACCGCCGCGATCTCGTCCACAAGGTACCAGTCGAACCGCAGCGCCATCGACAGACCGAAAGCCAGCCGGGCGCGCATCCCCGCCGAATAGGTGCGCACCGGCATGTCGAGGAAAGGGCCGAGCTCGGCGAAGTCCTCGACATCCGCCTCGGTTTCGCCCGTATCGGCGCCGTAGATGCGGGCGACGAAGCGCAGGTTCTGCCGACCTGTCAGGTCGGCGGCGAACCCCCCGGCAAAGCCCATCGGCCACGAAACCGCGCCCTGCCGCTCGATCGTTCCCCCGGTCGGCGCGAGCGTGCCCGCGATCAGCCCCAGAAGGGTCGACTTCCCCGCTCCGTTCCGCCCCAGAAGCGCCGCCCGCGCGCCGGCGGGAATGGTCAGGTCGAGCCCCCCGAAAAGCACCGCTTGGCCACGGCCGACCGGGTACGACATGGAAAGCCCGCGGAAACGGATCATGCCGGGACACCCGTTTCGCCACAAACCGCGTCGCAGGCCGCATTCCGGCGGGCCAGGCCCGTTCCGGCCTTCACGAGAGGCATTGGGCGCGATGGCCCGGGCGGCGCGCCGCTCACCGGCTGTCCCGCACGTTGTACCACAGCACCATCGCGACCGACCAGCCGACAATCAGCGCCGCCGCCGCCAGACCGGCAAGCGCCGGCCGGCGCGGGTATTGCGGGGTTTCGGCCAGCGTCGGCGCGATATGCGCGGCCACATAGCGGGCCTGCCGTCGCGCATCGGCGCGCGCCACCGCCATGTTGGTCAGCGCTTGCGTATAGGCGGCTTGCGCGAATTCCAGATTGGTCAGAAGCGATTCGTATCGGCCAACGACCTCGGCGCTCGCATCTCCGCCGCCACCCTGTGCGACCCGCGACTTCTCGGCCTCGATCCGCGCCCCGATCGCCTCAATGCGCCGCGTCGCCTTCACCACCCGGTGGTCGCCTTCCTCGGCATAGGTCAGGAGCGTATCGCGCGCCACCATCGCCTCGGCGAGTTCCGCCTCGAGCGTGCTGAGGATGCCCATGCGCCCTTCGACATCCGCCCCGGGGTCAATCATCCGGTGCTCGCGCCGGAAGTCCGCGAGTTCGCCGCGAAGCCCGCGCAGCCCGCCCTCGGCCTCGGCCAGGTCGGCCGCCGCGAACCGCACCGCATCGCGCCGCGCCTGGTCGGAAAGGCCGTTCACCATCCGCGCGCTTTCCGCAAGCACCGCCGCCGCGATCGCCTGCGCATCGGCCGCCGAATACGCGCGCGTCTGCACGTGCAGAAGCCCCGACTGGCCGTCGAGCGAGGCGTCGACCATGCGGCCCCAGAGGTCGGCCAGGTCTTCGATGCTGGCGTCCGGCTGCAGCCCGAAGACCGGGTCCCGGGGGTGCCCCGACCAGATGCCGCGCAGGCCGATCCGGCGGTCGACTGCGATCACCATCGCCTGGCTGCGGATATAGTCGTGAAGGATTTCCGCATCCGGCCCACCGGGTGCGGCGATCTGCGTGATCGCGCCCAGAAGCCCCAAAGGCGCCTGCGGCGTGTCCTCGGCGCGGACCGAGAAGGCCGTATCCGAGTGATACTGGTCGGCAGCGACCGCAAAGAGATACCAGACCGCCACCGCGAGCGGCAGAAGGACGCCCAGCGCGAAGGACCAGCGCGCGAAGCGCCGGCGCCGGGGCGGCCGATGCCGAATTGCCCGAACCGGGTGGAACGCGGCCGGCTGCGGCGCCGGAATCGCAGGCGCGGGCAGGGCGGCCGGCGCGGGGGCGGAAGGAAGGTCGGGCGCCCGCGGGGCCGGCACGCCGACCCGATCGGTGGCCGGATGAGGCGACGGCGGTGAAGGCGCGAAGCCATGCCGAACCGGAGACAGATCGCCCATCGGGACTCCTTCCCTTTGTCCGCCGACCGCCAGAACAGGGTCAACGCTTCGTCAATAGCCGGCGGTTATTAACAAAGCCGCCAACGAAACCCGGGCTGGGAGGGCGCGATGCAATACGGCGGATTCGGGGAAGAACGATTTGGCGGCGTCCGTGCCCGCGTCATCGCCGCGCTGATCGCGCGCGAGACGGTGGCGCGCTTCGGCCGGTCCTGGGGCGGGTACTTCTGGGCCATCGGCGAACCGCTTGGCGGCATCGTGCTGCTCAGCCTCGCCTTCTCGCTCATCGTCCATGCCCCGCCGCTGGGGACGAGCTTCGCGATGTTCTACGCCACCGGGCTGATCCCGTTCCTGATGTTCAACGCCGTGGCGGCGGGCGCGGTCAATTCGGTCGCCGCGAACCGGGGCCTTTTCGCCTATCCGGTGGTGACGGCGCTCGACACCGTGCTGGCCCGCGCGGTGCTCGAAACCCTGACCTATCTGGTCATCGCCGCGCTCTTCCTGCCGGCCCTTGTCCGGATCGAGGGGATGCATCCCGTGGTCGACCCCGTTCCGCTCGCGCTGGCGCTGGCGCTGGCCTCGGCGCTCGGGCTCGGCGTCGGGACGGCGAACGCCGTGCTCATCGCCTTCTGGCCCACCTGGCGGCCGGTCTGGACGGTCCTGAACCGGCCGCTGTTCCTGGTCTCGGGCGTGCTCTTCCCGTTCGCGGCCGTGCCGGCCGAGCTGCGCCCCTATGTCTGGGTCAATCCCGTCTCGCACGTCATCGCGCTGATGCGGGCGGCCTTCTACGGGCCGGACGAAGCCACCGGGGCCAGCGCGGGATATGTCCTTCTGGTCGCAGGCGCGCTTTTCGCGGCGGCCGGCCTGCTGATGACGCGGCACAAAGCCCGGATGGCCCAGGCATGAGCGGCGGCGGCGGCGGCGGCGTCCATGTCGCGATCCTGATGGCCACCCGCAACGGCGCGGCATTCCTTTCCGAGCAGCTGGAGTCGATCGCGGCGCAGGACCACCGGAACTGGTCGCTGACCGTCAGCGACGACGGTTCCTCGGACGCAACGCGCGATATCGTGGCGGCATTCGCGGCCCGGCATCCCGGATACCGCGTCGCCCTGCGCGACGGGCCGGGATCGGGAAGCACCGCGAATTTCCTGTCGCTGATCGCGGCAGCGGGGGGAAGGGCGGGGCTGATTGCCCTGTCGGATCAGGACGATATCTGGCTTCCCGACAAGCTTTCCCGCGCCGCTGCGGTCCTCTCGCCCTTCGCCAGCCAGCCGGCGCTTTATGGCGCGCGGACCATCCTGGCCGACCGCGCCGGCCGGGCCACCGGCCTGTCGCCGCTGTTCCGCCGGCCGCCGTCCTTCGGCAACGCGCTGGTGCAGAGCATCGCGGGCGGCAACACGATGGTGCTGAACGCCGGCGCGGCGGCGCTGGCCGGCGAGCTGGCCGGGGCGGCGCTGGCGCCCGGCGGGCGGCTTCCGGCCTGCCATGACTGGTGGCTTTACCAGCTTGTTACCGGCGCCGGCGGCACAGTGATCTACGATCCCCGCCCGGCGCTTCTCTACCGCCAGCACGACGGAAACCAGATCGGCGCGAACCGCTCGGCCCGCGCCCGCGCCCGCCGCCTGTCGCTGCTGCTCCAGGGCCGGTTCGCCCGCTGGAACGACCTAAACCTTGCCGCGTTGGAAGCGGCGCGGCCGTTCCTGACCGAGGCGGCGCGCGAGCGGATCGGTGACTTCCGCCGCCTCCGCCACCGCCGGGGCCCGGCGGCGCTGGCGGCGCTGGCGCGGGCGGGTCTGGTCCGCCAGACGGCGGCGGGAACACTGTCGCTGGCGGTCGGGGCGGCGCTCGGGAAGCTCTGACGCAGGCGCCCGCCGGGCCGCCAAAGGCCCCGGGCAAGGGGAATCGCCGCGTTGGCCCCCCCGCCAGGAAAGGGGCCGGGCGCCGCAGGGAAGCCCGCCGATCCGGCGCCCCCGGCTGCAGTAAGCTCCGCTCACCACTCGTTCGGGCTTGCGTCTTCATCGGGCGGAATTTGTATGGAACCTGCCCCGCCGGTTCCCGGAAAGAACCCCCGTCGGTTCTGTCCCAACCCCTTGCGGGCGCTGCATTAACTGCCGGCTTCCGCAGCGTTCGCAGGAGGCCAGCAACCGCCCAGCAATATGCCAGCAACCTGCCATACGATCGTATGGCTTTCGGTTAAGTTAACGTTAAGGCGTTTCGCTTTCTTAAGGCATGTCGCCGTCAGTCGGGTTCGGTCCGGGAACTGATAGCCCGTCCCTGGCCCGACCCGGGCCCTCGTGCGCCCCGAGGCGGCGCGGACGGGTGGCGAGGCCCCGGGTCAGGCCCGCGGCGCGACGTCTGGTTTCCACCTGGCAGCGACATGCCCCAATGCTCCGCCCCCACCGCCCCCCTTGCCCGGAACAGCCGCGAGAGCCACCCGGGCGAGGCCGTCAGAAGAGGAAGATGTCGCCCGCCAGCGACGCCGGATTGGCGATCCCTTTGACGACGAGCGTATCGCCGCCGCCGAAGTCGAAAACCGTATCGCCGGCCTGCACCGTCGCATAGGCCGCAACGACCGCCGCCCCGGTCATCCCCGCGATCCCCGATATCGCCGCCGACAGCCCCAGCCGGTCCTGCCCGGACGCGAAGTCCAGCACCCGTTCGGCGGCGTCGCCGAAGTTGAACAGGAACGTGTCCGCCCCGATCCCCCCGAGGAGCGAATCGTCGCCCGCGCCGCCCGACAGGGTGTCGTTCCCGTCGAGCCCGATCAGATAGTCCGCCCCGCCGCGCCCGTCGATCCGGTCATTGCCCTTGGCGCCGTTGATCGTGTTGGCCGCATTGTCGCCGCCGAGGATGTCGTTGGCGGGCGAACCCTGCAGTTCCTCGATGCCGCTGTAGCTGTCGCCGACTGCCATGCCGGTGTTGCGCGACGGGGTGAGCAGGTCGGCGGTCAGGCCGGTGGTCGAATCGCCATAGCTCACCCGGTCGACCCCGAGGCCGCCGATGAAGCGGTCGCCGCCCGGGCCGCCGAACAGCAGGTCGTTGCCGTCGCCGCCATCGAGCGTGTCGTTGCCGGCGCGCCCGACCAGCCAGTCATTGCCGCCCCGCCCGTCGATGCGGTCATTGCCGAGCCCGCCGTCGATCTGGTTGTCGAAGTTGTCGCCCAGGAAGACGTCGTTGAAGTTCGACCCGGTGAACCCTTCGACACTGACGAAGACATCCCCCGCCGCGATCCCGGTGCCGGCGAGCGGGTCCATCAGGTCCGCCGTGACGCCCGAGGCCGCGTCGGTGTAGTGCGCCTTGTCCTGGCCGGGGCCGCCGTCGAAAAAATCCGCCCCGGTCCCGCCGATCATCGCGTCGTTGCCGTCGCCGCCCAGCAGCGTATCGTTGCCGCCGCGCCCCAGAAGCCAATCGTCGCCAAGCCCGCCGGAAAGCGCGTTCGCCGCCGCGTCGCCCCTGAGATCGTCGTTGAAGTCCGATCCGAGGAGCGACTCTACGCCCAGGAACACATCGCCAGCGCCCCAGCCCTTGCCGTTGCCCGGGGTGACCATGTCCACCGTCACGCCCGCCGCCGCGTCGGCATAGCTTGCCAAGTCGGTGCCGGTGCCGCCGTCGATCGTGTCCGATCCGGCGCCGCCGAACAGTGTGTCGTTCCCCGCCCCGCCGGTCAGCCGGTCGTTCCCGGCCAGCCCCGAAAGCACGTTCGCACCCCCGTCGCCGGCCAGCGTGTCGGCGAAGCCCGACCCGGTCAGGTTCTCGATCCCGCTGAACGTGTCGCCCGTCGCCTCGCCCGCGCTTCCCGACCCCAGAGACAGGTCGGCCGTCACCCCCTGCGCGGCCGCAGCGTAGTCGGCAGTGTCGATCCCCGCGCCACCGGTCAGGCTGTCCTGCCCCGCGCCGCCCGCAAGCCGGTCGTCGCCCGCGCCGCCGTCCAGGGTGTCGTCGCCGCCGCCGCCGGTCAGGGCGTCGTTGCCGCCGCCGCCGAGCAGCAGGTTCGCGCCTGCGTCGCCGCCGAGCGTGTCGTCGAAACCGCCTCCGGCAAGCCCCTCGACCGCGACACAGACATCGCCCGCCGCATCGCCCGCGTTGCCCCCCGGCTGGCCGAGGCTGGCGGTGACGCCCGCCGCCGCGCCCGCATAGTCGGCCAGATCGAACCCGGGCCCGCCGTTCAGCGTGTCGGCGCCCGCGCCGCCGTCCAGCCGGTCGTCGCCCAGCCCGCCCCAGAGCGAATCCGCCCCCGCCCCGCCCGAGAGGCTGTCGGCGAAGGCGGTCCCGGCGATGGTATCGGCACCCGGCGTGCCGGCGGCGATCCGGCCGTTCAGGATCAGCTGCACCGGCGAACGCGGCAGGTTCAGGATCATCCCGCTGGTCAGGGCCTGCGGCATCAGCGGCGAAAGCGACGCGGTGACGATCTCGACCTGCTCGCCGCCGAAATCGAGGATCGCGCCGGTGGCGGTCGGGGTGATGACGACCTGGCCGATGGCGTAGAGAAGCGGCAGGTCCGACAGGTCGAGCCGGTCGAAGGCCGGGTCGAAATCGGCGATCAGGTCGCGCGCCCCGTCGGCGCAGAGCACGAACAGGTCGCGCCCGGCGCCCCCCGTCAGGGTGTCGGCCCCCGCGCCGTCAAGCAGGATGTCGTCGCCGCCCCAGCCCGAAAGCGCATCGTTCCCGCCGCCGCCGAGGATCACATCCTCGCCGGCCCCGCCGGTCAGCGTTTCCGCCCCCGCGCCGCCGTTCAGCGTCACCCCCGGCGGGCCGGGCGTGAAGACGAACTGGGCGATGCCGTCCTCGGTTCCCGAGGAGACGAAGACCTGGATTTCGCCGCCCACCGCCACCGCCCGGATCGCGGCCACACCGGCAAGCGGCATCTGCGCGGTGTCGGCCAGCGTCGCGGCCAGGACAAGCCGCCCGCCGGGCAGAAGCTGGAAGACGCTGATCCCGTCGTCGGCCCCGCCCGCGAAGACCCAGGCGCGGCCGTTTTCCATCACCGTGTCGACGGCGGTGACCGACTGGAAGCGGGTGTCGAGCGTGTCCGTCACATGGTCGGTCGGGACAAGCCCCGTGGCGTCGATCCGCATCACCGACAGCGACGAAGACCCCGCGCCCGCCACCACCACATAGGCTGCGCCCGCGAAGTCGAGCGCGCGGATCGCGGTGGGCGCGTTGATCCCCAACCCATCGTCGGCGCCGACCGACCCGACCGCCGAAAGGCTGCCGTCGCCGGCAACCGCCAGTGCCGTGACGCCCTGTTCCGTGCCGCTGCCGACGACCAGCCAGCGCTGCCCGCCGGCGGTTGTCAGCGAGGTCATCGCGCTGATCCCGGCGAGATGCGTGAAGGCGTCGTCGGCCAGCGCCGGCATGGCCTGAAGCGAGGTCGATCCCGACGGCAGCCGCCAGACCCCGATCCCGTCGAAGCCGGGGCGGGTGCCGTAGATCCAGTCGTCGGCGCCGATCGCCAAGACCTCGAGGTCGGTCACGTCGCCGCCCGGGCCGGTGCCATCCGCGAATGTCCGGTTCGAGATGAAGGCGCCGGTCGACGAAAGCGTCGGCCCTCCCATCTCGGCCGGGAACCGCCCCGGAGTCATGAGCGCGGTGGTGTTGCCGAAGGTGATCAGGTCGAGCCGCGTCGGGCCGAAGGCGTCGGCGCCTGCGGAATACTGGAAAGCGCCGGTGAAGCTGGCCGCCCGCCCCGCCCCGACCGAGAAAGCCAGGAGCCCCATGCCGGGTTGTGCCCCGGCGTAGAGAAAGGTCCCCGTCACCGTGGGAAACATCGCGAAGTCCGTGACCCGCGCGCCCACAGCCAGCGATCCGCCGGACAGAGTCGTGACATAGGTAAGCGTGATCATGCGGTCACCGTCGCCCAGGCGCGAGGCTAGGCACGGCGCGCTTAAGATCGGGCTAAGGGTCGGCGGTTCCTGCCCTTGTCGGCGGCGCCTGGAGCGCCCCTGCCGCTCATTCCTTGCGGTTGCAGAACCGCCCGTCGATCAGCACCTGGCCCTTCGGGCGGTAGCGTTTGGCAAGCTCCTGGGTCGCCAGCGCAACCAGGCAGTTGAATTCGTCCAGCCGGTCGGCGTCCTCGGTCAGGATGCGCGCGGAGACCGAAAACCAGGGGGAAACCACGCCCTCGGGTTCGACATCGATCTCGGCGGGGGTCAGCCCGGCGGTCACCGTCAGGGTGTAGAGCCAGACCTCCTCGCCCTGAACGTCGTACCAGGCGCCCACGTCCGATTCGGATTGCAGCGTCGCGGCAAAGTCGGCCCCGGCGACTTTGGATTTCATCCCGGTCCGGCTTAGCGCCCTGGCGAAGGGCGGCACGATGTATTCGCCCAGGCCGCTGGCGTATTGCGACCCGGTCAGCTGGATGATGTAGGTGGCACCTTTCGGCAAGCCGCCCGCTTCGGCGGCGGCCGGCAGCGTCAGTAGCGCGACAAGCGCCGCCGCTCTCACCCCGAAATCCGCTCCAGAAGCCGCGCCACCGCCTCGGCGCCCGGGTCGTTGTGGCCGGCGAGCTTGGCTCCCGAGATATAGGCCGCGCGCCCGGCCTTGGCGCGGGTGATCTTCGCGGTCGCGTCGGCGCCGTCGCGGGCGGCCTTCGCGGCGGCGGCGATCCCGCCCGGCAGCGCGGCCAGCGCCGGTTCCAGCGCGTCGATCATCGTCCGGTCGCCGGGCTTGGCGCCGCCCACCTGCTTGATCCGGTCAAGCCCCGCGCCGAGCGCGCCCACCGCGTTCTGCCCGCCGGCCGAGGCATCCCCGGCCGCGGCGAAGAAGATCGCCAGAAGCACGCCGGACGACCCGCCCATAGTCTGGCTCAGTTCCTGCCCGATGGCGCGGTAGAGCTGCGTCGCATCGGCCAGCGGCAGCCGGTCGAGCGCACCCTTCAGCGCCCGCGCGGCGGTGGCGAGGGTCGAACCCGTGTCGCCGTCGCCCGCCTTGGCATCGAGCGCGTTCAGGTCGCTTTCGCAGGCGATCAGGATGTCGCAGCACGTCGCCAGGAAGGCCCGCGTGGCGGGGTTCTGCGACGGCAGGGGCTGGATCGGCGTCAGACCGTCGGGCAGGGGCAGGACCTGTACCGCATCGACCGGCAGGCAACCGGGCCAGGCATGGGGCGCCACGGGCGCGGACAGGGCCGCGTCCTCATCCGCGCCGAGCGGCAGCAGCGAGACCGAGAAGCCCTGCATGTCGAGCGAGGTCATCAGCGGCGCCGGGCCGACCATCCGGGCGATCCGCGCGCCGATCCGCGAGCGCGCCAGTTCCTCGGCCAAGACTGACATTTCCAGCGGCGTCGCCCCGCCGAGGTTGTTCAGAAGCGCCACATGCGGCCCGTCGCCCATGTGCGGGGCGAGCCGGTCCACCACCATCTCCATCGCCGCGCGCGCGCCCGAGAAATCGACCTGCTCCACCCCCGCCTCGCCGTGGATGCCAAGGCCCAGTTCCGCCATGCCGGGGGCGATCCGGTGTTCCTTGGGGCTGCCGGGCACGGTGCAGGTATCAAGGCTCATGCCGATCGAAACGACACCGTCGATCACCTTGCGCGCCGCCGCCGTCACTCTGTCGAGGTCCGCCCCCTGTTCGGCCAGCGCGCCCGCGATCTTGTGCACGAACAGCGTGCCGGCGACGCCGCGCGCCTGCGGCAGGTCGGGCAGGGCGATGTCGTCGTCGACGATCACCATGCTGACCTTCAGCCCGAAGGCCCGCGCGCGTTCCGCGGCCAGACCGAAGTTCAGCCGGTCGCCGGTGTAGTTCTTCACGATCAGCAGGCACCCGGCCTTGCCGGTCACTGCCAGGATCCCCGCCAGCACCGCATCGACCGAGGGGCTGGCGAAGACATCGCCGCAGACCGCCGCCGTCAGCATCCCGCGCCCGACGAACCCCGCGTGGCTCGGCTCATGCCCCGAGCCGCCGCCCGACACCAGCGCGACCTTCGAGCGGTCCCAGTCGGTGCGGACGACGACCTTGATGTGCGGGTATCCGTCCAGCCGCGCCAGCCGCCCGCCTGCGGTTCGCAGCACCCCGTCGAGGGCTTCGGTGACAAGGTTTTCCTTGGCGTTGATGAACTGGGTCATGGGGATGCTCCTCAGGCCACGCGGCTGCCGCCGGCGTCGAAGTAAAGGGGGTTGTGCGGGGTGATGCGGATGGTGTCGCCCGCCCGGGCGGCGGAATGCGGATCGGTCAGCGTCACGATCGGGTGGCCGCAGAAGTTCAGATGCAGCCGCGTCTGGTCGCCCAGGTGCTCGACCCGGACCACCTCGGCCTCGGCCCCCTCGCCCTGCCGGACGTGTTCGGGGCGGAGCCCGATCACCGCCGCGCCATGCGGCCCGGCCCCGAAGGCGGCGGCGGGCAGCGTGTTGATCCTGGGCAGCCCCAGGCGCTGCGCGACGTAAAGGCTGACCGGGTTTTCGTAAATCTCGCGCGGCGTGCCGAACTGCACCAGCCGCCCGTGGTCCAGAACGCCGACATGCGTGGCCATCGTCATCGCCTCGATCTGGTCGTGGGTGACGTAAAGCAGCGTCGCGGCAAGCTCTTCATGGATGCGCTTCAGCTCGATCCGCAGATCGGCGCGGAGCTTGGCGTCGAGCGACGAGAGCGGTTCGTCCATCAGATAGATCGTCGGGCGCCGCACCAGTGCGCGGCCGATCGAGACGCGCTGCATCTCGCCGCCCGAAAGCTGCGTCGCCTTGTTGTCGAGCTTGTGGGCAATGCGAAGGACCGAGGCCACCTCGCCCACCATCCGGTCGATCTCGGCCGGCGGGGTCCGCAGGATCGGCGACTTCAGCGGAAAGGCCAGGTTTTCCCGCACGGTGAGGTGCGGGTAGAGCGAATACTGCTGGAAAACCATCGCGACGTTGCGCATCGCGGGCGTGTCCGACAGGACCGACCGCCCGCCGATGCGGATGTCGCCCGCGTCGGGACGGTCGAGCCCGGCGATCAGCCGCAAGAGCGTCGTCTTGCCTGCGCCGGTGGGGCCGAGCAGCACTACGAAGGCCCCGTCGGGAACCGTCAGCGACACCCCGTCGGCCGCCCGCGTGGCGCCGAAATCCTTGGTAACTCGGGACAATACGACTTCGGCCATCAGCGCGCGCCCTCATGCAGGGCCGACCGCAGGGCGCGGCCCGAAGCCTCGTCGAACAGCGTCACGCTGCGGGGATTGAAGCTCAGCCCCGCCGTCTCGCCCGCCCTTGCCGGCTGACCGGATGGCGCGCGGGCCTTCAGGGGGCCGTTCGGGGTGTCGAGCGTGATGATCTGGGTGGTGCCAAGGTATTCTGTCGCCAAGATTTTTCCGCGATAGGGGGCGCTGTCTGACAGGGCCACATGCTCGGGCCGGACGCCGAAGACGAGCTTGCCCTTGACGGGTTCGGCGAGCGCCGGAACCGCGTGGTCCGACCCGCCCATCCCGACCGAGGCCGCGCCCTTTTCCAGCGCGCCCTCGAAGCGCAGGAAGTTCATCGGCGGGCTGCCGATGAAATCCGCCACGAACATCGTGGCGGGGCGGTCGTAGATTTCCTGCGGCGTCCCAAATTGTTCCACAACCCCATGATTCATAACGACAATCTTGTCGCCCATCTGCATCGCTTCAAGCTGGTCGTGGGTGACGTAGACGGTCGTGGCGCCCATCCGGTCGTGGAGCGCGCGAAGCTCCTCGGCCATGTGTTCGCGGAACTCGGCGTCGAGCGCGCCAAGGGGTTCGTCCATCATGAAGGCGGCGGGTTCGCGGACGATGGCGCGGGCGAGGGCGACGCGCTGGCGGTCGCCGCCGGAGAGGCCGCCGACGCCCTTGTCGAGCAGGTGGCCGATGTCGAGGATGCGGGCCACCTCGGCCACCTTGGCGGTGATCTTGTCGCGGGACATGCCCTGGCTAACCAGCGGATAACTAATGTTTTTCCGCACGTTCAGGTGGGGGTAGAGGGCGAAGAGCTGGAACACCATCGCGATGTCACGCTGGCTGGCGGGTTTCTGGCTGACTTCCTCGCCGCCGATGAAGATTTCGCCCGACGTCGGCAGCTCCAGCCCGGCGATCATCCTGAGCGTGGTGGTCTTGCCGCAGCCCGAGGGCCCCAGCAGCATGAAGAATTCGCCATCCCCCACGGTGAAGGTCGAGCCCTGCACCGCGACGAATTTCCCGAATTCTTTCCGCAGGTTACGGATGACGATCTTGGCCAACTCACGTCACTCCGGAAAATGCGAGACGACGATGAACATGACCGTTCCGGTCAGCGTCACCGCGAAGGACCAGGTGAAGAGCCCGATCGCGACGGGCTGCATCAGCATGACGACGCCAAGCGCGATCAGGACCGAGGCGACCATTTCCCAGGGGCCCCGGCGGAGCCGGGCGAGTCCGGTCAGGAAGGCGTTCATGGGCGTCGTTTCCCCGTAGTTCCGGCGTAGTACATGCGTAGTACATGCGTAGCTACGCGCGTGGTTCTGGCGGATTGCGCAACGGGGGAACGGGCGCCCGCCGTTTCCGCACCGCCCCGGAGGCGGTCCGGCGCAAGACGGACCCTGCCGGCACCGACTCTGTTCATGGCCTGCCCCCTGCCGCGGGCCGCGCGAGGTCGGCGCGCGCCTCGGCCCAGAGCCGGGTTGTCAGACCTTCGGCGGGCTCGACCGACCGGATATCGCCCACACCCGCCCCGGCATAGAGGCAGGCCGACATGAGCGACCCCGTCGCGCCCGGCATCGGCGGGGTGTCGGAGTAACGCGGGAAGTCATCGCCGCCGCCCCGGAACACCGTCTCGCCCTCGCCGGGCCGGGACGGCGGCTGCGGGCAGCCGGCGGCCTCCCATGCCTCGAAGGTGTCGTTGCGCAGGACGCGGTGCATCGCGAAGGGCCAGCCGACATCGAAGCAGTTGGTGAAGGCCGTGTCATCGGCCCCGGCCGCGACCAGCGCGGACTTGTAATCGTCGTGCGCCGCCGCCTCGGTGGTCGCCAAGAAGCGGGTGCCCATCGTCGCACCGGCTGCGCCGGCGGCGATGACCCGGGCGATCGCCGCGCCGCTGGCGATGCCGCCCGCCGCGATCACCGGCAGCCCGCCCGCCTCGGCCAGGACGGCGGGCAGAAGCGTGGCAAGGGGCGTCGTGCTTTGCACATGCCCGCCGGCTTCGATGCCCTGCGCGATCAGGAAATCCGCGCCCGCCTCGCGCGCCCGCCGCGCACCTTGCGCGCTGGCCACCTGGATGCCGACCTTTGCCCCGGCGCGGTGCGCGCGTGCCACCATGCCGGCGTTCAGCCCCCATGACAGGGTCACCACGGGAACGCCCGCGTCGAGGGCTGCGTCGAACCCCTCGCAGGGGAAGTGCAGCACGAAATTCGCGAAGAAGGGGCCGCCCCCCGCCGCTTCGCGGATCGCCCGGATGGCCGCCCCGGTGGCGGCCGCGTCCGACCAGGTCAGCGCCATCCCGCCCATGCCCCCGGCGCGCGCCACCGCAGCCGCAAGCGCAGGCGTCGCCGCCGAACCGATGGGCGCCTGTACCAGCGGGATGCGCTGTCCGGTCAACGCCATGAGTGCCGCGCCAAAGTGTTCCGTGCCCGTCATTTCCGCACCGCCCCGAATGTGATCCCGCGCAAGAGGTGCTTGCGCAGCAGGATCGTGAAGACCATCACCGGCAGAAGGAACAGCGTCGCCGCCGCCGCCACCGCCGGCCAGTCGATGCCGCCGCCCACGCTGAGGATCGTGGGAATGAAGGGCGGCGCGGTCTGCGCGTTGCCCGAGGTCAGGAGCACCGCGAAGGCATATTCGTTCCAGGCGAAGATCAGGCAGAAGATCGCGGTCGAGGCGATGCCGGTCGCGGCCTGCGGCAGGACCACCTTCATGAAGGCCTGGAACCGGGTGTAGCCGTCGATCAGCGCGGCCTCTTCGTATTCGCGCGGGATCTCGTCGATGAAGCCTTTGAGCAGCCAGACGGCCAGCGACATGTTCACCGCCGTATAGAGCAGGATCATGCCCAGATGCGTGTCGGAAAGCCCGAGCTGCCGGAACATCAGGTAGATCGGGATCGCCACCGCGATGGGCGGCATCATCCGGGTGGACAGGATGAAGAACAGCAGGTCGTCCTTGAGCGGCACGCGGAAGCGGCTGAAGGCATAGGCCGCGAGCGTGCCGAGGAAGATGCTGAGGAAGGTCGAGCCGAAGCCGATGATGATCGAGTTGAGGTAACGCTCGCCGAAGCGCGACGGGCCGACGATGATCATCCCCTTGTCGCGGGCGATCCCGTCGTACCAGGTTTCGGGGGGCGGAAGGTTCGCCAGCTCGTTGGCCGCCGGCCGCGTCTGCGTGGTGAACAGGCTCACATAGCCCTCCAGCGTCGGCTGGAAGAAGACCTTGGGCGGGTAGCTGATCGAGTCGGGGCCCGACTTGAAACTGGTCGAGATGATCCAGACCAGCGGCAGGAGCGTGATGATCGTGTAGGTCACGACCAAGAGGCCCGCGATCCACTTCGACGAGCGGCCCGGCTCGGTGATCGAATAGGCGCTCATCTTTCTTTCACCTTGTTCAGCGCCTTCACGTAGATCGAGGCAAGGCCGAAGACGGTCACGAAGAGGATGATCGCGTAGGCCGAGGAATAGCCCGTCCGCCACTTCTCGAAGGCCTCGCGCTTGAGGTCGATCGAGGCCAGCAGCGTCTCGTTGCCCGGACCGCCGCCGGTCAAGAGAACCACAAGGTCAAACATCCGGAAATTCTCGATCCCGCGGAAGAGCACCGCCAGCATCAGGAACGGCAGCGCCATCGGCACGGTGATGGTCCAGAACTGCCGCCACTTCGAGGCGCGGTCGACCTCGGCCGCCTCGTAGATGTAGTCGGGGATCGACCTGAGGCCCGCGAGGCAGATCAGCATCACGAAGGGCGTCCACATCCAGGTGTCGACGATCACAATGGACCAGGGCGCAAGGCCGCCGGGGCCAAGCATCGAGAAGGAATTCGCCGGAGTTCCGGTCAGAAGCTCGACAGTGTAGTTCACGAGCCCGATCTGCGGCTGGTAGAGAAAGGTCCAGAAGTTCCCGACCACCGCCGGCGACAACATCATCGGGATC
>JBJXFU010000144.1:0-15880 GCA_046155885.1 Paracoccaceae bacterium
CCCCCTTGCCCGGAACAGCCGCGAGAGCCACCCGGGCGGCGCCCGACCGCCCCTCCCCATTTGCGTTCGGGGGCGGGCGCCACCGCACCGGCAGCCTGCGGGAACACCGTTGGGGTTGGAGGCACCATAAAGCGCGGACCGAAGCCGTCGGCGCCCCCCCCGCGCGGTCGGGCGCCGCCCTCCGGTGCGCCCGGACGATTCAAGGGCAATTCAGGTCGGCTGCAAAGCGCTCTAACTTGTCCCTCTGAGGGACATTCCGCCGGTCCCTCAGCCCAGCGTCACCAGCGCGTGCCGCTTCTTCCCCGCCGTGAGCTTCAGCGGTTCGGCGAAGTGCCCAGCCCCGAACATCCGCCCGGCATCCGTCGCCACTTCGTCGTTGACCCGCGCGCCGCCCTCGGCGATCAGCCGCTTGGCGTCCTTGCCCGACTTCGCGAGGCCGGAGCGGACGATGAGCTGGGCGAGGCTGATCCCGCCGCCCACCTCGTCGGGCGACAGCGTCAGCGTCGGCAGGCCGTCGCCCACGCCCCCCCGCTCGAACACCTCGCGCGCCGTGGCTTCGGCCGCCGCCGCCGCGTCGCGGCCGTGCAGGAGGCCGGTCACTTCATTGGCAAGGATGATCTTGGCGGCGTTGATCTCGGACCCGCCGAGGCGGCCCAGCCGCTCGCATTCCGCGACCGGAAGCTCGGTGTAGAGCTTCAGGAACCGCCCGACATCGGCATCGGTCGTGTTACGCCAGAACTGCCAGAACTCGTAGGAGCTCAGCATGTCACCGTTCAGCCAGACCGCGCCTGACTGGCTTTTGCCCATCTTCCGCCCGTCGCTGGTGGTTAGCAGCGGCGAGGTCAGCCCGTAGATCTCGCGGTCGAGTATGCGCCGCGTCAGGTCGATGCCGTTGACGATGTTGCCCCACTGGTCCGACCCCCCCATCTGCAGAAGGCAGCCGTAGCGGCGGTGCAGTTCCAGGAAGTCATAGGCCTGCAGGATCATGTAGTTGAATTCGAGGAACGACAGCGACTGCTCGCGGTCCAGCCGCGACTTGACGCTTTCGAAGCTGAGCATCCGGTTGATCGAGAAATGCCGCCCGATGTCGCGCAGGAAGTCGAGGTAGTTCAGCGCGTCCAGCCACTCGGCGTTGTTGACCATGATCGCGTCGCCGGCGCTCTCGCCGAAGGTCACGTAGGAGGAAAACACCCGCCTGATCCCGGCGATGTTGGCGTCGATTTCGGAGGGCGACAGGAGCGGGCGTTCCTCGGCGCGGAAGGATGGGTCGCCCACCTTGGTGGTGCCGCCGCCCATCAGCACGATGGGCTTGCCGCCGGTCTTCTGCAGCCAGCGCAGCATCATGATCTGGATGAGGCTGCCCACGTGCAGCGACTTCGCGGTGGCATCAAAGCCGATATAGCCCGGAACCACGCCCTTGGCGCAGGCCTCGTCCAGCCCCTGGTAATCGGTGCAGTCGGCAAGAAAGCCCCGCGCCATCATCACCGAGAGGAATTCGGATTTCGGGTGGTAGGTCATCGCGGCTTCGTCCATTCTCGGGCCCGGGCGGGGGCTTGCTGGATATACCGGCGGCGCCGGGCGAGGGGAAGGGCATGATCGAACGCGCGCCGCTCTGGGCCTTGGGCGCGATGTCGGGGACCTCGATGGACGGGGTGGACGCGGCGCTGGTCCTGACCGACGGCGAGACCGTGCTGGAATTCGGCGAGACGGCCTATCGGCCCTACTCCGGAGCCGAGCGGGAGGCGATCCGGGCCGCGCTGGGCCGCTGGCCGGGCGATCCCGGGGTGGCCGAGGCGGCCGAGGTGGTCGAGACGGCCCATGCCGAAGCGCTCGCCCCGCTTGCCGGCCGGGCCGACCTGATCGGCTTTCACGGCCAGACGCTTGCGCATGAACCAGCCGGGCGCGGCACGCATCAGGCGGGTGACGGCGCGGTGCTGGCCGAAGTGCTGGGCCGGCCGGTGATCTGGGATTTCCGCTCGGCCGACGTGCGGCTTGGCGGGCAGGGGGCGCCGCTTGCGCCGTTCTATCACTTCGCCCTGGCCCGGCGGCTGGCGCTGGGCGGGCCGGTGGCGTTTCTCAATCTCGGCGGGGTCGGCAACGTGACCTGGGTTGACCCCGCCGCGCCGGCGCCGGATGCGCCCGGGGCGTGCCTTGCCTTCGACACCGGTCCCGCCAACGCGCCCATCGATGATCTGATGCGGGCGCGGCGCGGCGCGGCGCTGGACGAAGACGGCGCGCTCGCGCGCGCCGGGGCGCCCGACCCCGGCGTTGTGGAGCGCTTCCTGGCGCATCCCTTTTTCCACCGGATGCCGCCGAAGTCGCTTGACCGCAACGATTTCGCCTGGCTGCTGCCGGCGGTTGCGGGCCTGTCGGACGCCGATGCGGCCGCGACCCTTTCGGCCTGCGCCGCCGTGGCGGCGATCCGTGGCGGCGAGCACTTTCCGGCCCCCCCCGGCGCGCTGCTTGTCAGCGGCGGCGGACGGCGGAACCGCGCGCTGATGGACCGTCTTGCGGCCGGTTTCGCCTGCCCGGTCCTGGCGGTCGAGGAGGCGGGTCTGGATGGCGACATGATCGAGGCGCAGGCCTTCGGTCACCTCGCGGTGCGCGTGCTTTACGGGCTGCCGACCTCGGGCCCCGGGACAACCGGTGTCGCGACCGCGGTTGGCGGCGGGCAGGTCAGCCGACCGCAGGGCGGGTAGGACCGCTCAGCTTGCTGCGCGCTGCCGGTTCTGCCGCAGGAACGCGAAGCTGTAGAGGCCGAGGGCGGCCCAGATCATCGGGAAGGCCAGCTTTTCGGCGGACCCGAATTCCTCGCCGAGAAGAAAGACGGCCGAGACCAGGATCAGCGACGGCGCGGTGTATTGCAGGATCCCGATGGTCGACAGGCGCAACCCCTTGGCGCCGTTGGCGTAGAGCATCAGGGGAATTGCGGTGACGAAGCCGCAGCCCGCGAGCAGCAGCGTGTCGCGGAGGGAGCCGGTCAGGAAGTGGCTTTCGCCGGTAAGGGCGAGGCGGAAGACCCAGAACAGCGCGAGGGGCGACAACAGGAGGACTTCCAGCGTGAAGCCCTGGTTGGGGCCGATGGGCAGCCGCCGCTTCAGGTAGGCGTAGAAACCCCAGGTGACGGTCAGGCCCAGCGCCACGAAGGGCACCCGGCCTGCCTCCCAGGTCAGGACGGCGACGGCGGCGGCGGCGAGCCCGACGGCGAGCATCTGCAGCCGGTCGAGGCGTTCGCCGAGAAGGAGCGCGCCGAGCAGGACGCTGAAAAGCGGGTTGATGTAGTAGCCGAGCGCCGCGTCGACGGTGTGGCCGGACCCGACCGCCCAGACGTAGATCCCCCAGTTGGCCGACAGCAGCACCGACGTGAGCGCCGCCATCGCCAGCCAGCGGGGATTGCGGAGCGCCGAGGCGAGGGCGCCGGTGCGCCGGCGCCAGAGAAGAACAAGGAGGGCGACCGGGACCGACCAGATCACCCGGTGGGCGATCACCTCGGCCACCGGGACGTTTGCCAGCGCGTGCATGTAGAGCGGCAGGAAACCCCAGAGCACATAGGCCCCGAGCGCGTAGGCGAAGCCCTCGGCGGTGTCGCCGCTGGGCGCTGTGTCGGGGGTGGCGGTCATGCGCGCCTGAGTATCCGTCCCGCCGGAACTGCGCCAGCGCGATCTGCGCCACGCCGGTGGGCGCTCAGATGCGGCGGGCCAGGTAATCGCGGGTGAAGGCGGCATACCCTTCGGCCGTGACCTTCAGATGCGTGCGCATCCGTTGGTGCAGGTCGGGAAGACGGTGGAACGGTACCGCCGGAAGGACGTGGTGTTCGGCGTGATAGGGCATGTTCCAGGCGAGGAAGCGGACGCAGCGGTTGGTGAAGGTGGTCCGGGTGTTCAGGAACATGTCGGCCACTTTCGGGCAGTCGCCGTGTTCGGCCAGGAGGTAGAGGCGAAGCAGGGGCTGGCCGAGAAGCGCGGGGACGATCCAGACCCAGAGGATAAGGGGCGTGGCAAGGAGGGATAGTGCCGCCAGCGCATAGAGGGCCAGTATGGCCCGCGCCTCGCGCCGCATCCGGGGCAGGGCGCGCGGCGGCAGGTAGGGCGCGCGTTCGCGGCCGAGGGCAAGGCGGATGGTCAGGCGGGCGCCGGCGGCCCAGAAGGGCAGGCCCGAGACATGCCGGAGCCACGCGCCGGGGGTTTCGGGCTTCGGCGTGGCGAGTTCGGGATCCTTGCCGGGGATGTTGGTCCAGCGGTGATGCGCCAGGTGGAAGGCGCGGAACCATTCGAAGGGCAAGAGCAGCAGGACACCGCAGAGCCGGCCGGTCAGGTCGCTGAGGCGCGGCGAGCGGAAGGGGGTGCGGTGGGTGCATTCGTGTTCGAGGGTGAAGAGAAAGACCAGCAGGGTGCCGTGGATGGGCAGGAGCAGCGGCCAGAGCGGGACGCGAAGCGCGATGAGGGTGCCGGTCAGGGCCAGCAGGCCGACATGACCGGCGAGGTGCGCCAGACCCGCCCGGTCGGAGGTTTCGGTGAGGCTGAGGCGGGCGTCGTCCGGCAGCGTGCGGAGGAACTCGGCATGGTTCATGTGGCGGAGTTGGGGTGAGCAACAGGACCGGTGTCAAGCGGCGGGACGGGCCGTCGCCCGCCGGGGCACGTCTGCGGGCAGGCCGCTTCGGCGGGGCGCGGCGCCGGCGCGCCGCCATCCGGAACGTCAGCGCGGAATATCGAAGCCGGGTGGCGCCAGTTCGAAGCCCTCGAAGCGGAAGCCCGGGCTGACGGTGCAGGAGGCGAGGGTCCAGGCACCGAAGGGAACCGCCGATTGCCAATGCGCCGCCGGAACGACGATCTGCGGCATTTCCCCTGTCAGCACGCCCGGGCCGAGGACGAGGTCGCGGGCCCGTCCTTCGGCATTCTGCGACACCGAAAGCCGCAGCGGGCCGCCCGCATGGAAATGCCAGATTTCGTCGGCGTCGACCCGGTGCCAGTGGCTGCGCTCGCCGGCGCGCAGAAGGAAGAGGATCGCGGTTCCGGCGGGCCGTTCGCCCGGTTCGGCCCTTGCGGCCCAGGTCTGGCGGTACCAGCCGCCCTCCGGGTGAGGGGTGAGCGCAAGTGCCCCGATCAGGCGGCGGGCCTCGTCCATACGCTCCTTTGCCCCCCGGGGGTTCGGCTCGGCCCGGGCATGGTCTAGCCTTCCCGCATCGGAAGCAAGGGGAGGGGGCAGAGATGGCCGGGGTCGAAGGGCGCGTGGCGCTGGTGACGGGGGCGGGAAGCGCCGAGGGGATCGGTTTTGCGGTGGCGCGGGTCTTGCGGGAACGGGGGGCGCGGGTGGCGGTCAGTTCGACGACCGGCCGCATTTTCGACCGCCGGGCGGAACTCGGGCCGGAGGTGCACGCGGCGCGCGCCGACCTGACCAGGGCCGACGAGGCGGAGCGGCTGCTTGCCGGGGTGGAAGAGGCGCTGGGGCCGGTCGACATCCTGATCAACAATGCCGGAATGGTGCAGTCGGGCGTCGATCTTCCGGGTGCGCCCCTGCACACCGCCAGCGACGCGGCCTGGGCGCATGGGATCGCGATTTCGCTGACCACCGCATTCTACATGACCCGGGCGGTTCTTCCCGGGATGCGGGACCAGCGGCGGGGCCGGATCGTCCATATCTCGTCGGTGACCGGTCCGGTTGTCGGGATCGCGGGCTCGGGCATCTATGCCTCGGCCAAGGCCGGGCTGCTGGGTATGGCGCGGTGCCTGGCGATCGAGAACGGGCCATTCGGGATCACGGTCAACTGTGTCGGGCCCGGCTGGATCGCCACTGGCTCGTCCAGCGAGGCCGAGCTCACCGCCGGGAGGTACACGCCCGTGGGGCGGCCCGGGCGGCCGGAGGAGGTGGGGCATGTGGCGGCCTTCCTTGCCTCGGACGAGGCAAGCTATGTGACCGGGCAGCTGGTCGTGGTGGACGGCGGCAACACGGCGCAGGAATACAAGGTGGCGCTGTGACGGGGCATCGGCTGCGTTGCGGGCCGGATCACCGCGAATTGCCTTCTGACCAAGGGCCATTTCCGGCCGGAGCACGACGAATCCGGTCGGAACGGGCGGCGCCTAACCCCGCAGTACCGTGCGGCCCGCGTATTCCGCCGTCTCGCCCAGCATTTCCTCGATGCGGATCAGCTGGTTGTACTTGGCCAGCCGGTCGGACCGCGACAGCGATCCGGTCTTGATCTGCCCGCAGTTCGTCGCCACGGCGAGGTCGGCTATGGTGGCGTCCTCGGTCTCGCCCGAGCGGTGGCTCATCACGTTGGAGAAGCGCGCGCGGTGCGCCATCTCGACGGCGGCCAGCGTCTCGGTCAGGGTGCCGATCTGGTTGACCTTGACCAGCATCGAGTTGGCGCAACCCTTCGCGATCCCCTCGGCCAGGCGTTTGGGGTTGGTCACAAAGAGGTCGTCTCCGACCAGCTGGGTCTTCCCGCCAAGGCGATCGGTCAGCGCTTTCCAGCCCGCCCAGTCGTCTTCGGCCATGCCGTCCTCGACCGAGGCGATGGGGTAGTCGGCGACCAGCGCGGCGAGGTAGTCGACGTTTTCCTGGGAGGTCAGGGATTTTCCTTCCCCCTCAAGCTCGTACCTGCCGTTCCTGAAGTATTCCGTGGCGGCGCAGTCGAGCGCCAGGAAAATGTCCCTACCGGGTTTGTAGCCCGCCTTCTCGACCGCCCTGACGATGAAATCCAGCGCCTCGCGCGCCGATTTCAGGTTCGGGGCGAAGCCGCCTTCGTCGCCGATGCCGGTGTTGTGGCCGGCGTCGTGGAGTTCCTTCTTCAGGGTGTGGAAAACTTCCGACCCCCAGCGCACGGCGTCCCGCAGGGTGGGCGCGGCGACGGGCATGATCATGAATTCCTGGATGTCGATGGGGTTGTCGGCGTGCTGGCCGCCGTTGATGATGTTCATCATCGGCACCGGCAGGATACGCGCCGAAGTGCCGCCGACGTAGCGGAAGAGCGGCTGCGAGGTGAACTCCGCCGCGGCTTTGGCCACCGCCAGCGACACGCCGAGGATGGCGTTCGCGCCGAGCCGCCCCTTGTTGGGCGTCCCGTCGAGTTCGATCATCAGCCGGTCGAGCGCCACCTGTTCGGTCGCGTCTTCGCCGACCAGGTTCTCGGCTATGTCGCCGTTCACCGCCGCCACCGCCTCGAGCACGCCCTTGCCCTTGTAGCGCGCCTTGTCGCCGTCGCGCCGCTCCACCGCCTCGTGCGCGCCGGTCGAGGCGCCCGAGGGCACGGCGGCGCGGCCCATCGTGCCGTCTTCGAGCGTCACATCCACCTCGACGGTCGGATTGCCGCGGCTGTCGAGGATTTCGCGGGCATGAATGTCGACGATGGTGCTCATGGTCGGGCGCTCCGGGCTGGTTGCGGGGGCTCTATAGCGGCTGGCCGGGTGCCGGGGAAGCGTCCATGCGAAGGGCGGCGCCGCGCCGCCGCCGGGCTTCGCGCGCAAAGGTGTAGAGCCCAGAGGCGATGACGATCGCCGCACCGGCCAAGGTCAGCGCGTCGGGGCGTTCGTTCAGGACGACGATGGCCAAAGCAAGCGAGAAGACGAGCCGCGTGTACCGGAAGGGCGCGATGACCGAGGCCTCGCCCAGGCGAGTCGCGGCGGTGATCGCATAGTAGCCGAAGACGCCGCAGAGCAGCGCGCCGATCAGATCGACGGCGGAAGAGGCTTGCGGGCGGACCGGGGCCTGGCCCATCAGCAGCATCAGCGAGAGCCCCGCCGGCACGATGGCCGCATAGGCCCAGGCGGTCAGCTGCGCGGTGCCGATATCCGCCGGCGCCCGCCGGGTCGCGAGGTCGCGCGCGGTCAGCATGAGCACCGAGAAGAGGGTGAGAAGCACCGGCCACTGGAAGTCCCCGGTGCCGGGCCGGACGATCAGCAGGACGCCGCCGAAGCCTGCGCCGACGGCCGCCCAGCGGCGCCAGCCGACGCGCTCGCCCAGAAAAAGCGCCGCGCCCGCCGTCAGGACCAGCGGCGCGGCCTGCAGAAGTGCCGCGTTCAGCGACAGCGGCAGAAGCGACAGGGCAAGGATGAAGGCCATCGAGGCGAGCGCCTCGCCCAGGTTGCGGATCATCACGGTTGGGTGGAGGAAGGCCCGCGACACGAGCGGCTGCCCCTGCTGCCGGGCGAGAGCGGCGAACAGAAGGAAGCCGCCCGCGCCCATTGTCGCCAGCACCTGGCCCGGCGGAAGCGCGAGGGCGGAATTGCGCAGGAACAGGTCCTCGGCGCCGAAGAAGGCCATGCCCAGGGTCATCGCCAGGCAGGCGCGCAGATTGCTTCGCTGGGCGGCGTCGGCTGGCAAATGCACTCAGCCGTCGTTCCGCTCGGCGGCCGTCGCCTCGGGCACCCCGTAGAGTTCGAGACGGTGCCCCTTGAGCCGGTAGCCGAGGCGGCGGGCGATCCGGTTCTGCAGTTCCTCGATTTCGGGATCCACGAACTCGATCACCGCGCCGGTGGTCAGGTCGATCAGGTGGTCGTGGTGGTCGCGCGTCGCGTCCTCGTAGCGGGCGCGGCCGTCGCCGAATTCGACCCGGCCGAGGATTCCGGCCTCTTCGAAGAGCTTCACGGTACGGTACACCGTGGCGAGGGATATGCGCGGGTCGGCGGCCGCGGCCCGGCGGTAGAGTTCCTCGACATCGGGGTGGTCGGCGGCGTCTTCGATCACCCGGGCCACGGTGCGGCGCTGCTCGGTCAGCCGCATCCCTCTTGCCTCGCAGCGCTCGATGATCGTGTCGCCCATGGGTCCCGTCCGGTGATGGGCGAGGGATTTACGCCCTTTGGCGGCAGGGCGAAAGGCGGAATTCCCGTCTGCGGGAAAAGCGCTTGCCGGAGTGATGAATGGCCCCGGCTTCCGCCCGATGCTAGACTTGGTCGGGCACGGGGGGTATGAGCCGCCTCGGTTAGCGCTAACACGACCCCATGCCGACGACCGCCGGCTCAGAAAGGCCCCGAACATGGTTTCCCGCGTCATCCCGGTCGAGCCCTTCGACCTCGTGGTCTTCGGCGGCACCGGCGATCTGGCCCGGAGGAAGATCATCCCCGGCCTTTATCGCCGTTTCCTCGCCGGCCAGATGCCGGACGGCGCGCGCATCATCGGGGTGGCGCGGGCGCAGCTCGACGACGCGGGCTTCCGTGCCCAGGCCGAGGCGGCGATCGCGGAGTTCGTGGGGGCCGCGAAGCGCGATCCCGCCACCATCGCGCGGTTCGTAGACCGGCTGCACTATGTCGCCATCGATGCGACCGGCGAGGCGGGCTGGCCGCAGCTTCGCGAACTGGTCAGGAAGGACGTGGTGACCGCCTTCTACTTTTCGGTCGCCCCGAACCTTTTCGGCGCGCTGGCCGAGCGGCTGCACCTGCACGGGATCGCGACGCCCGCGAGCCGCATCGTGGTCGAAAAGCCCTTCGGCCGCGATCTGGCAACGGCGATGGAGCTGAACGCGACGCTGGCGGCGCATTTCGCGGAAAAGCAGATCTACCGGATCGACCACTACCTGGGCAAGGAGACGGTGCAGAACCTGATGGCCGTGCGCTTCGCCAACATCCTGTTCGAGCCCTTGTGGAACGCCCGCCATGTCGACCATGTGCAGATCACCGTCGCCGAGACGGTGGGGGTGGGCGGCCGGGGAGCCTATTACGACAAGTCGGGCGCCATGCGGGACATGGTGCAGAACCACATGATGCAGCTTCTCTGCCTGATCGCGATGGAGCCGCCCTACAAGTTCGACCCCGACGCGGTGCGCGACGAGAAGCTGAAGGTGATCCGGGCGCTGGAGCCGGTGCCTCCCGAGAACATCGTGCGCGGCCAGTACCGTGGCCACCAGCGCACCGACGGGACTGGCGTTCCGTCTTATGTCGAGGATGCCGAAAACCCCGCCAGCCGCACCGAAAGCTATATCGCGATGAAGGTCGAGATCGCCAACTGGCGCTGGAAGGGCGCGCCCTTCTATCTGCGTACCGGCAAGAAGCTGCGCGCCCGGGCATCGGAAATCGCCATCGTCTTCAAGGAGCCGCCGCATTCGATCTTCGGTGAAAGCGACGGCTGGCGCGAGAATGTGCTGACGATCCGGCTGCAGCCGAACGAAGGCATGACGCTGAACGTGATGATCAAGGAACCGGGGCCGGGAGGCATGCGGCTGACCGAGGTGCCGCTTGACATGTCCTTCGCCGATGCACTCGGAGAGGAGGGGGCGGATATCCCCGATGCCTATGAGCGGCTGATCATGGATGTGATTCGCGGCAACCAGACGCTGTTCATGCGCGGCGACGAGGTCGAGGCCGCCTGGGCCTGGACCGACCCGCTGATCGACGGCTGGGAGGGGCGCGGAGACAAGCCGATGGGTTATGACGCGGGTTCCTCGGGGCCCGAGGATGCGCTTATGTTGCTGCACCGCGACGGGCGGAGGTGGCGGGAGATTCGCGAATGACCCTCGTCGAATATCCCGACCGGGAGCTGATGATGTTCTCGCTCGCCGACCGGCTCGCGAGCGACCTGAACCAGGCGCTGCGGCAGAACGAACGGGTCAGCTTCTGCGTGCCGGGTGGCACGACACCCGGGCCGGTCTTCGACGTGCTCTCGGGGCTGAAGCTCGACTGGCACCGGGTCACGGTCTTCCTGAACGACGAACGCTGGGTGCCGGAAACGCATGAGCGGTCGAACGCCCGGCTCCTGAAGGCGCGGCTTCTGGTGAACGAGGCGAAGGCGGCGGAGTTTCTGCCGCTTTATGCCGACACGATGCTGCCCGAGGCCTCGGTCGACGGGCTGGCGGCGGCGATCGCGCCCAGCCTGCCGATCTCGGTCCTGCTTCTGGGCATGGGGGCGGACATGCACACGGCCTCGCTTTTCCCCGGCGCCGACCGGCTGGCCGAGGCGATGGCGCCGGATGCGCCGATCCTGCTGCCGATGCGGGCCGAGGGCGCGGGCGAGCTGCGGATCACGCTGACAGCGCGGGTGCTGGCCGATGCGATGTCCATCCACATCCTCATCACCGGGGCCGACAAGCGCCGCGCCATCGAGGAGGCCCGCAACCTGCCGCCCGAGGCGGCGCCGGTGCGTGCCGTCCTGTCCAACGCAACGGTCCATTGGGCCGCGTAACCTTCGAGGGGGCTGCCGATGAATTCCGTCTGGGACGACCTGACCTTCCATCATCGCGACGTGGCGGACCGGCCGATCCTGAAATTGTTCGAGAATGAAAGAAGAGCCGCGCTGTTCTCGGCGCGCTTCGGCGATTTCCTTTTCGACTACTCCAAAACCAATATCGACGCCCATGCCCGTGACCTGCTGATTTGCCTGGCCGAATCGTCGCAGGTGGCGGCGCGGCGAGAGGCGATGTTCGCGGGGGCGAAGATCAACGAAACCGAAGGCCGCGCGGTTCTGCATACCGCGCTGAGGAACCTTGGCGCGATCGTCTACGTCGACGGGCGGAACGTGATGCCCGAGGTGCGCGCGACGCATGCGCGGATGGCGGACTTCGCCCGGGCGGTGCGGTCGGGCCGGTTTGCCGGGCAGGGCGGGCGGATCACCGACGTGGTCAATATCGGCATCGGCGGGTCCGACCTTGGCCCGGCGATGGCCGCGATCGCGCTTTCGCCCTATGCCGACGGGCCGCGCGCGCATTTCGTCTCGAACGTCGATGGCGCGCATGTCAGCGACACGCTGCGGGGCCTGAACGCGGAGACGACGCTGGTCATCGTCGCCTCGAAGACCTTCACCACCATCGAGACGATGACCAACGCCGAAACCGCGCGCGCCTGGATGGCCGCCCGCGTCGCCGACCCCGCCGCGCAGTTCGCCGCCGTCTCGACCGCATTGGACAAGACCGCCGCCTTCGGCATCCCCGACGACCGCGTCTTCGGCTTCGGCGACTGGGTCGGCGGGCGCTATTCGATGTGGGGGCCGATCGGGCTGTCGCTGATGCTGGCGATCGGGCCGGAGAACTTCGGCGCCTTCCTGACGGGCGGCGCGGAGATGGACGCGCATTTCCGCGAGGCGCCCTTCGCCGAGAACCTGCCGGTGCTGCTTGCGCTGGTGGGCATCTGGCACAACCAGATCTGTGGCTATGCCACGCGCGCCGTCCTGCCCTATGACCAGCGCCTTTCACGCCTGCCGGCCTACCTTCAGCAGCTTGAGATGGAGAGCAACGGCAAGCGCGTCGGCATGGACGGCCACAACCTTGCGCGTCACTCCGGGCCGGTGGTCTGGGGCGAGCCGGGGACCAACGGGCAGCACGCGTTCTACCAGCTCATCCACCAGGGCACGCGCGTGATCCCCTGCGAGTTCCTGGTGGCCGCGGAAGGGCACGAGCCCGACCTTGCCCACCAGCACCGGCTGCTGGTCGCCAATTGCCTGGCCCAGTCCGAGGCGCTGCTGCGCGGCCGGTCGCTGGAGGAAGCGACGGCCATCATGGCGAAGAAGGGCCTGACCGGCGACGAGCTCGACCGGCAGGCGCGCCACCGGGTGTTTCCCGGCAACCGCCCCTCGACGACGCTTGCCTACCGCACGCTTACCCCCGCGACGCTCGGCCGGATCGTGGCACTTTACGAACACCGCGTCTTCGTCGAAGGCGTGATTCTCGGGATCAATTCCTTCGACCAGTGGGGGGTCGAGCTGGGCAAGGAACTTGCTCTCGCGCTGGCCCCGGTGCTCGACGGGCGTGACGCCGGCGAGGGCAAGGACGGCTCGACGCTGGCGCTGGCGGAGTACATCCGGGCCCGGCCGCGACAGGCCTGAACGGACTTAAGTGAATCTTCAGCCAGACCGGCGACGGTGCGCCCCGGTGGCGCTGTGCCACCCATCGGGCGCGACCGCGCGCCGCCGATCTGAGTGGAGATGACATGATCCGCGCATTCAACCGCATTCCCCTGGCCGTCAAGCTTCCCGCGAGCATCTTAATGCTCGCTCTCGCGGCTACGCTCGCCACCGCGATTGTCGCCAAATGGCAGGGCAGATCCGCCCTTCTTGAGGCGGCCGAAACACGCCTCATTGCGGTCGCGCAATCCCGGGTCGAGGCGTTGCGGGCAACCCAGAACGCCTACCGGACCGAAATTCAGGTGCGCGCCTCGGACCCGTCCTTCGTGAGTGCCCTCGTCGAGCTCGAAGACGGGTTCAACAAATTGCGTGCCGACGGAGATCCGGGCGAAATCCTGACCAAGGAATATGTCAACGACAACCCGAACCCTCCGTCGGAACGCCACAAGCTCATTCAGGGGGCGAGCTACTCCCCCTACAACCTCGCGCACAGAAGGTATCACCCGAGCTTCGCCAACCTTGTCAACTCGGGCACTTATTACGAGCTGTTCCTGATCGCGCCAAACGGCGACGTCATCTACTCGGTGACGAAAGAACCTGACTTCGCCAGCAATCTCAGGACGGGGCAATGGAAGGACACGGGTCTCGCGCAGGTCGCGCGCCAGGTTCTCGAAGCCGCCGAACCCGGGCAGATCGCCTTCTCCGACATCGATTTCCACGCGCCGTCGGCCGGTGTTTCCGCAAGCTTCGCCGCGGCGCCGGTTTTCGATGAAGGAGGCAAGCTGGTCGGCGCCATCGCCGTACAGCTCGCGACGGGCGCCGTGGATGAGCGGATGCAGCGCCGTTCGGGTCTCGGCGAGACAGGCCTTGCGATGCTGGTCGGCCCGGATGGTCTGCTGCGCAGCAACAGGACCAAGGACGGGGAACCCGACGTCCTGAGAACCCAGGTGCCGCCTGAGATCCTTGGCGAAACCGACCCGGCCGGCGTCAAGGTGCATACCGGCCCGGGGATGGACGGACAGCCCTCGATCATCGTCACCGCCCCCTATGCGCACGGCGATATTCCCTACACCGTGCTGGTGGAGCAGTCGCTGGAAGAAGTGCTTGTTCCCGTCCGGAAGATGGTGCTCCTGATGGCCGAAGGTTCGGCCGTCGCGCTTCTTGTCGTCATCGTTGTCGGCTTCTTCGTCGGCCGTTCCGTCGCTCGGCCGATCCGCACCGCCGCTGGCGCTGTCGCCGAGATCGGCAAGGGCAACTACGCCGCCGAAGTGACCGGAACCGCGCGCGGGGACGAACTCGGGGTCATGGCGCGCTCGCTGGCCGGGGTGCGCGACACGCTTGCCGCCGGCGAGGGCGCGGCGCGCGAAAGCGCCTTCAAGAGCGCGGCTCTGGAAGGTGCCTCGGCGTCGCTGATGATGCTGGACCGCGACTGCACCATCAAGTTCGTTAACCCGGCCGCCAAGGCGCTGCTCACGGCGCTTGCGCCGGAAATCCGCAAGATCAACTCCGCTTTCACGCCGGATGCGCTTCTGGGGATGAGCCTTGAGGCGTTCCGTGCCGTTCCGGACGATGTCCGCCGAACGATCGCGGCACCCGGCGGTCTTCCCATGCGGACCGAGATCAAGCTTGGCGACGCCCAGATCGAACTTAGTGCCGCTGAAGTGACCCGCGACGGGGAAGGTACGCTCGGGCTGGTCCTCGAATGGAAGGACATCACGCTCGACCGCCAGAACGGCGCCATTCTGAAAGCACTTGGCCGCAGCCAGGCGATGATGCTGTTCGACGATCAGGGACGGGTCGTTTCGGCCAACGAGAACCTGCGCGCGTCAACCGGAACCAGCGAAGAGGCCTTTGTCGGCCGGGCCTGCGCGGATTTCGTGACACCGGTCGACGGCGCGCCCTCGCTCGCGGAAATCTGGGACCGGCTGCGGCGCGGCGATTCGGTGCTCGGCCGGTTCCGCGTGGCGCCCCCGGGCGGGCGCGACGTTCTGCTGGAAGGGGGCTTCGGGCCGATCCCGGATCATGCCGGAAAGCTGATGCGTGTGTCGTTCCTGGCCAACGATGTCACCGAGGCGGACGCTTCGCTGCACCGCGCCGCGGAAGCCCGGGAAGAGCTCGAGGCGGCCCAGAAACGCGTCGTCGACCAGCTCCGGATAGCGCTGAGCCGGCTTGCCGACGGCGACCTCACCACCCGGATCGAAGAGGCGTTCGGGGCCGACTACGAAACGCTCCGCGCCGATTTCAACGCCGCCGTAGACCGTCTGGCGCAGGCGATCACCGCGGTGATCGACAACGCGCAATCGATCACCGGGGAAGTCAAGGAAATCTCGAACGCCGCCGACGACCTGTCGCGCCGCACCGAGAGGCAGGCCGCCACACTGGAAGAGACGGCGGCCGCGCTCGACCAGCTGACCTCTTCGGTCAGATCCGCGGCCGAAGGCGCGGCCGAGGCGAACCGCGTGGTGGAAGATGCCAAGCAGTCCGCCGAGGCGTCCGGGACGGTGGTTCAGCAGACGGTGTCCGCGATGGCGGAGATCAGCTCCTCCTCCGAGAAGATCTCGAAGATCATCGGTGTCATCGACGACATCGCCTTCCAGACCAACCTTCTGGCGCTGAACGCGGGGGTCGAGGCGGCGCGCGCGGGCGAGGCGGGACGGGGCTTCGCGGTCGTCGCTTCCGAGGTCCGGGCGCTGGCGCAGCGCTCCTCCGACGCCGCAAGGGAGATCAATGACCTGATCTCGGCTTCCTCCACCCAGGTGCGGCGCGGGGTCGGGCTTGTCGGCCAGGCCGGCGACGCGCTGAAGGGGATCGTCACCTCGGTGACCAACATCGCCGCGCGCGTCTCGGAAATCGCCGCCTCGGCCAGGGAGCAGTCGGTCGGCCTGGGCGAAATCAATACGGCCGTCAATGAACTGGACCAGGTGACGCAGCAGAACGCGGCGATGTTCGAGCAAACCAGCGCGGCCAGCCATTCCCTGACCCGCGAAGCGGATGCGCTGGCCTCGACCACGGCGCGCTTCCGCGTTCCGGGGGGCGCGGCGCCGGCGCCCGCCCAGCAGGGCCGGCGTCCTTCCGCGAACGCACCGGCGGCCGCCCGCGCGCCTGCCAGGCGGGCGGC
>JBJXFU010000145.1:0-42678 GCA_046155885.1 Paracoccaceae bacterium
CCCCCTTGCCCGGAACAGCCGCGAGAGCCACCCGGGCGGCGCCCGACCGCCCCTCCCCATTTGCGTTCGGGGGCGGGCGCCACCGCAACGGCAGCCTGCGGGAACACCGTTGGGGTTGGAGGCACCATAAAGCGCGGACCAAAGCCATTGGGGCGCCCCCCTGCGGCCGGGCGCCGCCCTCTGTTGGGGGGGGAGGGAGGGAGGACGCGATTCAGGGCGGATGCAATGCGCGTTAACGTTAACTTAACCAAAAGCCATACGATCGCATGGCATATTGCCGGCATATTGCCGGGGGGTTTCCGGCACCCTGCGAGCGTTGCGGAAGCCGATGATCAATGCAGCGCCCGCAAGGGGTTGCGGCGGGGATGGGCGGGGTCCCCCGGCAGGAAAAGGGGGCGCCATTCCCGCGAAACATTCTTCCGCCCCGGCGGCTGCCAAACGGCATCGCGGCTCGCCACGCCCCTTGATCGAATGCGTCGGGTGAAGGGCAGGCCGGACCCGGGGCACCGGCGGAGATCACGCATCCGGCGGGATCAGCCCCAGCCCGCGCAGATAGATGCCGATCCCGGTTTCCAGCAGTTCCTCGGGCGGGAAAGGCGCCCGGCTTCCCGGGGCACCGCGCGCGTAAAGCTCGACCACGCCATGGCTCATCGCCCAGACATGCGCCGCGAACATCGCCGGCGGTGGCCGGCGGCCTTCGGGGATATGGGCCGAAAGCGCCTCGGCCGCGCGGGCGAAGATGGCGCGTGAACGGTCGGACGCGCGGGCCAGTTCCGGCGTGCGGCCGAGCGAGATGCGGCTTTCGAACATCGCCTGATAGTAGCCCGGGAACCGCTTCGCGAAGGCAAGATAGGCACGCCCCGTCGCCTCGAACGCGGTCAGCGCCGAAGGCACGCCGCCCGCATAGGCATGCTCCATCAGGTCGCCGAAGACCTCGAAGCCCTGGCGGGCGCATTCCGCGATCAGGTCGTCACGGCCGGCGAAGTGGCGGTAGACGGCCGCCGGCGTCACCCCGGCAAGCTTGGCCGCGTCCGACAGGGTGAACCCCTGCGGCCCGTGTTCCTCGATCAGGTGCAGCGCCGCGTCGACCAGCGCCTGCCGGAGGTTGCCGTGATGGTAGCCCTGCTTGGCCATCAGAGAAGGTCTGGGCCGCCGCAGACAAGCGGGTCGATCACCCCGATGGCCTTCCGGTTCCTGCCGGCATAGTCGACGGCGCTGAGCACGGTCTGGATGGCGGCGATGCGGGCGCGGTCCTTGTCGTCCGACAGGATCACCGTCCAGGGCGCGAAGGGCAGGTGGGTCTTCTCCATCGTCTCGGCGATGGCCTTGCTGTAGTCATCCCACTTCGTCAGGCCTTCGACGTCGATCCAGCTTAGTTTCCATTGCTTTAGCGGGTCTTTCTCGCGGTCGAGGAAACGGCGGAGCTGTTCGGCGCGGTCGACGGAAAGCCAGAGCTTGACCAGGATGATGCCCTCGTCGGCAAGCATCTGTTCGAAGGCGGGAAGCTGGCGGAAGAACAATGCCCGCTGGTCGGCGGTGCAGAATCCGAACACCTTCTCGACCAGCGCCCGGTTGTACCAGCTGCGGTCGAAGAGGACGATTTCGCCCTTCGCCGGCAGCCAGTCGATGTAGCGCTGGAAGTACCACTGCGCGGCCTCGCGCTCGGTGGGCTTGGGCAGCGCCACGATCTGGGCGACCCGGGGGTTCATGTTCTCGCGCATACGCTCGATAGCGCCGCCTTTCCCGGCCGCGTCCCGCCCCTCGAACAGCACGACCAGGCGCTTTCCCGAGTTCCGGATGTCATAGTGCATCTTCACGAGTTCAAGCTGGAGCGCCTCCATCCGCGTCTTCGCCTCGTCCTTGCCGATCTCTTCCCGGTAGGGAAAGCCGTCCGACAGGATGTCGTTCCGGCCGGCGTTGCGGATCGCCTTGCGGATGTCTGCCGGCGCCTTCTTTTCGAAGAATTTCGTGATCTCTCCGACGAAGGGGACTTCGGGATGTTCAGTCTTGGCCATGGCGGTCGCTCTCCTGCCCGGTTCGGGTTCGCCCGATCATCCTGACGGTCCCGCCGCGCGCAATCAACGGCCCGCGTCCGGAGGACGGGCCGGGCGGTGCATCTGCACCCAGGGCCGGGCCGGCGGCTCCCGGTCCGGAAGGTCGGGCGGAGGTTCGGCGGCAAGTCGGTCGACCGCCCGGATCACCGCCTCCATCGCGGCGTGATGCGGCATATGGCCGTGACCCGGAAGCACCGTCAGATGCGACAAGGGAAGATCGCGGGCAAGGGCGCGCGCATGGTGGTCGAGCCCGACGGTGCGGTCGCGCTCGCCCTGGACGATCTCGACAGGAACAGCGATCGACCGATATCGCGGCGCCATTGCCGCAAGTTCGGCTTTCAACGCCCGACGCTGCCGCGCGTTCTCGATCAGCGGGAAAAGGCGGGCCGACATCGACGGCCCGAAATGGGCGAGATAACCGCCGGGGACCGGATCGGGGGCGAAGACATCGGCTACGACGCTGTCGACGGCGGTCTGCGGCGCCCAGGCGGCGATGAGCGCGTTCGCGGGATAGCGCAAGAGCGGATGCGAGGTGATCCGGTAGTAGAGCGGCAGTGCCGTATCCCAAGGATGCGAGGCGGGGGCGACGGCGACAAGCCCGGCGAGGGTTCCGGGCGCGTCGAGCGCCCAGCGCAGCGCCACCGAGGCGCCGTAGCTGTGCCCGACGACGATCGGGCACCCGGCGCCAAGCACGGCGGTGGCCTGCCGGAGCAACCGGGCCTGCAGGGACAAAGCGTCGGCCCCGGCGACCCGGTCGCTGTGGCCGTGCCCGGGCCGGTCGATGGCGATCACGCGGTAGCGCTCGGCGAGCTTGGGCAGGAGGGCGAAAGTGAAATCCCGGACCGAGCCAGCGGCGCCGTGGATCAGCACGACGTCCGGACCACTGCCCCGGACAACGGCATGCAGCCGGACGCCGCCCAGCGTCAGAGGCTCGCCTTCCGGCGGCCAGGCCGTTTCGGCCAGGACGGCGCGGCGCCTGGCACGCAGAAGGGTCAGGATAGCGAACGCGGCGACCGCCGCTGCCGCGATCAGGCTAGCCGCCACCGATCGCCCCGAGGTCGAAGGGCGTGGTCTGGTAGATCTCGTTGATCCAGTTCCCGTAGAGCAAGTGCCCGTGGCTGCGCCAGCGGTTGAGCGGCCGGCGCGCGGGATCGTCGTCGGGGTAGTAGTTCAGCGGCACGTTGATCGGAGTTCCGGCGGAAATGTCGCGGTCGTATTCCTGTTTCAGCGTGTCGCTGTCGTATTCGAAGTGGTTCATCATGTAGAGCGCACGGTGCCCGGCGTCCTCGATCAGGCAGGGCCCGACCTCGTCGGAACCGAGCAGGATGCGCAGTCCCGCCGCCTCGATCTCGCCCGCGCGCATTTCGGTCCAGCGGCTGACCGGGATGACGAAATCATCCGAGAACCCCCGCAGGAAGGGCGAGGCGGGGGCGAGGTTCCGGTGGCGGAAGCAGCCGAAGGCCTTGGCATCCAGAATGTGCTTCGGGATGCCGAGGAAGTGGTAGGCCATCGCCATCCCGCCCCAGCAGATGCCGACCGTCGAATGCACATGGCTCTGCGTCCAGTCCATGACCCGGCGGAGCTCGTCCCAGTAGGTGACCTCTTCGAAGTCGAGATGCTCGATCGGCGCGCCGGTGACGATGAGGCCGTCGAACCTCTCGCCCGTCGCCGCCACCTCGGAGAAGGGGCGGTAGAAGGCGGCCATATGCTCGGCGGCGGTGTTCTTTGTCAGGTGCTCGCTCATCCGGATCAACTGGAAGTCGATCTGAAGCGGCGTCGCGCCGATCAGGCGGGCGAACTGGTTTTCGGTCTGGATCTTCTTCGGCATCAGGTTGAGCAGGCCGATGCGCAGCGGCCGGATATCCTGATGCGCCGCCCGGTCGGGGGACATCACCATGACGCCTTCCTTCGACAGGACGTCGAAGGCGGGAAGGTTGGGGGGAAGGGTGATGGGCATGTCGGTCCTCGGTCAGAGCGCCAGATAGGCCCTCTACCGGGCGGCCTCAAGCGCGGATGCCACGAGAGCGACGAAGTCCGCTTCGCTCGTCACCTTCGCCACCTCCTCGGCGGTCACCGTCACCCCCCAGTTCCGCGCCATCGCCTCGTAGCGGGGCTGGCGGTGGGCCAGGGCCTTGGCATAGGTCCAGCGGACGAAGGCGTCGGGGTCGACTGTCGCCTCGGTGGCGCCGGTCTGGCGAAGGAACTGCTCCCACGCCACCCTCAGGAACGCGGGCTGGTAGTACATGGGTTTCGGCGCGCGGTCGAAGCGGCGGACAAGCTCGGCGGTATGGGTCTCGGAGCCTTTGATCCAGATCATCAGCATCGTCCCCGCCAGCGCGGTCAGGATCGGGTCGGCGGGGTCGTTGGGATCGACCACCTCGCAGATCGATCCGCCGGAATCGCAGACGAAATGCGGGTAGCCGTAAAGCTCTTCGGCGCGGTCGGCGAAGGGGCCGGTGTCAAGCAGCGCGGCGATTTCGGCTATCCGATGCTGTTCCTGGCGGCGTTCGTATTCGGCGAAGGGCAGGCCGCCTTTGGCGGGATCCCCCGGCTTGCCGACATAGGTGGAAAGCGGCGCGAGGTTGTTGAAGGTGATGTTCGAGGTGATATGGACCGAATCCGTCATCAGAAGCTCGCGCAGCAGCGGCACCTTCATCGCCTCGCGCTTGAAGTTGTCGGCGATGTGCTCGCCCATGTAGCGGGTGCCGATGCGGTAATCGACCGAGTAGTGGAACCACTTCCCGCCGTCGCGCAGGATGTTGGAGACATGGGTCTTGCCAAGACCCGACATGCCGAAGATCAGGACCCGCCTGCGCGGCGATGCGAGCCAGTCTTTCGCGGTGGGGTAGATCATGGAAAGCGCCTCCGGTCGGGCGATGGCTAGCCCGGCGGGGCGCGGAATTCACGCGGAATCTTCACGCCGCACGGTCTTTGGGTGTCGCATCGCCAACAGCCGCCCGTCAAGGACGGCAAGGCCCGCCGCCAGGATGGCGAAACCGGCATAGGCGCCGGGGCCGAGCGCCTCGCCGTAGACGAGCGCGCCGAGGAGGATCGCCACGGGCGGGATCAGCAGGGTGACCAGGCTCAGGTAGCCTGCCCCGGCGATACGCAGGATCGCGTAGTAGAGGATGTAGGCGAGCGCCGAGGCAAGAAGCGCGAGGTAGACAAGCGCCGCCCAGGTCGTGAGGCTGTAGGAAAGGGTCGGCACCCCCTCCAGGCAGAGCGCAAGCGGGACGACGATAGCGGTCGCCGCGGTAAGCATCCCCGCCGCGGCCACTTCCGGCCTCACCCCGGAAAGCAGGATCCGCCCCGCGACGCCCGCGACCGCATAGGCGAGCGCCGCGCCGAGTACGGCGATCTGGCCGAGCGAGCCGGGGTCGAAGGCCAGAAGGTTCCCCGCGCCGACCGACATGGCCACCCCGGCGAATCCGAGCGCCACGCCAAGGCCTTTCGCCCGGGTCAGGCGTTCGTCAGGGAAGACGGCCGCGACCAGGATGACGCCGAAGAGTGCGGTCGAGGCGTTCAGGATCGAGGCGAGGCCCGAAGGGATGTGCTGCTGGCCCCAGACGATCAGGCTGAAGGGAATGACGTTGTTGAACAGACCCATCGCCGCGAATCCGGCCAGCGCGCGTCGGGTTAAAGGAACTGGAAGGCCCCGGACGAGTACGTAAAGCCAGAGGACGACCGACGCCCCCGAAACACGGAAGGCCACAGTGGTCAGGACGCCGACTTCGGCGAGAGCGGCGCGGTTCGACAGGAACGATCCGCCCCAGATCAGGGCGAGAAGCAGGATCAGACCCCAGGCGGGGGCGGTCAGTCTGAGCTGCGGTGCGGGATGGGCTTGGGGCGCGGGCATGGCACGGGCACCCTGAGCAGGTCGGCGGGCGTGCCGCAATCCGGTTCTTGCGGAGAACGGAGCGTCGCACCGGCGGGTGACGAATGCGCGGCGCCGCGAAAGGCGGCAGGCGCGCTCCGGCCGGGGCTCAGAACGAGAAAGCCACCTTCACGCCCGCCGCGACGCCCGAGTTGTCGCGGAAGTTGGCGCCGATGGTCGTATTCGCACCGCCGATGTCGATATAGCGGACGCCGCCCGTGACCTTCATGTTGCCGCGCGTATAGGTGGCGCCGACGCCGACCGAGGTGAAGCCGTCCGTCGGGCCGAGGTTGCCGGTGATGTCGCCGTTCGATGGCTCATAACCGATCGTCACCGCTCCCGACCAGGCATCCGAGAATTTCCGGCCGACGCCGAGATTGTAGGTCACGCGGTCGTGCTGATAGGACACCAGGTCGGGTCGAGCGGCGAAAATCGCGCCATAGACCGGCGGGGCGATGCGGAACGCCGTCCAATCCACCCAGCGGACGGAACCGAACAGAAGTGTGTTTTTCGCGATCCCCGACTGGAATTCGACGTTGAGCGACTGCGGAATCTCGACATCCTGGTCCGACGTCAGGCTGCCCGCGACGTTCGAGGTCTCGGCCATCGACAGCGTGTGGGTGATCGCGGAGTTATAGGTCACGGCGACACGCGCGGCGATATCGGGGCGTTCCCAGGCGAGGCCGACGACGTAGCCGGCCCGGTAGTCGGTGTCCGTCCGCAGCCCGTACACGACCGGCCCCGGAAGGGGGAAGTTCGTGAATATGTCCACCGTTCCGCTGACCGACTGAAGTCGGACCCCGCCGTAGACGGACATCGAGGATGCGCCTGACGAGGGAAGCCTGTAGCGGAGCAAGCCTGTCAGCGCCGCCGAGTCCAGTTCCGCGGCAGTCCCCCGCAGGCTGTAGGTGCCAGAGGCAGGATAGTCGATCTCGGCCCCGATCGGCTGATCGAGGATGAGCGCAACGTCGAGGTTGTCGGAGAGCGCCTGCTTGTACCCGAGCGACCAGGTCGCATAGTCGCCGATCATGTCCCCGGAGGACTGGCCGAAGGCCGTTCCGCTCACATCGGGCGCCACCGCGCCAAGACTGAACTCGGCGTGGGTTCCCGGCTCGAACAGGATCGCGACCGACTGCGTCGAACGTTCCACGCCCCCGGCCATTGCCGACGATGCCGCCAGCGTTATCCCCGCCGCCGTGGCGAATGCCCTTGCCATGCCGCCCACCATCCCGTCACGGGTGTTGTTGTTCTTGCCCGCCATTTCACATGGCACCGCCGGTCCGGTCAACTGAAACTGGGGCAGGGTCTGGCAGCGACCCCATCTGTTGGGGATTCCTGCCACACCTCCAACCCGATGTAGATGAAGACCGGGACATCCGGAATGGCCACGGGCGCCCCCGGTCAGACTGCCGCCCGCCCGGAACGCCTCATATCCGCGCAACCCAGGCGCGTGCCAGGGCAAGTCCCGCCGCGTCGGCGGCAGGCCCGGATGTGCCGGCCTCGTCCGGATACCGGGCGATCCAGCCGGGTGCCGCCCGTTCGACCGCGCCGGGATAGGCGGCGATCCATCCGGCGACGACCGGCCGGTCGGCCTCGAAGTGAAACTGGGTGCCATAGCCCGCGCGCCCGAACCGGAAGGCCTGCTGGGCAGCGGAGGGCGAGTCGGCGAGGTGATGGGCGCCGGGCGGTGCGGTGAAGCTGTCGTCGTGCCACTGGAAGACCGGAAAGCGTTCCCCCGCGGCGGACAGGACCGGGTCGTTCCGACCGGCTTCGGTCAGCGCGACGTCGCGCCAGCCGAATTCGGGCGCCGCCCCGATCAGGTTCGCCGCCCCGAGCCCGCGGGCGAAGACCTGCGCCCCGAGGCAGATGCCAAGCACGGCCGTCCCCGCCCCGGCATGGGCGCACATCAGCTGCGCGAGCGCTGGAAGATAGGAGTGCGAATCGTCGGCCAGCGCGTTCTGTTCGCCGCCGAGAACGACCAGCCCGTCCGGGGACCCTGTGTGGCCGGGGCCGGGTGGCAGCGGCTCGCCCAGGTAGGGCCGGACGACCGCGACCTCGGCGCCCGCTTCCGCCAGGGCCCTGCCGACCTGCCCGGGATCTGACCCCGCCATGTTCTCGACGATCGTGACGCGCATGGCCCCCAAGCGTTCCATTGCGCCGGAAACCTGCCCGGCGGGCCGGAACCTGCCATAACTGCGGGCCGCCGCAAGAGGCCTCGCCCTGGCGGCTTTCCGCCCTTGCCTTCGGGGCGCCCCCGTGAAACAGGGGACCGCCAAACGAACATCCGGGCCGGAGGCTGAGATGGAGATTCGCGAGGCGCTCACCTTCGACGACGTTCTGCTGGTACCGGCCGCCTCAAGCGTGCTTCCGGCCGAGGCCGACGTATCGACCTTCGTGACCAGGTCGGTGCGGATGAACATTCCGCTTCTGTCCTCGGCGATGGACACGGTAACCGAAGGCCGCATGGCGATCGCGATGGCGCAGGCGGGCGGCATCGGGGTGATCCACCGCAACCTCGACCCCGAGGCGCAGGCGGCCGAGGTGCGGCGGGTGAAGCGGTTTGAAAGCGGGATCGTCTACAACCCGATCACGCTGACCCCCGACCAGACCGTCGGCGACGCCAAGGCATTGCAGGACCGTTACAGCGTCACCGGGTTTCCCGTGGTGGACAAGGACGGCCGGCTTCTGGGCATCGTCACCAACCGCGACATGCGCTTCGCCTCGGACGACCGCACGCCGGTGCGGGTGGTGATGACGGCGGACAACCTCGCGGTACTGACCGAACCGGCCGACCGCGACGAGGCGATCGGCCTGATGAAAGCGCGTCGGATCGAGAAACTGCTGGTCACCGACGGCAAGGGCAAGCTGACCGGACTTCTGACGCTGAAGGATACCGAAAAGTCGGTGCTGAACCCCCATGCCTGCAAGGACGAGCTGGGCCGGCTGCGGGTGGCGGCGGCCTCGACCGTTGGGGATGCGGGGTTCGGGCGCAGCGAGATGCTGATCGACGCGGGCGTCGACCTGGTGGTGATCGACACCGCGCATGGCCATTCCGAAGGCGTGGCGCGGGCGGTGGAACGGATCAAGCGGCTGTCGAACACCGTGCAGGTGATCGCCGGGAACGTCGCCACCGCCGAGGCGACGCGGGCGCTGATCGGGGCGGGGGCTGACGCGGTGAAGGTGGGGATCGGCCCGGGCTCGATCTGCACCACGCGGATCGTCGCGGGGGTCGGCGTGCCGCAGCTGACGGCGATTTTCGACGCGGCGGGGGCGGCGGGCGATGTGCCGGTGATCGCCGACGGGGGGATCAAGTATTCCGGCGACTTCGCCAAGGCGATCGCCGCCGGGGCGTCCTGCGCGATGGTCGGCAGCGCCATTGCGGGAACGGACGAAAGCCCGGGGGAAATCATTCTGTATCAGGGCCGTAGCTTCAAGAGTTACCGTGGTATGGGAAGTCTGGGTGCGATGGCGCGCGGTTCGGCCGACCGCTATTTCCAGAAAGACGCGGCGTCCGACAAGCTGGTGCCGGAAGGCATCGAGGGGCAGGTGCCCTACAAGGGCGCGGCCGCAGCCGTGGTCCACCAGCTTGTGGGCGGCCTGCGCGCCGCGATGGGCTACACCGGCAACCGGACGGTGGCCGAGATGCGGACAGGCTGCCGGTTCGTACGGATCACCGGGGCGGGGCTGAAGGAAAGCCACGTGCACGACGTGCAGATCACCCGCGAAAGCCCGAACTACCGGATCGGCTGATGACCGGCCCTGCTTTGCCCGTGTCGGCATGACCCCGGCCGCGCGCCTTGCCGCCGCCGCCGGAATCCTGGACCGGATCCTTTCGGGCGAGCCGGCCGAGAAGTCGCTGACGTCCTGGGCGAGGGGCAGCCGTTACGCGGGGTCGGGCGACCGGGCCGCGGTGCGGGACAATGTCTTCGACGCGCTCCGCCGCCGCCGATCTTTGGCGGTTCTGTCCGGCGCGGCGCAGCCAGAGACGGGTCGGAGCCTGATGATCGGGCTTGTCCGGGAACGCGGAGAGAACGCGAAGGCGCTGTTCAGCGGGACGGGATACGCGCTTGCCCCGCTTTCGGAAACGGAGCGCGAGGCCCTTGCGCGCCCGGCCCGCACGATGTCAGAGGCCGAGGCGCTGGACGTGCCGGACTGGCAGATGCCGCTTTTTCAGGCGTCGCTCGGGCCTGGGGTTGCCGAGGCGATTTCGCCGCTGCGTCGCCGGTCGCCGGTCTATCTGCGCGCGAACCTCGCCATTTGTGACCGGGCGGCCGCGATGGCGGAACTGGAATCGGAAGGCATCGGCTGCGAGACCGGACCTCTGGCCGCCACGGCGATCCGGGTGAACGCGCGCCCCGAGCGCGTCCGTGCGTCGCGGGCCTATCTGGGCGGGCTGGTCGAGCTTCAGGATGCGGCCGGGCAGGCGGCCGTCGCACTGGTTCCCCTCCGGGACGGCATGCGCGTGCTCGACTACTGCGCGGGCGGCGGCGGCAAGACGCTCGCCCTGGCGGCGCGCGCCGCGGCGGCGGGGTTTGCCGTTCGCCTTCACGCGCATGACGCGGATGCGGGCCGGATGTCGGACCTTCCGGTCCGGGCCCGCCGCGCCGGGTTTGGAAGCGCTTCAAAACGCCCGGAAATCCGGCTTCTGGAAACGGGCGCGGCCGACCGCCACGCACCCTATGACCTTGTCCTTCTCGACGTGCCCTGCAGCGGATCCGGTACCTGGGCGCGCGGTCCCGACGCCAAGTGGCGGCTGACCCGTGAGCGGCTCGACCGGCTGCTTGGGGAACAGGCCGGGCTTCTGGAGGCCGCCGCCGGGCTTGTGGCGGCGCATGGTGGGACCATCGTCTACATGACCTGTTCGCTGTTCGCCGCCGAGAACGCCGATCAGATCACGGCATTCCTGGCCCGGCACGATGGATGGTCGGTCGCCGATTCGCGGCAGTTCCTTCCGGCCGAGGGCGGCGACGGTTTCTTCGTCGCGATCCTCGCCCAATCCGGAACTTGACGCAGCGGAAACGGGCGGCATACTCAATCGGAAGGTGAGTTCGTCGCGGCTTAATCGGCAGTTAAGTATTTCCGGGCCGAAATGCGGGCGACCGAATCTGAACGGAGCCCGAGGGTGTCCAGACCGGCACCGACCGCGAACCCGCTGACGCGGACCGCCGAAGCACTGGCGCCGCGCACGGCCCTGCTTGCGCTCGGGGCGCTCGCGGTGCTGGGTTTGGCGCTGCTTGTACCCTGGGCCATTCCGGCCGTCATACTGACTGCGGTCGCGGGAACGCTCGGTCTTCTGGCGGTTCTGATCCGGATCCTCGCCGCGCGCGCCGCGCGGTCGGACAAGGCGGTGAGCGGACGTATCGCCGAGTTTGTCGAACACGACGCGAGCCCAAGCTTCACCACGGATTCCGTTGGCGAAATCGGCCACCAGAACCGCGCCGCGATCGAACGGTTCGGGACGCGCGCCAACCAGTCGCTCGCCGCGGCCCTGTCCAGTGTTTTCGCCAATCCGGCGGCCGTGCTGTCGCGGCTGCAGGCCCGCGCCTCGGCGGCGGGGTCGGCACGGGAAGATCTCGTCACGCGCCGCGGCCATGTGCGGCTGACTGTGCACAGGGTCGGCGCGAAGGCGTTCCTGTGGCGGCTCGAGGACATGGCCGAGAGGGCGCCTTCGGGCAGGGGCGCAGATTTCTTCAGCCTGCCCATGATGACGGCATCTCGCGCCGGAACGGTGCTTTTCATGAACGAGGCCCTGCGGCGGCTGGTCGGCGAGCGGGTCAAGTCAATTGACCGCATTTTCCGCGACCTGCCCTTGCGCAGCGGCGAAGTGCACGAAATCGCGGCGGCACAGGGCCCGGTCAGGGCGACGGTGTTTTCGGTCGAGGGAGCGGGCGGACGCAGCGAGATCTACTTCCTGCCCGCCCTGGCGGCGGCACAGGCAGCGGCCGCCGGCCACGACCCGGCAGCCTTCGAGGCGTTGCCCGTCGCGCTGATGCGGCTCGGCCCGGACGGGCGGGTTCTCGGGGTCAACGGCGAGGCCCGGAACCTGCTCGGCCAGGTTGAGCCGGGAACGCCGATGGTGGAACTGCTGGAAGGCCTTGGTCGTCCGGTGAAGGACTGGCTTGACGATTCGCTCGCCGGACGCGGAGAGGGCAAGCCGGAGGTTCTCCGCGCCCGGAGGAGCGAGGCGGAGACTTTCCTTCAGATCACGCTGAAGCGGGTTTCGGATGCGCAGGGGGTCAGCCTGCTTGCCGTCCTGAGCGACGCCACGCAACTGAAGTCGCTCGAGGCGCAATTCGTGCAAAGCCAGAAGATGCAGGCGATCGGGCAGCTGGCCGGCGGCGTCGCGCATGACTTCAACAATCTGCTGACGGCGATCGCGGGGCACTGCGACCTGCTGCTTCTGCGCCATGACAAGGGCGACCCTGACTTCGCGGACCTGGTGCAGATCAATCAGAACGCCAACCGCGCGGCGAGCCTTGTCGGGCAGCTGCTCGCCTTTTCGCGCAAGCAGACGATGACACCGAGGGTCATCGACTTGCGCGACACGCTGTCGGACCTGACGCATCTCTTGAACCGCCTTGTCGGGGAAAAGGTGCATCTGACGCTGACGCACGACCCGACGCTCCGCCCGATCCGCGCCGACAAGCGGCAGGTCGAGCAGGTGGTGATGAACCTGGTGGTCAATGCGCGCGACGCGATGCCTTCCGGCGGAACGGTCCGCATCGAGACCGAAAACCTGCGGCTGAGCGAGAACCTCATGCGCGACAGCGCGGTGATCGGGCCGGGAGACTATGTCGTGGTACGCGTGACGGATGAGGGCGTCGGCATCCCCGCCGACAAGATCGCGAAGATCTTCGAGCCGTTCTTCACCACCAAGCGCACCGGCGAGGGAACCGGGCTGGGGCTGTCGACTGCCTATGGCATCGTCAAGCAGTCGGGGGGCTATATCTTCTGCGACAGCGTTGTCGGCACCGGCACGACGTTCACGCTGATCTTCCCCGCCAGCCACCCGGTCGCCGAAACGCAGCCCGAAATCCCCGCCGCGGCACCGAAGCGGCCGATGCGCGAGGGCGCCGGCGTCGTCCTGCTGGTCGAGGACGAGGCGCCGGTCCGGGCATTCGCCAGCCGCGCGCTGCGGTTGCGCGGCTATACCGTGCTCGAAGCGGGCAACGCCGAAGAAGCGCTGAAGGCGCTGGCCGACCGGGCTCTGGCTGTCGATGTCTTCGTGACCGACGTGATCATGCCGGGTATGGACGGCCCCTCATGGGTTCGCGAGGCGCTGAAGGACCGCCCCGGCACCCGCGTGGTCTTCGTGTCGGGCTATGCCGAGGAAAGCTTCGCGGCCGGCCGTTCGGAAATCCCCAACTCGGTCTTCCTGCCCAAGCCTTTCTCGCTCAGCGAACTCACCACGCTGGTGCAGAACCAGCTGCACTGACGGCCGGGCGGCGAAACCGGCTTGGCCGTCTTCCCACACTGTCGGCTTGCCCGCCCGGCTTCACCCGAGCATCCGCATGGACCGGAAGCGGGCAAGCCCTGGTCCGTGGCGGTCTGCCGGACCGAAAGAATAGGCCCGGGCAGTCCGACATCCCCGGGTGCAACGGCGGAAAGGCGCGGCTTGGGGCGGCCAACCGGATGCGGACTGTGCTGCCGCGATCGACACGGCCCGGCAGTCCGGAAATCCCTGCGCGCTCTTGCGATGTCGCGTCCGGGTGGCAACCCCTCAGACACCGTCGGGGCCATCCGGTCGGCGCGACCGCCGGCAGGTCGCGGCCGGCTATGGACGTAAACGCGGCGTTAACCCGGATCGCGCTATGAGATCGCGTCGATTTCAGTTGAATTGTTCCTGTTTTGATCCGATAAGGCCAGAACAGGACAAGAACATCGGCAGCGTTGCCGCCCCCGGCGGCATGTGGAATAAGGACAAACATCCATGGCAGCGGCGACCATTCTCGAGATGAACGACAAGCGTTCCACCGACCGGCAGCGGGCCCTCGATTCCGCCCTCGCGCAGATCGAGCGGCAGTTCGGCAAGGGCTCGATCATGCGGCTCGGCACCGGCGGCGCGGTGATGGAGATCGAGGCGACCTCGACCGGCTCGCTCGGGCTCGACATCGCACTTGGCATCGGCGGGCTGCCGAAGGGCCGGGTCGTCGAGATCTACGGGCCGGAAAGCTCGGGCAAGACGACGCTCACGCTGCACGTCGTGGCCGAGGAACAGAAGACGGGTGGCATCTGCGCCTTTGTCGACGCCGAACACGCGCTCGATCCGCAATACGCCAAGAAGCTGGGCGTCAATCTGGAAGAGCTTCTGATCAGCCAGCCCGATACCGGGGAGCAGGCGCTGGAGATTGTCGACACGCTGGTGCGCTCTGGCGCGGTGAGCCTCGTCGTGGTCGATTCGGTCGCGGCGCTGACGCCGAAAGCCGAGCTTGAGGGCGACATGGGCGACGCGACCGTCGGCGCCCAGGCGCGCCTGATGAGCCAGGCGATGCGCAAGCTGACCGCCTCGATCAGCCGGTCGAAGTGCATGGTGATCTTCATCAACCAGATCCGCCAGAAGATCGGCGTTATGTTCGGCAACCCCGAGACCACGTCAGGCGGCAACGCCCTGAAGTTCTACGCTTCGGTCCGGCTCGATATCCGTCGCATCGGGTCGATCAAGGATCGTGAGGAAGTCGTCGGCAACACGACCCGCGTGAAGGTGGTCAAGAACAAGGTGGCCCCGCCCTTCAAGCAGGTCGAGTTCGACATCATGTACGGCGAGGGCATTTCGAAGACCGGGGAACTTGTCGACCTCGGCGTCAAGGCAGGGGTGGTCGAGAAATCGGGCGCCTGGTTCAGCTTCAATGACGAGCGCATCGGGCAGGGCCGCGAGAACGCCAAACAGTTCCTGAAGGACAACCCCGATGTGGCCCGCGCCATCGAGGGCAGGCTGCGCGCCGGACCGGGGTTGGACCTCGGCGCGGCACCGGAGGAAAGCGACGAGGTCATGGAAAGCTGACCCCGGCCGTTTCGCCCGCAGCGCCGGTTGCGCGGCGCGGACACATCTGCCAGAAGCTCCCGGCCCGCCATTCTCTGGGCGGGCCGTTTGCTTGCTTTGTGGCGGGGATGGAATGGACCTCTGTGCGTCGTTTGGCGGCATCCGGACCTGTGTCGAGGACTATGTGACCGGGATGGCGCGCGGCGATCCGGCACTTATCGGGCGCGCGATGCATCCCCGCGCCGCGTCGATCGGGCTCTATCGCGGGGCGCTCGAGTGGGACGACCGCGAAGCCTTCGCCGCCGCCTGCGCCGGCCAGGCGATCGGACCGGACGCGCCGGTCCCGCCCTGGGAGATCGAGAGCGTTTCGGTCGACGGGACGACCGCCACGGTGCGGGTGACCAACCATTTTGCGGGCGAGCGGTTTCGGGACACGCTTTCGCTCGTCTTCCTTCCCGAGGGTTGGCGGATCGTCGCCAAGGTCTTCCAGCACCCGGCCTGAACCCTTTGCCGGGGGCAGGGGGACGCAAGGCTGTTCTTTCCCAAGCGCGCGAGCCCGCGCGCAACCGCGCGTGCGTCCGGTCTGCCCGCCTGGCTGCGCCGGTCGCTGGACAGCGCCCGGGGGTGCCGCTAAACCCAAACGGCCCTTCGCCGCCCCTTCGCCCGACCGCCGATGCCGGCCCGCCCCGAAATCACTTCGCGCAGGACCCGATGCCCAGCCTGAACGACATCCGCTCGACCTTCCTCGACTTCTACCGCCGCAACGGCCACCAGGTCGTCGCATCGAGCCCGCTGGTCCCGAGGAACGACCCGACGCTGATGTTCACGAACTCCGGCATGGTGCAGTTCAAGAACCTCTTCACCGGGGTCGAGCGGCGCGACTACGTGCGGGCGACGACGGCGCAGAAATGCGTCCGCGCCGGGGGCAAGCACAACGATCTGGACAACGTGGGCTATACCGCGCGCCACCACACGTTCTTCGAGATGCTGGGGAATTTCAGCTTCGGCGACTACTTCAAGGCGGATGCCATTCCCTTCGCCTGGGAGCTTCTGACGAGGGACTTCGGCATCAACCGCGACCGCCTTCTCGTTACCGTCTACCATACCGATGACGAGGCGGCGGGTATCTGGCGGAAGGTCGCGGGCCTGCCCGACGCGCGCATCATCCGCATCCCGACCGACGACAACTTCTGGCGGATGGGTCCGACCGGCCCCTGCGGCCCCTGCACCGAGATCTTCTACGACCACGGCCCGGCGATCCCCGGCGGCCCGCCCGGCAGCCCCGACGCCGACGGCGACCGCTTCATCGAAATCTGGAACCTGGTCTTCATGCAGAACGAACAGCTTCCCGACGGAAGCCTGCGCGTTCTCGACATGCAGTCGATCGACACCGGCATGGGGCTCGAGCGGATCGGCGCGCTCTTGCAGGGCCGGCACGACAACTACGACACCGACCTGATGCGGGCACTGATCGAGGCTTCGGCCCATGCCACCTCGTCAGACCCCGACGGACCGGGGCGCATCCACCACCGGGTCATCGCCGACCACCTTCGTTCCACATCCTTCCTGATCGCCGACGGGGTCATGCCCTCGAACGAAGGCCGGGGTTACGTGCTGCGCCGGATCATGCGGCGGGCGATGCGGCACGCCCATCAGCTCGGCGCGAAGGACCCGGTGATGCACCGGCTGGTGCCGGCGCTGACCCAGCAAATGGGCGCGGCCTATCCCGAGCTTGGCCGTGCGCAGGCGCTTATCGAGGAGACGCTGAAGCTCGAGGAGACACGCTTTCGCCAGACGCTTGACCGGGGGATGCGCCTACTGGAAGCCGAGCTCGGACGCTTGGGCGAGGGCGAGCCCTTTCCAGGCGAAGCGGCGTTTCGTCTTTACGACAGCGACGGTTTCCCGTTCGACCTGACGCAGGACGCGCTTCGGGAACGCGGGCGCACCGTCGATACGGCGGGTTTCGAGGCCGCGATGGCCGTGCAGAAGGCCAAGGCGCGCGCCAGCTGGGCGGGATCGGGCGAGGCGAAGGACGCGGCGATCTGGTTCGAACTGGCTGAGGCGCATGGACCTACGGAGTTCCTGGGCTACGACACCGAAACGGCCGAGGGACAGATACTCGCGCTCGTCCGGAAGGGGGCCGGGGTTGGGAGTGCCGATGAGGGCGAGGAAGTGACCATCGTCGTCAACCAGACGCCCTTTTACGCCGAGGCGGGCGGGCAGGTGGGCGACCGCGGGACGGTCGTCACGGCGACCGGCGCGGCTGAGATCACCGACACGAGAAGAGCCGCCGGCGTCATCCAACACGTGGCCGTGGTGACGGGAGGCTCCGTCGCCCTTGGACAGGGAGCGAAGCTCGAGGTCGACCGCACCCGCCGCTCGGCGATCCGGGCCAACCACTCGGCCACGCATCTGCTGCACGAGGCGCTGCGGCGCGCGCTCGGCGACCATGTGGCGCAGAAGGGCAGCCTGAACGCCGATGACCGGCTGCGCTTTGACTTCAGCCATTCAAGGGCGATGAGCGAACAGGAACAGACCTCGGTCGAAGCCGAAGTGAATGCGTTCATCCGGCAGAACACGCCTGTCGAGACGCGGATCATGACGCCGGACGACGCGCGGGCGCTCGGCGCGCAGGCGCTTTTCGGCGAGAAATACGGCGACGAGGTCCGTGTCGTTTCGATGGGCCGGCTCGAGGGATCGGGCAAGGGCATGGAAGGCGCGACCTACTCGCTGGAGCTTTGCGGAGGGACGCATGTGTCCAGAACGGGCGACATCGGGGCCTTTGTGCTGGTAGGCGATTCCGCCTCGAGCGCGGGCGTGCGCCGGGTCGAGGCGCTGACCGGCCAGGCGGCGCTGGACTTCCTGCTGCGGAAGGTGGCCCGCCTGGCGCAGGCATCGGTGCATCTGAAGTGCGGACGCGATGACGTGCCCGACCGGACCCGGGCGCTGGTCGAAGAGCGGCGGGCGCTGCAGGCGGAAGTTGCCGAGCTTCGCCGCAAGCTCGTGACCGGCGCAGGCGGCGGCGGCGGGCCGGAGGCGCGCGAGATAAACGGAATCCGTTTCCTGCCGCAGATCGTCGCCGGCGTCTCGGGCAAGGACCTTCCGGCGCTCGTGGACGCGCTGAAGGCGCGGGTGGGTACGGGTGCGGTTCTCGTGATCGCCGATACCGGCGGCCGGGCGGCCGTCGCCGCCGGGGTCACCGGCGACCTGACCGAGCGGCTTTCTGCGGTCGACATTGCGCGGGCCGCAGCCGAGGCGATGGGCGGCAAGGGTGGCGGCGGACGGCGTGACATGGCCCAGGCGGGCGGCGCCGATCCGTCGCGTTCGGCCGAGGCCGTGGCGGCGGCCGAAGCGGTGGTCGGGGGCGCGGGATGAGCGATCAGGGCGACGGGGAAAAGCAGAAGGGCGCATTCTGGATCGCGCATGTGCGGGTACTCGATCCCGTGGCTTATGGCCGCTATGCGGCGCTCGCCGGACCCGCGATCGCGAGGCACGGAGGCGTGTTCCTGGCCCGGGGCGGCCGCTATGTGCAACTCGAGGGCAACGACCGGCCCCGCAATGTGGTGGCCCGGTTTCCGAGCCTCGACGCGGCGGTCGCCTGCTATCGCAGTCCGGAGTACCAGATGGCACTTGTCCATGCGAAGGGCGCCTCGGAACGCGACCTGATGGTGGTCGAGGAAAGCTGACCCTAGGGGTGTGGCGCCGGCAGCGGCGTCAGGGACTTTGTCTCGCCCTCATCACCGATCTCGGCGATCACCACGTCGAACGCCGCGCCGAACGCGCCGATCTCCGACACGATCGCCGCAAGCTCCGGGATCGGAGAGGTCAGGACATAGAGAATTCCGCAGAACCCTGCGGCATTCAGCCTCTGGATGACGTCCAAAGCATCGAAGCCGTTTCCCACCAGGGGGGCAGCAACGCAGTCCGGCCTCACCTTGTCGATCAGCGCGCCGTTCAGCCCGCCGAACCGGGCATGAACGACCAATCCCCGTCCGTCGGTCAGAAGATCGAATGGCAGGATCGGCGCGGCGTCGACGGCCAAGAGCCGGTCCCCGGGGTCGATCAACCGAACCCGGTCGGGACTTCTGCCGGGGCGTTGGTCGTTGTCCAATCGGCGCCTGCAATGCCTTTCCGGGGCGGGCTCATTTCTGTGAGGGCGCTCGCCCGTAGAGCGATCAGAGACACAAACCACTCCATCGCAGGTTTAGACCCGCCACCGGGACAGTCAAGCCGCAGCTCCGCATTTACTTTGCCACTGATTCGGAACAGTCATGGCGCCGGGGCGGGCCTGTGCGGTGAGGGGCGGATCGATGGACCGGCAGTCGGCCAGCGAGCTTCTTGCGGGAATCCCGATGCCCGCGTTCCTGATCGCCTCGGGTGAGCGCGTCACGCTGGCGAACGCCGCGAGCCAGGCGTTGTTCGGGCAGCCGATCGAAGGCAAGACCGCGGCGACTTTCCTGCGCCATCCGGCGTTTCTCAACGCTCTTGACGCGACGCTTTCGACCCGGACAGTGAACCGTGTCCGCCTGACCCTGCCAGGTCGCGGTGCCGGCGAGTTGAGCGTTCTCGTTCATGTCGCCCCGGTCCCGGCGCCGGGCGGCGGCGGGGCGCTGGTGACGTTCGAGGATCAGACCGCGCTCGACCGGGCTGAGGCGATCCGCAGGGACTTTGTGGCGAATGTCAGCCATGAACTCCGGACACCGCTCACCGCGCTGGTCGGCTTCATCGAAACGCTTCGCGGCGCGGCGCGTGAGGACCCGGCGGCGCGGGACCGGTTTCTGAGCATCATGGAGCGCGAAGCGGGCCGGATGATCCGCCTGGTGAACGATCTTCTGTCCCTATCGAAGGTCGAGGCGGACGAACGCGTCCGGCCCTCGGACCCGACCGACATCACCGGGCTGCTCAAGTCTGCCATCCTGGCGCTGCGCCCGCAGGCCGAGGCCGCTGGCTTGGCAGTCGATCTGCACGCGCCACCCGAGCCTTTCGTTGTGCCGGGCGACCCAGATCAGCTCACGCAGGTGTTCCACAACCTGATCGAGAATGCGATCAAGTACGCGGGGTCCGGCGGCGCCGTCATGCTCCGCGTCACCCGGATCGGGCGCGATCCATTCCTGCGCGGACCGGCGGTGCAGATCGAGGTGGCCGACCGCGGCGAGGGAATCGATGCGGTTCATCTGCCCCGGCTGACCGAGCGATTCTACCGGGTGGACAGTCACCGAAGCCGCGAGAAGGGTGGAACCGGACTGGGGCTCGCGATCGTCAAGCATATCGTCAGCCGCCATCGCGGCCGGCTCAGGATTGAAAGCGAGCCCGGAAAGGGAAGCAATTTCATCGTTCTGCTGCCGGAGGCCTGATCTGTGATGCGACCACGCCGCCGACCGCAGCGCTGGAATCCCCGCGCGGCCGGTGGGTGTCATCAAACCGTTACCTGAATGTCACAAAAGCATGCAGGAGCCCGCCTAGACCGTGCACTGCATGGCCACCCGTGGGGGGAGGCCGGTCATCCTTAGCGACAAGGAACGCACCCGATGAAACGCACGCTCATTTCCGTGTCCGCGCTGGCATTCGCCGTCGCAGGCACCGCGGCTTCGGCCCGCGATCAGCTCCAGATCGCCGGATCGTCCACCGTCCTGCCCTATGCGACCATCGTCGCGGAAGCCTTCGGCGAGAATTTCGAATTCCCGACCCCGGTCGTCGAAGGCGGCGGTTCGGGCGCCGGCCGCAAGAAGCTCTGCGAAGGCGTGGGCGAAAACACCATCGACATCGCCAACTCGTCTTCGCGCATCAGCCAGTCGGACATCGACCTGTGCAAGGAAAACGGTGTCAACGACATCATGGAAGTCCGGATCGGCTATGACGGCATCGTCTTCGCCAGCGACGTCGCGGGCCCGGATTTCGCCTTCGAGCCTGCTGACATCTACAACGCGATCGCGGCGCAAGTGGCGAAGGACGGCGCTCTGGCCGCCAATGCGAACAAGACCTGGGCCGAGGTGAACGCGAACCTTCCCGCGCAGGACCTGATGCTCTTCATCCCCGGCACCAAGCACGGGACCCGCGAAGTCTTCGACACCAAGGTGATCGAGGCCGGCTGCAAGGCCACCGGCGCCTTCGACCTGTTCCTCGCCACCGCCGAAGGCAAGGACGACAAGGAAAAAGAGGGCGCGGCGAAGAAGGCCTGCAACGCGCTCCGGACGGACGGCGTGTCGGTCGACATCGACGGCGACTACACCGAGACCCTGTCGCGCCTCGACGCCAACAAGAACGCCATCGGCGTCTTTGGCCTGTCGTTCTACCAGAACAACACCGACAAGCTGAAGGTCGGAACGATGAACGGCGTCGTTCCCTCGACCGAAAGCATCGCCAAGGGCGAATACCCGGTGTCGCGGCCGCTCTACTTCTACGTCAAGAAGGCGCATATCGGCGTCATCCCGGGCCTGAAGGAATACGTCAGCTTCTTCGTCTCGGACGAGATCGCCGGCCCGGACGGACCGTTGGCGGCTTACGGTCTGGTGTCCGACCCCGAGCTTGCCGCCACCCAGGCGGCGGTCGAGGCCGAGACGCCGATGGGCCCGCTGCAGTAACCCGACACTCCGGGCGGCGCGGCCACGTCGCGCCGCCCGGTTTCCACGTTCGCGCCAGGTCGCTGGGGGATCCATGAGCGCCGGTCATTCGATACTGCTGGTCCTTGTCCTCGGAGCGATCGGCTACATCCTGGGCCGCGCCCGGGCGATGTCCAAGGCGGACGGCGATTCCCGCCGCCTGCATTCGCTTCCCGGCTTCTATGGCCAGTCGGTTTTCCTTTTCACAACCGTTCCCGCGCTGGCGCTGATCATGATCTGGCTGGTCGTTCAGCCGATCTACATCCAGGGCCATGTCGAAGCCTACATCGAGCCCGCCGACATTGACGAAGGCAGTTCGATGAGCCTGATGATGGCCGATGTCCGGCGCATCGCGAACGGCATCGACACCGTCATCGCGCAAGGGGGGATGTCGGAAGCCGACGTCGCCGCGCTCAGCACCGCCTCCGGCGACGTCGACGCAAGGCTGGCCGATGCCGGCATCGCGCTCGGCTCGAAGGTCAAGGAGCATGTCCTCGACGCCGCAAGGGAATACCGCATCGTCTCGCACCGGCTGACGGTCACCATGACAGTGGTCGCCGTGATGCTTGCGCTTGTCGGGTCCGCCTGGTCCTACTCGCGGGTCTCCACCGCGTTTCGCGCCCGCAATGTGTCCGAGCGCTTCGCCATCGGCCTGATGATCGCGGCCTCGCTGGTCGCCGTCGCCACGACATTCGGGATCATCTTCTCGCTTGCCTTCGAGACGCTGCATTTCTTCCAGCTCTACCCGGCCTCGGGGTTCTTCTTCTCGACGGTGTGGAACCCGCAGTTCCGGGGCGGTTCGGACCTGGGTGTCCTGCCACTGATCTGGGGCACGCTCTATGTGTCGGCCATTGCGCTTCTGGTGGCGGTGCCGATCGGGCTCCTCTCGGCGATCTACCTGTCGGAATATGCCTCCAAGCACGTCCGGTCGTCGGTCAAGCCGCTGATCGAGGTCCTGGCGGGTATCCCGACCATCGTCTACGGGCTTTTCGCGCTGATTACCGTGGGTCCGCTGCTGCGGGACTATTTCGCTTCGCCGCTGGGTCTGGGCACTTCCTCGTCCTCGGTGATGACGGCGGGTCTGGTCATGGGGATCATGATCATCCCCTTCGTCTCGTCGCTTTCGGACGACATCATCAACGCGGTCCCGCAATCGCTGCGCGACGGCTCGCTCGCCATCGGCGCGACGCCGTCCGAGACGGTGCGCAAGGTGGTGCTGCCCGCCGCATTGCCCGGGGTGGTCGGCGCGATCCTTCTGGCGGCAAGCCGCGCCATCGGCGAGACGATGATCGTCGTGATGGGGGCAGGGGCCGCCGCGAAGCTGGACCTCAACCCGTTCGAGGCGATGACCACGGTCACGGTGAAGATCGTCAGCCAGCTGACCGGCGATACCGAATTCGCCAGCCCCGAGACGCTGGTCGCCTTCGCTCTGGGTCTGACGCTGTTCATCCTTACGCTGGGATTGAACATCCTGGCGCTCTACATCGTCCGCAAGTATCGGGAGCAGTACGAATGACCGATATCCCTGCGACGTCCGGTACGTCGGGCCCCGCGCGATCCGGGTCGCTCTTCACGCTCGACGCGCGCACCCGCGCCCGCAACGCGGCCGAAAAGCGCTTCCGCGCCTACGGCGCTGCCGGGATCGTGATCGCGCTCGCGGCGCTGATCGTGCTGCTGGTGTCGATCCTCTTCGCCGGCCTTTCGTCCTACCGGCAGACATTCCTTGTCTTCCCGGTCGAACTCGTCGCCGCGAAGATCGACAAGGCCGGCGACCGCGACCCGGAGAAGATGGCCAAGGTCACGACCGTCGGCTATGCCGGCCTGATCGCCGCGGGTCTCGAAAAAGCACTCGCCGAGAAGAAGATCGACACCCGGGGGGTTCCGGTCAAGAAGATCGCGGACCTGATATCGGACGAAGCCCCCGCGCAACTCCGCAACCGGGTGCTTGCCGATCCCTCGCTGGTCGGCCAGACAATCGACCTGACGCTGCTCGCGAACGGCCGGGTCGACGGCTATTACAAGGGCCGGGTGACCCTGGAATCCGCGAAGCTCGACTCGAACATCTCGCCCGAACAGCTGGCCATCGCCGACGACATGAGGGCGGCCGGCATGCTGGATGTCAGCTTCAATCCCGGCTTCTTCACCGCGCCCGATGCCTCGGATACACGGCCAGAGGCGGCGGGTCTGGGCGTGGCCTTCCTCGGCTCGCTCTACATGATGGTCGTGGTCCTGGTCCTGTCGCTGCCCATCGGCGTCGCGGCGGCCGTCTACCTTGAGGAATTCGCGCCCAAGAACTGGTTTACCGACCTCATCGAGGTCAACATCGCGAACCTTGCCGCCGTGCCTTCGATTGTCTTCGGCATCCTCGGCCTGGCGATCTTCATCAACTTCGCCGGGCTCCCGCAGTCGGCGCCGATCGTCGGCGGGCTGGTGCTGACGCTGATGACGCTGCCCAGGATCATCATCCCGTCGCGCGCCGCGCTGAAGGCGGTGCCGCCGTCGATCCGGGACGGAGCGTTGGCCGTCGGGGCATCGAAGCTGCAGTCGGTCATGCACCACGTCCTGCCGCTGGCGGCGCCCGGCATCCTGACCGGCATGATCATCGGACTGGCGCAGGCCCTGGGCGAAACCGCGCCGCTTCTGCTGATCGGGATGGTCGCGTTTGTGCGCGAGTTCCCCGACCTCCCGCCCGCCGGCCTTTTCGACCCCGCCGCGGCGCTGCCGGTCCAGGTCTACAACTGGACCCAGCGCGGCGACCCGGCCTTTGTCGAACGGGCCTCGGGCGCGATCATCGTGCTTCTTGTCTTCCTTGTCGTGATGAACGCGGCCGCGATCATTCTGCGCCGACGCTTCGAGCGGCGCTGGTAGGAGTTTCTCCAATGGATGACGTCAGACTTGTGGAGCGGACCGTGTCCACGAACGAATCGAAGATCAGCGCCCGTAAGGCACAGGTCTACTACGGCACCAACCACGCCATAAAGGATGTGGATGTCGAGATACTCGACAAGACGGTGACCGCCTTCATCGGCCCGTCGGGCTGCGGCAAGTCGACCTTCCTTCGCTGCCTGAACCGGATGAACGACACCATCCCGGCCTGCCGTGTCGAGGGCAAGATCACGCTCGACGGCGAGGATATCTATGACAAGCGGGTCGATCCGGTGCAGCTGCGCGCCAAGGTCGGAATGGTGTTCCAGAAACCGAACCCTTTCCCGAAGTCGATCTACGACAACGTGGCCTACGGCCCGAAAATCCACGGCCTGACCCGCAACAAGGCGGAGCTGGACGAGGTTGTGGAAACCTGCCTGCGCCGCGCCGCGCTCTGGGGTGAGGTCAAAGACCGCCTCGAGTCGCCGGGGACCGGCCTCTCGGGCGGCCAGCAGCAGCGGCTTTGCATCGCGCGGGCCATCGCGACCAGCCCCGAGGTTCTTCTGATGGACGAACCCTGTTCGGCCTTGGACCCGATCGCCACCGCGCAGGTCGAAGAACTGATCAGTGACCTGAAGACCAACTATTCCGTCGTCATCGTGACCCATTCGATGCAGCAGGCCGCGCGTGTCAGCCAGAGGACGGCATTCTTCCACCTGGGCATCCTTGTGGAATACGGCGAGACAGGCCAGATCTTCACCAATCCGCACGATCCCCGGACCGAAAGCTACATCACCGGCCGGATCGGCTGAGGAGAGCAAGAATGAACGAGCAGCACATCCTGTCGGCCTTCGACCGCGACCTTGAATCCGTACAGGCCATGGTCATGCGCATGGGCGGTATGGTCGAGGCGGCGATCCTCGATGCGGCGAAGGCGCTGGAGACACGGGATTCCGAACTGGCCGAACAGGTGCGGCGGTCGGACGCGGCCATTGACTCATTGGAAGAGCGGGTCAACGAAGAGGCCGCCCGGCTGATCGCACTGCGCGCGCCCACCGCCTCGGACCTCCGGGTCGTGCTGTCGGTCCTGAAGATCGCCCACAGTCTGGAACGCGTCGGGGACTACGCCAAGAACATCGCCAAGCGCGCAAGCGTTCTGGGCAACCTGACACGGATCGACGGAGCGGGCGGGTCGCTCCGCCGCATGGCCATCACCGTCGAGGCGATGCTGCGAAACGCGCTGGACGCCTACAACACCCGCGCCGTCGACCTGGCCGTGGCGGTCCGGCAGAGCGACCAGGACGTCGACCAGATGTACAACGGGCTCTTCCGGGAATTCCTTACCCACATGATGGAAGACCCCCGCAACATCACGGCCTGCATGCACCTGCACTTCATCGCCAAGAACATCGAGCGGATGGGCGATCATGCGACCGCGATCGCCGAACAGGTGATCTACCTTGTGACCGGGACCTTTCCGGAAGACGCCCGGCCGAAAGCCGACAGCGTCAGCAACTTCGGGGTTGAAGGACAATGACGCCGCAATCGCCGTTGGTGCTTCTTGTCGAGGACGAGCCGGCGCAGCGCGAGGTGCTGTCCTACAACCTCTCGGCCGAGGGTTTCCGGGTGGCCGCGGCCGAAACCGGGGACGAGGCCTTGATCCTCGCGTCGGAGGAGAAGCCGGACCTCATCCTGCTCGACTGGATGTTGCCGGGCGTCTCGGGGATCGAGGTCTGCCGGCGCTTGCGGACACGCAGCGAAACCAAGTCGGTGCCGATCATCATGATCTCGGCCCGGTCGGAAGAGGTGGACCGGGTGCGCGGGCTTGAAACCGGTGCCGACGACTATGTGACCAAACCCTATTCCGTCGTCGAACTGATGGCGCGGGTGCGCGGGCAGATGCGGCGGATGCGCCCGGCAAGCCAGGGCGAGACACTGATCTTCGCCGACATCACGCTCGACTCAGAAACCCACCGGGTCACCCGCTCGGACCGGTCGGTGAAGCTTGGTCCGACCGAGTTCCGGCTGCTCACGACCTTCATGGAAAAGCCTGGCCGTGTGTGGAGTCGCGAACAGCTTCTCGACCGGGTCTGGGGGCGCGACATCTATGTCGACACCCGGACGGTCGACGTGCATGTCGGCCGCCTCCGGAAGGCGCTCTGCGCCGGCGGCGAGGACGATCCCGTCCGGACCGTACGCGGCGCGGGCTACGCGCTCGGCTGACCGCGCCGCCGAGTTCCTTAGCGCGCCTTGCGGTTCTCCTGATCTGCCCGAACCTGCCCTCCGACCTTCCGCATCGTGGCTTGCGCCTCGCCCCCGGCCGCTCTGCGACGACCGTTTCTGCCCCCGAACGTACGCACGCAAAGAAGACGGCGGGACGACGTAAAGAAGATGTGGGATTTGCCGCCGTTTCAGGGCTTTGCGCCGCTTCCGGCGGGTTCTGGCGGAAAATTGCGCCGCAGCGGTTGGCGGCCGGTGTGAATCGTCCTTAACCACCCTTGCGGACGTGGGCACCGTCCGGGCCGCGTCGCGGGTGTTCCTGCGGGGGGGGTGAGGGTGGGGCGGACAAAGGCACAATGCTAAACTCCCTTTCAGTGGCGCACGCGATATGCTTGACCGCGCGGCCCAAAGCGCTTTGGATATCCGCCAGCTTTCCTTCCGGCAGAATGACCCCGCATGGCAGACGATTTTCACCAGTCCACGTTCACGGCTGACGCCTTTCGTGCCGATGTGCTTCGCCATCTTACTTACACGATGGGCAAGGACCCGGAGCACGCCGCGAAGCACGACTGGCGCATGGCGCTGTCCTTCGCGATCCGCGACCGGATCGTCGAACCCTGGTTCGCGGCCACCCGGCGCACCTGGGCCGAGGACCGCAAACGCGTCTACTACCTTTCGATGGAATTCCTGATCGGGCGCATCATCGAGGATGCCGCGATCAACACCGGCCTGCGCGACGTCGCGGCAGAGGTGATGGCGGGGTTCGGCCAGGACTTCGCGGCGCTCGTCGCCGACGAACCTGACGCGGCGCTCGGGAACGGCGGACTGGGGCGGCTGGCCGCCTGCTATATGGAAAGCATGGCAACGCTGGGTTGCCCCGGCTACGGCTACGGCATCCGATATGAGCACGGGCTATTCCGGCAGCGATTCGAAGGCGGCCAGCAGGTGGAAACGCCCGAAGACTGGCTGATGACCCGCAACCCGTGGGAATTCGACCGGCCGGAATCGGCCTATGTGGTCGGTTTCAAGGGCCATGTCGAAACCCAGGGCGGCAAAGCCGTCTGGTATCCGGCCGAAACGGTCAGGGCGTCGGCCTACGACACGCCCGTGGTGGGCTGGCAGGGGCGGTGGGCCAACACGCTCCGTCTCTGGGGCGCGCAGCCGACGACGCAGTTCGACCTCGCGCGGTTCAACCGTGGCGACTATACCGCCGCGGCCGAACCCGAGGCCCTGGCGCGCACGATCAGCCGCGTGCTCTATCCCGACGACACCACCTTCGCGGGCAAGGAACTTCGCCTCAAGCAGGAGTTCTTCCTGACCTCGGCCTCGCTGCAGGACCTGATGCGGCGCTTCCTGGGCGCCCACGGCGACCTACGCATGCTTCCCGACCGGGTGGCGATCCAGATGAACGACACCCACCCCGCGATCGCCGGGCCCGAGTTGATCCGGATTCTGGTCGACGAACATGGGCTGGACTTCGCCACCGCGCTCGGCATCGCGCGCCGGACGCTTGGCTACACCAATCACACCCTTCTGCCCGAGGCGCTGGAACGCTGGTCCACCTACCTTGTCGGCACGGTCCTGCCGCGCCACATGCAGATCATTGAAAAGATCGACGGGTGGCACCTCGACGAATATCGCTCGCGCCCGCATTGGGTCGGGATCGTCAAGAACCACGAGGTTCGGATGGGCGAACTCGCCTTCATCATGAGCCATAAGGTCAACGGCGTCTCGGCGCTGCACTCGGACCTTGTGAAGAAGTCGCTTTTCCCGGAACTCGCGGCGCTGCATCCCGGGCGGATCATCAACGTGACGAACGGCATCACGCCGCGCCGCTGGCTGCGGATGGCCAATCCGGCGCTGTCCGCGCTCATAACCGAAGCCATCGGCGGCGGATGGGAGGCTGATCTCGACCGGCTGAGGGAGCTTGAGCCCGAGGTCGGAAAGAAGAGCTTCCGCCAGGACTTCGCGGCGGCGAAACGCGCCAACAAGGTCGCGGCGTCGAACTGGCTGATGTCGGAAACGGGCGTGAAGGTCGATCCCGACGCGATTTTCGATGTCCAGGTGAAGCGCATCCATGAATACAAGCGCCAGCTCCTGAACATCCTCCAGACCATCGCGCAATGGACTGCGATCCGAGCGAATCCAAACGCGAACTGGGTTCCGCGGGTGAAGATCTTCGGCGGCAAGTCCGCCCCGGGATATTGGGTAGCCAAGGAAACAATCCATCTGATCAACGACGTGGCGACCGTCGTGAACAGTGACCCTGAAGTTCGGGGTTTGATCCGCGTGGTCTATCCACCGAACTACAATGTCTCGATGGCAGAAAAGCTTGTCCCCGCGGCGGACCTTTCGGAGCAGATTTCTACCGCCGGCAAGGAAGCCTCGGGCACCGGCAACATGAAGTTCGCGCTGAATGGGGCGCTCACGATCGGAACGCTTGACGGCGCGAATGTCGAGATCCGGGAACAAGTGGGGCCCGAGAACTTCTTTCTTTTCGGCCTCACCGCCGACGAGGTGGTTGAGCGGCGCAAGAACGTCGCCCATTCTCGGCTGGCGATCACCGGCTGCCAGCCACTTGCCGATGTCCTTCAGATGCTGGCCGAGGGACGCTTTTCGCCGGACCAGCCGGATCGCTATCATGGCATCGTGGACCGGATCTGGCATCACGACTATTTCCTTGTTGCCTCGGACTTCGCCGCCTACCAGGCCGCGCAGGCACAGGTGGACGACGCCTATGCGCGGGGTGACGACTGGATGCGGATGGCGGCGCTCAATACCGCCAGAATGGGGTATTTCTCCTCCGATCGCTCGATCCGTGATTACATGCAGGCGGTCTGGACGGTGGAATCGGCGCTTTGAACTTTCCTGGAGGGAAGCTTTGGCCATGGAGAAAGCCGGCAGCAGGAAGACAGCCGCCGCTCCGCGCCGGCCAAAGGCCGCAGCGGACGCATCCGCCCACGCTTCGGCCCCCGCCCCGGCGCATGTGATCGACCCTGCAGCCGCGAGGGCTGTCGCCGAGGGCAGCCACGGTGATCCCTTCGCCGTGCTGGGTCCGCATGACGGCCACGTCGCGGCATTCGTGCCAGGCGCCGCTGCGGTCTGGGTCGTCGCCGACGGCGGCGAAACCGCGATGCGGCCGCACCCCGATGCCTCGGACCTTTTCGTCGCGCCCTTCGGGGGCCGCGTGTACCGGTTCCGTGCGCGCGGCGAGGACGGCAACGAATGGACCTTCGACGATCCCTACCGGTTCGGGCCGGTCCTCGGCGAAATCGACGAATACCTGCTCGGCGAAGGCCGGCACCACAGGTTGTGGGAGGCCCTGGGCGCACGCGAAGTGACCCATGAAGGGGTGGGAGGCGTCCACTTCGCGGTCTGGGCACCGAATGCCCGGCGGGTTTCGGTGGTCGGCGACTTCAACGTCTGGGACGGCCGGCGCGCGCCGATGCGGCGGCGCGGCGCCACCGGTGTCTGGGAGATTTTCATTCCGGGCCTCGCCGAAGGGACGATCTACAAGTACGAGGTGATCGGCCCCTCGGGCTTTGCCGAGCCGCTGAAGGCAGATCCTGTCGGGTTCGGGTCCGAGCACCCTCCCTCTACCGGCTCGGTCGTCCGGCGCACGGGCACGCACTCCTGGCAGGACGAAACCTGGATGCGCGCGCGCGCGGAAGCGAACGGCGTCGGTGCGCCGATATCCGTCTACGAAGTGCATCTTGGTTCCTGGCGCATGGCCGAGGGCGGCAAGCGGCCGCTCAGCTATGCCGAACTGGCCGGCGAGCTTGTCGACTATGCGTATTGGATGGGGTTCACCCATATCGAACTGCTGCCGGTCAGCGAGTACCCCTTCGACGGTTCCTGGGGCTACCAGCCGATCGGGATGTATGCGCCGACCATCCGCCACGGAACGCCGGGGGAGTTCGCGGCCCTTGTCGACGCGGCGCACCGCCGTGGCCTCGGGGTACTGATCGATTGGGTTCCGGGGCATTTCCCTTCGGACCAGCATGGCCTGGCGCGCTTCGACGGCACCTCGCTTTACGAACACCAGGACCCGCGCGAAGGCTTCCACAAGGACTGGAACACGCTCATCTACAACTACGGCCGGGCCGAGGTGGCGAATTACCTGATCGCCAATGCGCTCTACTGGCTCGAAGAGTATCATATCGACGGGCTGCGCGTGGATGCGGTCGCGTCGATGCTCTACCGCGACTATTCCCGGAACGAAGGCGAGTGGATTCCGAACGTCCACGGCGGGCGCGAGAACTACGAGGCGATCGACGTGCTGCGCCGGATGAACATCGCGGTCTACGGCCAGCACCCCGGCACGATGACGGTCGCCGAGGAATCGACAGCCTTTCCCGGCGTGTCGCGCCCCGTCGATCAAGGCGGCCTCGGCTTCGGCTACAAGTGGAACATGGGCTGGATGAACGACACGCTGAGCTACATCCAGAAGGACCCGGTTCACCGCAAGTACCACCATCATCAGATGACCTTCGGTCTGCACTACGCCTTCACCGAGAACTTCATCCTGCCGATCAGCCATGACGAGGTGGTGCACGGAAAGGGCTCGATGCTGGCCAAGATGCCCGGCGACGCCTGGGAGAAGTTCGCAAACCTCCGCGCCTACTTCGCCTATATGTGGGGACATCCCGGCAAGAAGCTTCTCTTCATGGGGCAGGAATTCGCGCAAGGGGCGGAATGGAACCACAACCGCTCTCTCGACTGGCACCAGGCCGGCGACCCGCAGCACCGGGGCGTCCAGCTGTTCATCCGGGCGCTGAACGCGCTCTACCGCGAGAACCCCGCGCTCTATGTCCACGACACCCGGCCCGAAGGGTTTGAATGGCTGGAGCCCAACGACGCCGAACGCTCGGTCTTCGCCTGGATCAGGAAAGGCGGACCCGGCGATCCGATGATTGTCGTCGCGGCGAACTTCACGCCCATCGAGCGGCCCGACTACCGCTTGGGCTTTCCCGCGCCCGGACATTGGGCCGAGGTCCTCAACTCGGACTCAGAGCTTTTCGGCGGGCGGAACCGGGGAAACCTGGGCGGCGTAACCACCAGGTCCGAGCCCTGGCACAACCAGAAACAGTCGGCCGCGGTGGTGTTGCCACCGCTTTCCGTCGTCATGTTCAGGCAGACATAACCGCGCCCCAAGGGCCGAACGGGAGGACACCATGGAACCACGCGCCAATGCCCGGCTTTCCTCGCAGGCGATGGCCTTCGTGCTTGCGGGCGGCCGCGGCAGCCGGCTGAAGGAACTGACCGACCGGCGCGCCAAACCGGCAGTCTATTTCGGTGGCAAGACCCGCATCATCGACTTCGCGCTGTCGAACGCGCTCAACTCCGGCATCCGCAAGATGGCGATCGCCACCCAGTACAAGGCGCATTCCCTCATCCGCCACATGCAGCGCGGCTGGGGCTTCTTTCGGGCCGAGCGGAACGAATACCTTGACATCCTGCCCGCCTCGCAGCGCGTTTCGGAAGAGAAGTGGTACCTCGGAACCGCCGACGCGGTGGCGCAGAACATCGACATCGTCGACAGCTACAACGTGACATACATCGCCGTGCTGGCGGGCGACCACATCTACAAGATGGATTACGAGGTGATGCTGCGCCAGCATGTCGAAACCGGCGCCGACGTAACCATCGGCTGCCTCACCGTTCCCAGGATGGAGGCCACGGCCTTTGGCGTGATGCATGTCGACAAGTCGATGCGCATCACCCAGTTCCTCGAAAAGCCCAAGGACCCGCCCGCGATCCCGGGCGACCCCAAGCACGCTTTGGCGTCGATGGGCATCTACATCTTCAACTGGGATCTGCTGCGCGGCCTCCTCCTGAAGGACATGGAGGATGACAACTCGAGCCACGATTTCGGCAACGACATCATCCCGTCGATCGTGAAGAACGGCAAGGCCATCGCCCACCGCTTCGCCGACAGCTGCGTAAGGTCGGGCCTGGAAGAGGAACCCTACTGGCGCGACGTCGGCACCATCGACGCCTTCTGGCAGGCCAATATCGACCTGACGGACTTCGTTCCGAAGCTCGACCTCTACGACAACACCTGGCCGATCTGGACCTATGCCGAAATCGTCCCGCCCGCCAAGTTCATCCATGACGAGGACGGCCGGCGCGGTTCTGCGGTTTCCTCGCTGGTTTCGGGAAATTGCATCGTTTCGGGCTCGGAAGTGCGGAACTCGCTGCTTTTCACCGGGGTCCGGTCGCATTCCTGGTCGGCGCTCGAATACGCGGTCGTGCTGCCTTACGTCACGGTGCAGCGAAAGGCCCGGCTGAAGAACTGTGTGATCGACTCGGGCGTGATCATCCCGGAGGGCCTCGTCGTGGGCGAGGACGCGGAAGAGGACGCGAAGTGGTTCCGCCGCACCGACAGCGGGATCGTCCTGATCACGCAGGACATGCTCGACAAGCGCGCCGCCTCGGTTGCATGAAGGGCGGAAGAACCGGGGGGCTGTCTGCCCCCCCCCGGAACCCCCCGAGGATATTTGAGCCAAGATGAAGGACAGTGACAAAACGCGGACAAGGCGGGTCCTGTCGGTCGCGTCGGAATGCGTGCCGCTGGTCAAGACCGGCGGGCTCGCCGATGTCGCGGGCGCCCTTCCCAAGGCGCTGGCGCCGCTCGGTTGGGCGGTCCGGACGATGCTTCCCGCTTATCCCAAACTCCTGTCCGCGATCGAGGGTGGCACGGAGGTCTGGTCCGAGGCCGATCTCTTCGGCGGAGCGGCTCGGCTGATCTCCGGCAGGGCGGGGGGGCTCGACCTGCTGCTGCTCGACGCCCCCCACCTCTTCGACCGTGCGGGCGGGCCTTATGGCGTAGGCGGGCAGGACTATCCCGACAACCCGGAACGCTTCGCGGCCCTGTCCTGGGCGGCAGCCTCGGTGGCGCAGGGCGGCACGACGGAAGGCTGGCGGCCGGACATCCTGCATGCCCATGACTGGCAGGCGGGGCTGGCGCCCGCATATCTGCGCTATGGCCCGCCCACGGGTGTGAAATCGGTCGTTACCATCCACAATATTGCCTTCCAGGGGCTCGCGCCAGCAGGCCGGCTTGCCGGACTGCGGTTGCCCTATGGGGCGTTCACGCCGGAGGGGATCGAATACTACGGCAACATCTCGGCCCTGAAGGCAGGTCTGGTGACCGCCGACGCGATCACCACCGTCTCCCCGACCTATGCGGCCGAACTGACGCGGCCGGAATTCGGGATGGGGCTGCAGGGGGTGGTGGCAGCCCGCTCGGCGACACTTTCCGGTATCCTTAACGGCATCGACACCGATGTCTGGAACCCGGAAGCCGACCCGGAGATTCTGCCGTATTCGGTCCGCAACCTGAAGCCGAAAAAGGCGAACCGGGCCGCGCTGCTGGCCGAGTTCGGGCTGGGTGAGGTTCCCGGGCCGCTCGCCATTCTGGTCAGCAGGCTTACCCATCAGAAGGGGATCGACCTGATCGCGCAGTCCGCTTCCGGATTTGTCGCCCGGGGCGGCGGGCTGGCCGTGCTCGGCTCGGGCGATCCCGGGCTTGAGGCGGCGCTGCGCGGCCTTGCGGAAACCTACCGGGGGCGCATCGCGATCCATATCGGCTATGATGAGGCGCTGTCGCACCGGATGTTCGGCGGCGGCGACGCGGTGCTGGTGCCGTCACGGTTCGAGCCCTGCGGCCTGACCCAGATGTACGGCCTCCGCTACGGCACGGTGCCGGTCGTGGCGCTGACCGGGGGGCTCGCGGATTCGGTGATTGGCACGTCGCCGGCGACCGAGGCGGCGCAAGCCTCGACCGGCGTCACCTTCACGCCGGTCGATGCGGCCGGGCTTTCCCGCGCCCTGGCGCAACTCTGCGATCTCTACGCCGACCCCGCGCGATGGACGGCCCTTAGCAAGCGCGCGATGAAGGCCCCTGTCGGCTGGGACCGCGCGGCACGGGACTATGCGGCGCTTTACGCCGGGCTCGCCGGATGAACGCCACGCAGCGGACTTCGCGCGGCCGGGTCGGTCAGGCCGCGCTGGCGCGGACCATCCTTCCAGGCAGGTCCTGGCCGCTCGGCGCCACGTTCGACGGGACCGGTGTCAACTTTGCGGTCTTCTCGGCCAATGCCACGAAGATCGATCTTTGCCTTTTCTCCGACGACGGCCGTCGCGAGATCGCCCGCCTCGCGCTGCCCGAGCGCGACGGCGACATCTGGCATGGCGCCGTGCCGGGGCTGACCCCGGGCACCCGCTATGGCTTTCGCGCGCACGGGCCCTATGACCCCGAGAACGGGCATCGCTTCAACGCCAACAAGCTTCTGATCGACCCCTACGCGCGCATGCTGGACGGACGGCTCAAATGGTCGGACGCAGTGATGGGATACCGTGTCGGCAGCCCAAGGGGCGATCTTTCGTTCGACACCCGCGACAGCGCCTTTGCGGTGCCGAAGTCGGTGGTCACCGACCCTTCCTTCACCTGGGACGACGACGCCCCGCCCCGGCGCCCCCTGCGCGATACGCTGATCTACGAAGCCCATGTGAAGGGCCTGACGATGCTGAAGCCCTCGGTTCCCGAAGGCACGCGCGGCACCTTCCTGGGGCTTGCCTGCGATTCAGTCATCGACCACCTGGTCGGGCTCGGTGTCACGGCGGTCGAACTGCTTCCGGTTCAGGCTTTTGTCGACGACCGCTTCCTGATCCAGCGGGGTCTGCGCAACTACTGGGGCTATCAGACGATCGGGTTCTTCGCGCCCGAGCCGCGCTATCTGTCGCAAGGCGCGCTCTGGGAATTCCAGTCGATGGTCCGCCGGCTGCATTCGGCCGGGATCGAGGTGATCCTCGACGTCGTCTACAACCACACCGGCGAAGGCGACGAACTCGGGCCGACGCTCTCACTCCGCGGCCTCGACAACCGCAGCTACTACCGGCTGGCGGGGTCGGGGCGGCACTATGTGAACGATACCGGTACCGGCAACACGCTGAACCTGACCCACCCGATGGTGCTTCGGATGGTGATGGACTCATTGCGCTACTGGGTGGAGGTGGCCCATGTCGACGGCTTCCGCTTCGATCTGGCGGCGGCGCTCGCCCGCGAGCCGGGGGGGTTCAGTGAAGGGGCGGCGTTCCTTTCCGCAATCCGCCAGGACCCGGTCCTGGCGCGCGTCAAGCTGATCGCGGAACCCTGGGACGTCGGCCCCGGCGGCTACCGTCTGGGGCAGTTCCCGCACCCGTTCCTGGAGTGGAACGACCGCTACCGCGATGGCGTCCGGCGATTCTGGCGCGGCGACGCGGGCCTGGCGCCCGATCTCGCCAAGCGCATCCTCGGTTCGGCCGAGATATTCGACCGCTCGGGCCGGGCCGCCACGACCTCGGTCAACTTTGTCTCGGCCCACGATGGCTTCACGCTCGACGACCTCGTGACCTATGGGCGCAAACGCAATGAGGCGAACGGAGAGGACAACCGCGACGGCCACTCCGAGAACTGGTCCGACAACCTCGGGGTGGAAGGCGCGACGACGGATGCGGCCGTCGCCGCCGCCCGTGCCCGGCGCAAGCGCAACCTGCTCGCGACGCTTTTCGTTTCGCAAGGAACGCCGATGCTTCTGGCGGGCGACGAGATCGGCAACGGCCAGGCCGGCAACAACAACGCCTATGCGCAGGACAATCCGACCGGCTGGGTGGACTGGGCGCGTGCCGATCGGGCGCTTCTGGCCTTTGTGCAGAAGCTCGCGCGGCTCAGGCAGGCGCATCCGGTGCTGCGGCAGGCCCGGTTCCTGCACGGGCGTATCCGCGCTCAGGACGGCATTCGCGATCTCATCTGGCGCAAGCCAGATGGCGGCGAACCCGGGCCCGACGACTGGAACAACCCCGCGGTGCGGACGCTATGCGTGGAAATCCGCGGCGCCGAGGAAGGCCGCCGGGGCGAGGCGGGCGGTGAAGCGGTCTTCGTCGTTCTTAACGCCGGCAAGGCTGTGACTGTGACCCTGCCAAAGGGCGGTGACTGGTGGCTTGCGCTCGACACCGCGCGACCGGACCTTGGTGAGATGCCAGTCACAACGCCGACTGTTGCGTCCACCGCCGCGTCGGTCATGGTGTTCACGAAGAAGGCGATGCTGGCCACGCAGGAGGAGACGGCGGAATGACGATGCGGCGTATCGCGACCGCCCCGATCGATGGGCAGAAACCGGGCACCTCGGGCCTGCGCAAGAAGACACCTGTCTTCATGGGCCCGCACTACCTGGAAAATTTCGTGCAGGCGATCTTCGATGCCGTAGGCGTCGCGGGCAAGACGCTGGTCCTTGGCGGCGACGGTCGTTACTTCAACGATCGTGCGGCGCAGGTGATCCTGCGGATGGCGGCGGCGAATGGCGTTGCCCGGGTGATCGTGGGACAGGGGGCGATCCTGTCCACCCCCGCCGCCTCGCACCTGATCCGCCTGAACCGGACCGGTGGCGGGATCATCATGTCGGCCAGCCACAACCCGGGCGGTCCGAAAGAGGATTTCGGCGTCAAGTTCAACACGCCGAACGGCGGCCCGGCCCCCGAGGGGGTGACCGATGCGATCTTCGCGCGGACAAAGACGCTGACCGAATACCGGATCTGGGAAGGGCAGGACGTTGATCTGACGTCCGTCGGCTCAAGATCGGTCGGTCCGATGACGGTCGAGGTGGTTGACCCGGTCGCCGACTACGCGGCGCTGATGGAAACGCTTTTCGACTTCGACGCGATCCGCGCGATGTTCCGGGGCGGGTTCCGGATGCGATTCGATGCCATGTGCGCGGTCACCGGGCCTTACGCGACCGAAATCCTTGAACGCCGGCTGGGCGCCGCGCCCGGAACGGTCGTCAATGGCACGCCGCTTCCCGACTTTGGCGGCATGCATCCGGACCCGAACCCGGTCTGGGCGAAGTCGCTGATGGACGAGATGATGGGCGCGGGCGCGCCGGACTTCGGCGCCGCCTCGGACGGCGACGGCGACCGAAACATGGTGGTCGGGCGGGGCATCTATGTCTCGCCCTCGGACTCGCTCGCCGTCCTGGCCGCCAACGCGCATCTCGCGCCGGGCTATCGAGCCGGGCTGAAAGGGGTCGCGCGATCCATGCCGACATCGGCCGCCGCCGACCGGGTGGCGGATGCGCTCGGGATCGCGAAGTACGAAACCCCCACGGGGTGGAAGTTCTTCGGCAACCTTCTCGACGCTGCCCGGGTCACGCTTTGCGGCGAGGAAAGCTTTGGCACCGGCTCGGACCATGTGCGCGAGAAGGACGGGCTTTGGGCGGTGCTTCTGTGGCTGAACATCCTGGCCGTGCGGAAGGGAAGCGTGGCGGCGATCCTGGCCGCGCACTGGGCGCGGTACGGGCGGAACTACTATTCGCGGCACGACTACGAGGCCCTGCCGGTGGCCGACGCCGACGCGATGATGGGCCGCCTCCGTGCTGACCTGCCGTCGCTTCCAGGTCGTTCAGTCGAAGGGATGACGGTCGCTGCCGCTGACGACTTTGCCTACACCGATCCTGTGGACGGGACGGTCTCGAAAGGGCAGGGGGTCAGGATCGTCTTCGCCGACGGCTCGCGCATTGTACTTCGCCTTTCAGGCACCGGGACCGAGGGCGCGACGCTCAGGCTCTATCTCGAACGTTACCGGCCGGGGCCGGAGGGGCTTGGGGAAGATGTGCAGGCGGCGCTGGCGCCGGTCATCCGGGCGGCGGAAGAGCTTGCGGGCATCCGCGCCGCGACCTTGCGCGAAGCCCCCGATGTGGTGACGTGAGGCGAGAGTTTTGCCTACCGGGTGCCCTGTGAGGTTGAATCTCCAGCAATGACAACAGGATGCGGGGGGCCGGAATGAGCACGGAGTGGTGGAAGGGCGCGGTCACCTACCAGGTCTATCCGCGCTCCTTCATGGATTCGGACGGCGACGGGGTGGGGGATCTGAACGGGATTACCGCGCGGCTTGCTTACCTCGCCGATCTCGGCGTCGACGCTGTCTGGCTGTCGCCGGTTTTCCGTTCGCCGATGTTGGACTTCGGCTACGACGTGTCGGACTACCGCGACATCGACCCGGTCTTCGGCACGCTCGCAGACTTCGACCGGCTGGTGGCGCGGGCGCATGAACTGGGGCTGAAGCTCGTCATCGACCAGGTGATCTCGCATTCCTCGGACCGTCACCCCGCCTTCGCCGAAAGCCGTGCCTCGCGCACGGGGCCCAAGGCCGACTGGTACGTCTGGTCCGACCCCCGCCACGACGGCAACCCGCCGAACAACTGGCTGTCGGTTTTCGGTGGGCCGGCCTGGACCTGGGACGGGCGGCGCAAGCAGTACTACTTTCACAATTTCCTGTCTTCGCAGCCCGACTTCAACTTTCACCACCCCGAGGTGCAGGACTACCACCTCGATACCTTCCGTTTCTGGCTCGAGCGCGGTGTGGACGGCTTCCGGCTCGACACCATCAACTACTACTTCCACGACCGGCTCCTGCGCGACAACCCGGCCGACTTCCGGGCGAAGGACGCGGCCGAGGCCAATCCCTACTGGATGCAGTACCACCTATTTTCGAAGAACCAGCCCGAGAACCCGGCTTTTCTTGAACGTTTGCGGGGGCTTACCGATAGCTATGGCGCGCGGATGATGGTGGGCGAGGTGGGCGACAGCCATCAGTCGCTGAAGCTGATGGGCGAGTATTCGCGGCCCGGCCGGGTGCACCAGTGCTATTCCTTCGAGCTTCTCGGCTACGACTTCACCGCGAAGGCGTTCCGCGACCGGATCGAGGGGTTCTTCGCCGGTGCCACGGGCGGGTGGCCGGCCTGGGCCTTCTCGAACCACGACGTGGTCAGGCATGTCTCGCGCTGGCAGGACTGCGGGGCCACGGGCGAGGCGCTGGCGAAGCTTGCCGGGGCGCTGCTTCTGTCGCTGGAAGGGTCGGTCTACCTTTATCAGGGCGAGGAGCTTGGCCAGACGGACACCGCGCTGGAGCTTGAGGACCTGGTCGATCCGCAGGGCATCGCCTTCTGGCCCGAGCCTATCGGGCGCGACGGCTGCCGGACGCCGATGGTCTGGGAGGCGGAGGCGCCCAATGCCGGTTTCTCTTCTGCGGCAAGGACTTGGCTGCCGGTGAAGGTGCCGCAGGTTTCGGTGGCCGTGGATCGGCAGGCGGGGCAGGCGGGGTCGGTGCTGGAGTTCTACCGGCGGATGATTTCGCTGCGCCGGTCCAGCGCCGACCTGCGGGTCGGGGATACCCGGTTCCTCGACCTGCCCGAACCGATCCTCGGCTTTGTCCGCGGCGCCGGAACGCTCTGCCTCTTCAACCTCTCGCCAAAACCCCAGCGCACCGCCCTTGCCACTGGCGGGCGGGTGACACTCGCCGAAGGTGCGACATCGGAGGGCGGCGATACCGTCTTTGCCCCGAACGGCTTCGCGATCCTCGATGCCGGCCCGGGGCTGCCGTTCAGCGCGGGATGAGCCCCCACTGAATCGTCCAACGCCTTACTTGGCAGGGGCCGTTGACCCTGCCAACAGCGCAGCAGTGCCACTTGCCGACCGGGACGCCCGGCGTCCCGGGGGCATCCCTCCGCCAAAGGGCTGCCTTTTCCCGCTCAGCCCGGCGGCGGTTCCGGCAAGTCTCATCCTGCCCTAGCCGCCCCCGACGCGCTGGCTGACCCCGCCTTCGTTGTCCGACGCGACCGCGCGGTCGAGCACCTGCTGCAGCTCGGCCCCCCGGTCGAAGTCGGGCTTCATCGGCGCGCCGCCGCGCAGCGCCGCGATGAAGCGGTCGTAGTTGGTGGCCACCGGCCCGAGATCCACATCGCGCCACTCGCCGGTCTGCAGCCCCGGTTCGGTGCAGATGCGCAGCCGGCTTTCGTCACGCTCGAAGGTCACGAGGATGCCGCCGTTGTCGCCGAAGAGCCGCAGCCGCAGGTCGTTGACGTGGCCCGAGGCGAAGCGCGAGGCGTGGAGCGAGCCGATGGCGCCGTTCGACAGGCGCAGCGTCATGGCGCAGCTGTCGTTGGCGTCGAGCACATAGGGCCCGATCCGCCCGCCGGGGGCCTTGTCGAAAGTGGCGAGGCGGCAGGAGACGTCGGTGACCGACAGCCCGGCCGCGAAGGTGAGGAAGTCGAGGATGTGGATGCCCACATCGCCGAGCACGCCCTTCGAGCCGTGCGCGGTCGAAAGCCGCCAGAGCCACTGATCCATCGTCCGCCAGTCGCCCCAGGCCGCCTGCGTGAGCCAGCTTTGCAGGTAGGAGGCCTCGAAATGCCGGACCGTCCCGATGGCACCTTCGGCCACGAGCCGCGCAGCGTGCTGGATCGCCGGGCCGTTGCGGTAGGTCAGGTTGACGCCGGTGACGACGCCCGCGTCCCTGGCGGCGCGCGCCATTGCGGCGGCGTCGGAATGGGTCACGGCCAGCGGCTTTTCGCAGAAGACGTGCTTGCCCGCGGCAAGCAGCGGCATGGTCGTGGGGTAGTGGGCGGCGTCGGGGGTCACATTCGCCACCGCGTCGAACTGCCCCCAGGCGAGCGCCTCGTCGACCGAGGCGAAACCCTGCGCGATCTTCCAGCGGTCGCGGAAGGCGGTCAGCCGGTCGGTCGAGGTATCGACGCCGCCGACCAGCGACACGCCCGGCATCGCGCCGAAATGCTCGGCGTGCTTGGACGCCATGTTGCCGGTGCCGAGGATCAGCATCCGGACCGGGGCGACGGTACCTGCGGCGGGGCTCATCGGAAACCCTCCTGCCCGTGCTCATGCAGCTTCGGCCCGCGTTCCTCGATCTTCTCGTGCGCCTTGTCCACGGGCACGTTCGGCGCCGCGTTCGGATCGGCGATCCGCGCGGCCGGATTGTGCGCCCAGGTCACCGCGTTGCGCAGGACCTGATGGACGACGGGCTGATGAAAGGTCGGGTAGGCCTCGTGCCCGGGGCGGAAGTAGAAGACGTTGCCCGCGCCCCTCCGGTAGGTGACGCCCGAGCGGAACACCTCGCCCCCCTGGAACCAGCTGACGAACACCGTTTCCAGCGGTTCGGGAATGCCGAAGGGCTCGCCGTACATCTCTTCGTACTCGATCTCGAAGAAGGGGCCGAGGCCCGCCGCGATCGGGTGGTTGGGCGCCGTCACCCAAAGCCGCTCGCGTTCGCCCGCCTCGCGCCAGGTGAGGTTGCAGGGTGTGCCCATCAGGCGCTTGAAGATTTTCGAGAAGTGGCCGGAGTGCAGGACGATCAGGCCCATGCCTGACCAGACGGCCTCGGCTATGGTTTCGACCACGGCGTCGCTGACCTTGCCGTGGGCGACATGGCCCCACCAGAGCAGCACGTCCGTCCTGGCCAGCCGCTCGCGGGTGATGCCGTGGTTGTCGTCCTGAAGGGTGCAGGTCTCGGCGCGGATGCCCTTGTCGGCGTTCAGCGCCTCGGCGATCGCGCCGTGCATCCCCTTGGGGTAGAGGCGGGCGACGAGCGGGTTTTCCTGTTCATGCACATACTCGCCCCAGACAAGCGCGCGGATGGTCATCGATTCCCCCTGTCAGGTCACGGCGGAGGCCGCCGAGCCTTATTCAAAGCGCTTTGGAAAGGAAGGTCAAGGTGCCATTGCCCGCTTTCAGGCGCTGAGCCGCCGCCCTTCGGCATCGAAGGCGAAGGTGTGCCGGTCGTCGAAACCGAGGGAAACGGCGGCATCGACTCGGTGGTCGTGCTGGCCGAAAAGCCGCACCGTCACGGTTTCGCCCCCGGCCAGCGCGACGATCAGGTTGGTGTCGCTGCCCAGCCGTTCGACATGCGCGATGGTGCCCTGAAGCCGCCCGTCAGCAACCACCCCGATATGTTCCGGGCGGATGCCGATTTCGGCCGCCGGGCTGGCGGCCAGCGTGCCCGGCAGGAAGTTCATCGCGGGCGAGCCGAGGAACCCGGCGACGAAGCGGTTGGCCGGATCGTTGTAAAGCTCCATCGGGGTTCCGACCTGTTCGATCCGCCCGTCGCGCAGCACGACGATCCGGTCGGCCAGGGTCATCGCCTCGGTCTGGTCGTGGGTGACGTAGACCATGCTGGCGCCAAGCTGGCGGTGCAGGCGCGCGATTTCGACCCGGGTGGCCATGCGCAGCGCCGCGTCGAGGTTCGAGAGCGGCTCGTCG
>JBJXFU010000162.1:0-5157 GCA_046155885.1 Paracoccaceae bacterium
GGCATTCGTCCGCTGGCTGGCGGACCGCGACGGCACCGACCCGACCGCCGTTCTGGCCACGCGCGGCCCCCGTTTCCGCAAGCCGCTGCCCCGGCCGCTCTCCGAAGCCGGCGCGGCGGCGATGCTCGACACGGTCGGCGACTTCGCGAAGGACGCCTGGATCGCCGCGCGCGACCGGGCGGTGGTGACGCTGCTTTACGGCGCTGGCCTGCGCATTTCCGAGGCGCTGGGCCTGACCGGGGCCGAGGCGGCGCTGCCCGAAGTGCTGCGAATCCGCGGCAAGGGCGGCAAGGAGCGGCTGGTCCCGGTCATTCCGGCGGCGCGCGAGGCGGTGGCGGCTTACGTCCGCCTTTGCCCCTTCCCGACTGCCCTTGAACCGCAGGCGCCGCTGTTCCGGGGCGCGCGCGGCGGCCCCCTGTCGCCCCGGCTGGTCTCGGCGGCGATGGAGAAGGCCCGCGCCGTGCTGGGCCTGCCCGCGACGGCGACCCCGCACGCGCTGCGCCACAGCTTCGCCACGCATCTTCTGGCCGCCGGCGGCGACCTGCGCGCCATCCAGGAACTCCTCGGCCATGCCTCGCTTTCGACGACGCAGGCCTATACCGCCGTCGATGCCACGCGGCTGATGGAAGTCTACGAAAAGGCGCATCCCCGCGCGTGACGCCGCGTGTGACGCCGCGTGTGACGCCGCGCGTGACTCCGCGCGTGACTCCGGGCGGCGACCGGCAAAGCTGTACTCAATTCTTCCCCATTTTTCCCGCCCGCCCGCCGGAAATCGAAGAACATCCTTTATTCCGATGGCGCAGCCTTCGCCCCGAGATCGGGTCAGATGGGGCTTGCGATGGACATGTCGGTTACCGGCGCGGGATCGGATTGCTGCCGCCCGCGCGGCTTCGCGGCGGGGCGCGTGATGGAGCGGCTCGACGCCGACCGCTCGGGCGGACTTTCGGCGGCCGAGGCGACCGCGGCAGAACCCGCGTCGCGGATGGCGACCGGCTTCGCACGGATCGACGCGGACGGCGACGGCATCGTCACCCGAAGCGAACTGAAGGCCGATTTCCGCGACTACCGCCGCGACGGCACGCCCCGCGCGGACGAGGGCGACGGACCGCGCCCCGGCAACCCGCCGCCGTCAGGAGTGGCGCCGCAATCGCTGTTCGAGGCGCTGGTCAAGTCGGCGGATTCGGACGGCGACCTGCGTATCTCGGCGGACGAACTTGCCGCGAACCCGCTTTCCAACCTGCTGACGCCCGTATTCGCCGACATCGACGCCGATCGCGACGGCCTGCTGACATCGCGCGAGGTCGACGCGTACGAGACGGAGCAGGATACCCCGGCCCGCGCGCCCGAGTCGCTCTATGAAGCTCTGGTCAAGACAACCGACGCGGATGGCGACCTGCGCCTGTCGACGGACGAGATCGCCTCGACCCCGCTGTCGGACCTGCTCAGCCCGGCATTCGGGCAGATCGACACGGATGGGGACGGCTTGCTCACGTCGCGCGAAGTGGACGCCTACGAGACGGCGCGCGCCGCCCCCCTCGCCCCCTCCCCCGACGCGACGGCGCCCGCCTTGTCAGAGGACGCGGCACCCCCGGCAGCGGGTTCGGGGGCAACCGCCCCGGATGCCGCCGCCGGGGCGGCACCAGGCACGGCCACAGGGACGGCCACAGGGACGGCCACAGGGACGGCCACAACGACCGCCGGCGAGTCGGACGCCGCCGCCCCGCCGGAAACGGCCGGCCCGGGCGCCACTCCGGCCTCCGGTGTGGGGGGGCCGGCCGGAACCTATGGCGCCCGCCAGGCGCTTTCGATGTTCGAGTCGCTCTTCCACGCGTTGGCGGCGCAGCCGGGGCAGGGGTCGGTCACGATACCCCGCGACGCCGCGCGCGACTTCCTCCGCAGCCTCGCCGCCGTCGTCTGACTGCCGGGCGCACCGCTCCCTTCGCCGGAGTCGCCGTTGCATCGCTGCGGCGACTTCGACTAGATGGCGCAAATGCCGCCGCGTCTTGCCGCCCTGCTCGTCCATCTTCTGACCGCTTCCGGCGCGGTTCTTGCGATGCTCGCCATGCTGGCCGCCGTCGAACAGAAGTGGGACCTGATGTTCCTCTGGCTGGTCGTCGCGCTGATCGTCGACGGCGTGGACGGCCCGCTCGCCCGGCGCTATCGGGTGAAGACGATGTGGCCGAGCTATGACGGGGTGCTGCTGGATCTGATCATCGACTATCTCACCTATGTCTTCATCCCGTCCTTCGCGCTTTTCACCTCGGGGCTGCTGCCGGGCTGGACCGGCTGGATCGCGATCATCGTGATCACCTATGCCAGCGCCATCTACTTCGTCGATACCCGCATGAAAACGAAGGACAATTCCTTCGCGGGCTTTCCCGCCTGCTGGAACATGGTGATCTTGGTCCTGTTCGCTCTGAAGCCGAATTTCTACGTCGTGCTGTTCGTCGTGGTGGCGCTCGCGGCGACGATGTTCACCAACCTGAAGTTCATCCACCCGATCCGCACCGACCGCTGGCGGGCGCTGACGCTGCCGATGGCGTTCGGCTGGGTTATCTTCGCCGCCTGGGTGGCGGCGGTGGATTTCCATCCCGAGACGGTCGCGCGCTACGGGCTGATCGTGACCTCGCTCTATCTTTGCCTGGCCGGGATCGTGCAGGAACTGCTGCCGGAGCGGCGGAAGCGGATCGTCTGAAGGCGGCCCGGGTCAGAGGCGGGTGGTAAAGACGCCCGCGACGATCAGCGCCACCGCCACCCATTTCCCGCGCGACATCCGATCGCCGAAGACCAGCCAGCCGATCAGCACCGCGAAAAGGATCGAGGTTTCGCGCAGAGCCGCGACCAGCGCGATGGGCGCGGCGGTCATCGCCCAGACGGCGATGGCGTAAGAGGCGTAGGAGGCGACCGAGGCGGCGGCGCCCATCGCCCAGTCGCGCGGGCGGCTCGGCACGGCCGGGCGCCCGGCGTAAGTCAGGATCGCGGTCGAAAAGATCAGCCCGTCGGCCACGAAAACCCAGGCGACATAGGCCACCGCGTCGCCCGAAACGCGGGCGCCCTGCCCGTCGAGCAGGGTGTAGACGGCGGTGGCCAGCGCCGAGCCGAGCGCAAGCGGCACAAGGCGGCGGCTTTCGCCCGACCGGAACACGCCGCCCGCCATGACGAGAATGCCGGCGCCGATGGCGGCGATGCCTGCGTATTCGGCGGGCGAGATGCGGTCGGACAGGAACAGCGCGCTGACGATCAGGACCAGCATCGGTGCTGTCCCGCGCGCGATGGGGTAGACGCGCGAGAGGTCGCCGTGATCGTAGGCGAAAAGCAGGAAGAGCTTGTAGGCGAGGTGGGTCGTGCCCGAGGCGAGAACCCAGGGCCAGACCTCGGCCGCGGGGAACGGGCGGGTCGCGGCGATGGCGAGGCCGATGGGCAACTCGGTCAGCGACAGCACCAGCATCGTGCCGCGCTTCGACGGCCCGATCTTCAGCAGCGCGTTCCAGGACGCGTGCAGAAGCGCCGCGCCGAGGACCGCGAGAAGGATGCCGAAGCTCAAGAGGGAACCGCCTGTGCGCTGTGTGACGGTTTGGTAACGGCCGGCCGGCACGGCGGCAAGGCGCGTCAGATCAGCAGCGACGCCGCGCTTTCATGGCGCAGCAGCGCCACCTTGGTCTCGATCCCGCCCGCGCCGGAATAGCCCCCGAGGCCGCACTGCGCGAGCACGCGGTGGCAGGGGATCAGGATCGGGATGCGGTTCGCGCCGCAGGCCTGCCCGATGGCCTGCGCGCGGACGCCGAGGTCCCTGGCGAGGTCGCCATAGGTGCGGGTCCGGCCGAAGGGGATGCCGGTCAGGGCGCGGAGGAAGTCCGCCTGAAAGCCGCTGCCGAAGGCCAGTGGCAGGTCGAAGGTCTCGCGGGTGCCGGCGAAGTATCCGGCAAGCTGGGCGAGCGCCGCGTCGAGGGTTTCGCTGCGCCCGGCATGGCCGCCGCGCCAGTCGAGACGGGTGATCTCGCCCGCCGCTTCGGTGACGGTCACGGGGCCGACGGGGGTGAAAAGCGAGGCGCTGGGCATGCGGCGATGATCGCCCCGGGAAGGCCGGGGCGCAACCCGGAGGATGCGGGTTGCGGAGGCCCCTAGCCCAGCGCCTCGTTGCAGCGGGCGCAGGTGCGGGGGTGCCTGTGCGTGCCCACGTCGGGAAGGATTTTCCAGCAGCGCTCGCACTTCGCCCCGACGGCCGGTTCGAAGACGACGCCGACGCCAGGCACTTCGGGCAGCCGGAACGCCTCGCCCGGGGCCGGATCGGCGGTCAGCGCGAGGGCCGAGGTGATGCAGATGTCCTCGAACGGCACCGACTTCAGCGCCTGCAAGAGCCCCGCATCCTCGACATGCACCACCGGCGCCGCTTCCAGCGAGGCGCCGATCACCTTCGCCGTGCGCTGCACTTCAAGCGCCGCCGTCACCGCGCGGCGGGCCCTGCGGATGCCCTCCCACTTCGCCGCCAGCGCCTCGTTCCGCCAGGCGGCCGGCGTCTCGGGGATGTCCACCAGATGCACCGACGATGCCTCGCCCGGGAAGCGTTCCAGCCAGACCTCCTCCATCGTGAAGACCAGGACCGGGGCGAGCCAGGAGGTCAGCCGGTGGAACAGCAGATCGAGCACCGTCCGCGCCGAGCGGCGGCGAAGCGAGGTTGCGGCGTCGCAGTAAAGGCTGTCCTTGCGGATGTCGAAATTAGACCGCCGACAGATCGGTGGTGCAGAAGTTGAACAGCTCCTGGAACACCCCCTGGAAGTCGTATTTCGCATAGCCCTCGCGCACCACCCGGTCGAGTTCCGCCAGCCGGTGCAGCACCCAGCGTTCCAGTTCCGGCATCGCTTCGGGTTCGACGCGCTCGGCCTCGTCGAACCCCTTCAGGTTCCCCAGGATGAACCGCATCGCATTGCGCAGCCGTCGGTAGCTGTCTGCCGTGCCCTTCAGGATTTCCGGCCCGATCCGCTGGTCGATGGTGAAATCCGCCTGCGCCACCCAGAGCCGCAGGATATCGGCGCCGTACTGGTCGATCACCGCCTGCGGGGCGATGATGTTGCCCAGCGACTTCGACATCTTCATGCCCTTCTCGTCGAGCGTGAAGCCGTGGGTCAGCACCCCCCGGTAAGGCGCGCGGCCGATGGT
>JBJXFU010000061.1:0-5003 GCA_046155885.1 Paracoccaceae bacterium
GCCGGGCCGGGCGGCGCTGATCCATCGGGACGACCTGGTGAGGTAAGCTTTCAACCCGGCGCGCCGGGGGCTCTGCCCCCGGACCCCCGGGATACTTGAGCAAGAAGGATGGGCAGGAAGCGCGGATGAACGAAATGGCAGGCATTCCCGCGCTGATGGCCGGGATTGGCGCAGCGGCCAAAGCGGCGGCGGCGGAACTGGCCTTCGCTTCGGTTGAGCGCAAGCATGCGGCGCTGATCGGGGCGGCGGAGGCGGTCTGGGCGCGTCGCGAGGCGATCATGGACGCCAATGCCGAAGACCTTGCCTATGGCGCGGAAAAGGGCCTGAGCCCGGCGATGACCGACCGGCTGGCGCTGGATCAGGGGCGCATCCGGGGGATGGTGGACGGGCTCAGGGCTATCGCCGAGCAGAAGGACCCGGTGGGCGAGGTGATCGCCGAGTGGGACCGGCCGAACGGGCTGAACATCAGGCGCGTGCGCACGCCGCTCGGCGTTGTCGGCGTGATCTTCGAGAGCCGTCCGAACGTGACGGCGGACGCGGGCGCGCTCTGCCTGAAGGCGGGGAACGCGGTGATCCTGCGGGGGGGGTCGGAAAGCTTTCACTCCTCGCGCGCCATTCACGACTGCCTGGTGACGGGCCTCAGGCAGGCGGGCCTGCCGGAAGCGGCGATCCAGCTGGTCCCGACGCGCGACCGCGCGGCGGTGAGCGAGATGCTGCGGATGACCGGGGTCATCGACGTGATCGTGCCGCGCGGCGGCAAAGGGCTGGTGGGGCTGGTGCAAGCCGAGGCGCGGGTGCCGGTCTTCGCGCATCTGGAAGGCATCTGCCATGTCTATGCCGACCGTGACGCGGACCTCGAGAAAGCGCGGGCGGTCGTCCTGAACGCCAAGACGCGGCGCACCGGCATCTGCGGCGCGGCGGAGTGCCTGCTGATCGACTGGCCGTTCTATACGAAACACGGGGCGGTGCTGATCGAGGACCTGCTGAAGGCGGGGGTCGAGGTGCGGGCCGACGGCGAGCTGGCGAAGGTTCCGGGCACCGTGAGGGCGGCGCCCGAGGATTTCGGGCGTGAGTTTCTCGACAAGATCATCGCCGTGAAGCTGGTGGACGGGGTGGACGAAGCGATCGCGCATATCCGCCGCTACGGCAGTCAGCACACCGAGGCGATCCTGACCGAGAACGACGCCACGGCCGAGCGGTTCTTCCAGCGGCTGGACAGCGCGATCCTGCTCAGGAACGCCTCGACTCAATTCGCCGACGGCGGCGAATTCGGGATGGGTGCGGAAATCGGGATCGCCACCGGCAAGATGCACGCGCGCGGGCCCGTGGGGGCCGAGCAGCTGACAAGCTTCAAATATCTCGTCACCGGCGACGGGACGATCCGCGCCTGACCCCCGGGGCGGCGGCCCGGTTCAGAACCGGACGACGCCTTCGCTTTCGCCCAGGTCGAGCGCGATGCGGCGGTCCTGCGCCAGCGCTTCCTGGGTGAAGAGCGCGAACTGTACATGCGCCGGCAGGAGGCCGGTCATTTCGCCGGGAGGAAGTGCCGCGCCGGCGCGGCGGAGGGGCGTCCAGATGTTGCTTTCATAGCGCAGCCCCCTCCCCAAGGCGGCGATCCTCCAGCCGGACGCGTCGCGTGTCGCGGCGATCGTTCCGCCATAGGGCAGGGCGGTCTCGAGACAGAGGATCGCGAGGAAGGCGAGCTTGGCATCCGTCCGCGACACGGAACCCAGGACATTCCAGCCATAGGCGACCCGGCCGCCCCTGCCGAGATCGGCCAGTATCGGCGCGATTTCGCCCGGCTGGGTCGGCTGGTCTGCCCGGGCATGGCCGAAGGCGATGCGGAAGAAGCGCAGGCGGGCGCTTGCGTTGGTGACGCTCTCGGCGACGAGCGCCAGCTCGGCCGAGGGCGCGGCCCTGTCGAGGCTCAGAAGCTCGACCCCGTTGCCGATGGCGCCGAGAGGGTTGATAAGGTCATGGCAGATGCGCGAGGCGACCAGCGCCGGGATGTCGGGGGCGCCTGCCGGCGCCGGGCCGGGTCTTGGACAAGGGCCTTCACTCATCGCCCTGCGGCCGGACGGAGCCCGTGAACGAGATCCTCGCCCCCGGAATGCTGGTTCGCCACCCCGTCGAAGCGGACTGGGGCATCGGGCAGGTGCAGTCCGTGGCGAAGGGGAAGATCACGGTGAACTTCCAGCACCGCGGAAAAGTGGTCATTGAAGCGTCGCATGTCGCCCTTGTCCTTGTCATCCAGACCGGCTCGCCCGATGCGTGATGCGTCTGTCATAGCGCAACCGTGCGGCGATTCGCATCTCCGATCCCTTGCGGCCCTGTTGCAAAAGCCGGGCGCGCTTTCTAATACCAGCGGGATGTTGGGAGGCGGATACAAAGGCGCCAGGCGCAGATGACGCCCGATACCTCGCAATTCCGGGTCCGCCTTGCGCTCGACGAGCGCGACCTTCTTTCCGCCCAGCGGCTCCGCTACCGGGTCTTCGTCGAGGAACTAGGCGGCGACGGCCCGCTGGTCGATCACCACGGGCGGTTCGAGCGCGACGAGTTCGATCCCGTCAACGACCATCTGGTGCTGGTGGACGTGACGCGGGAAGCCTCGTCGCTCGACCATGTCGTCGGTGCCTACCGGCTGCTGCCGGGCGACCGCGCCCTGGGGTTCGGGCGGTTCTACTGCGACAGCGAATACGACCTTGCGCCGCTGCGCGGGGCGGGCCGGCGATTGTTGGAGCTCGGACGGTCGTGCGTCGACGCGGCCTATCGGGGCGGCCCGGCGATGTTCCTGCTGTGGAACGGGCTGGCCGACTACGTGCTCGAGCAGCGGGTCGAGGTGCTGTTCGGTGTGGCGAGTTTCCACGGGACCGATGTGGGCGCGCTCAGGGCGCCTCTGTCGTGGCTTCATCACCACCATCTGGCGCCCGAACCGCTCAGGGTCCGGGCGCTGCCGACGCATTTCCAGCGCATGGACCTGGTGCCGCCGGAGGCGCTCGACCGGCGTTCGGCGATGGTGGCGATGCCGGCGCTGATCAAGGCCTATCTCCGCCTCGGCGGCTTCGTGGGAGAGGGGGCCTTCATCGACCGGGCCTTCAACACCACCGATGTCTGCCTGCTGATGGACACCAGCGCGATGAGCAACCGCCACAAGGGCTTCTACACCCGGAAGTGGGAGTCGGTACGCGCCGGGGTGGCCGGATGACGACCTGGCGGCCCGGCGACCGGGCCGGGTTCCGGTCGGCCGGCGCGGCCGGGGCGCTGCGCATGCTGGTCAAGGGCCTGGCGATCTTCGCCGTGACCCAGGCCGGGCTGATGCTGCTTTTGGCCCTGCGGCTTGTCGAGCGGCCGTTGTTCGGAGCGCGGAGGCCGGTCACGCCCTGGATCACGGTCTGGGTCTGCCGGCTGAGCCTGGGGATCATTGGGATACGCCGGGAAGTCAGCGGCGCGCCGATGCACCATGCCGGGGCGATCGTCGCCAACCATTCGTCCTGGCTCGACATTTTCGTGCTGAACGCCTGCGGGCCGGTGTATTTCGTGTCGAAGGCCGAGGTGGCGCGGTGGCCTGTCGTCGGCTGGCTGGCGCGGGCGACCGGGACGGTGTTCATCGCCCGCGATCCGAAGGCGGCGAAGGCGCAGCAGCGGCTGTTCGAGGCGCGTCTGCGGGCCGGTCACCGGCTTTTGTTCTTCCCCGAGGGGACAAGCACCGACGGGCTGCGCGTTTTGCCGTTCAAGCCGGCGCTGTTCGCCGCCCTCTATACCCACGGGCTGGAGCATGACGTGCTGATCCAGCCGGCCACGCTGGTCTACCGGGCGCCCGGGCACACGGATCCCAGGGTCTACGGATGGTGGGGCGACATGGACTTCGCGACGCATCTCGGCGAGGTCCTCGCCGCGCGGCGGCACGGCCGGGTCGAGGTGGTCTTCCACGGGGCCCTGGCGCCCGACGCATTTCGCGACCGGAAGGCGCTGGCGGCGGCCTGCGAGGCGGCGGTGCGGGAGGCGCACGGGGTGGCGTTGGGGGATATGGCCGAGAGCTGAGGGGCGGCGGCGCGGCCCGGGGGCGGGCGCGGTGGCGGGCCGCCGGGCGAAAGCCCCGCGGTCCTGTCCCAAGCCCTTGCGGACGCTGCATTGACCGTGGGCTTCCGCACCGTTCGGAGGGGGCCGGCAAACCGCCAGCGACGCGCAATACGATCTCATGGCTTTGGGTGAATTAACGTTAAGGCAATTTGCAGCCGACCCCTTGCAACGGAGGGCGGCGCCCGACCGCAGGGCGGCGCACCAACGGCTTTGGTCGTCACTTTATGGTGCCTCCAACCCTGCCGGTGTTCTTGCAGACCGCCGTTGCGGTAGCGCCCGCCCGGGGGGCGGTCGGGCGCCGCCCGGGCCGCTTCGCGGCTGTTCCGGGCAAGGGGCGGTTGGGGAAGAAAGCTAAACGCTATAGCGTTAGGGGGCGTTGTTGCCGACCTGACTCGCTTTTCAGCTGCTCTACCCACTTCGCAACAGAGGGCGGCGCCCGACCGCAGGGGGCGCACCGACGGACTTGGTCCGCGCTTTGTGATGCCTCCAACCCTGCCGTCCTTTTCGCACCCCGCCGTTGCGGTGGCGCCCGCCAACGAGCGTAACGGGCGGACGATCGGGCGACGCCCGGGCCGCTTCGCGGCTGTTCCGGGCAAGGGGGCGGTGGGGGCAGGGGCGGGACGTATTTCGATCATAGCGCCCAGCTCGGGGCGTCCAGATCGCCCCCACGGCGCGGCGGAGGCGCCCTCAGCCGAGCGCCTTGTCCAGTTCGGCGAGCGCGGCCGCCGGGTCGCCGGCCGACCAGATTTCCGGGCCGACGCCGATGAAGTCGGCGACCGGCGCGAGGTCGGCGATCAGCGCCGGGGTCAGCGCGCCTTCGGCGAGGACCGGCACCTCGATCAGCTCGGACCACCATTCGAAAAGCGCGCGCGCCGCCGTCTCTCCGGTGCCGAGCGCCGAGGCGCCGACCGGGCCGAAGGCCA
>JBJXFU010000009.1:0-39528 GCA_046155885.1 Paracoccaceae bacterium
CCATCGCGGACTGGGAGATCACCGAGACCTTCACCCGGTCGCAGGGGCCCGGCGGGCAGAACGTGAACAAGGTGTCCTCGGCTGTGGAGTTGCGTTTCGAGGCGGCGCGAAGTCCGAACCTTTCCGCTGCTGCAAAGGCGCGGTTGAAGCGGCTGGCGGGGTCGCGCTGGACCGGGGAAGGGGCGATCCTGATCCGGGCGGAAGAAACCCGCAGCCAGGTCCGGAACCGAGAGATCGCGCGCCAGCGGCTGGTGGCGCTGATCCGGGCGGCGCTGGTCGCGCCGAAGCGGCGGGTGGCGACGAAGCCGACCCTGGGCAGCAAGGAGCGGCGGCTGCAGGCGAAAGCCGTCCGGGGCGAGGTTAAGGCGCTGAGGGGGCAGATCGACGATGAGTGAGATGACCGGTCGCCGCCGGCGGCTTCTGGGGCCGAACGTGCCCACGTTCTACGACGATCCGGTCCATATTGTGCGGGGCGAGGGTGTCTGGCTTTGGGATGCGGCGGGACGGCGGTATCTCGACTGCTACAACAACGTGGCGCATGTCGGTCACTGCCATCCGAAGGTGGTCGCCGCGATCGCCCGGCAGGCGGCGACGCTGAACACCAATACGCGCTATCTGCACGAGGGCATCCTCGACTATGCCGAGCGGCTGACCGCGACGCTTTCGCACGGGCTCGCGCAGGTGATCATGGTCTGCTCGGGGTCCGAAGCGAACGACATCGCACTTCGGATGGCGCAGGCGGCGACGGGGAAAACCGGCCTGATCGCCACCGACAACACCTATCACGGCAACACCGCGCTGGTATCGCAACTCAACACAAGGCGCCCGCCGCTCGGCGGATGGCCGGCGAATGTGCGGCGTGTGCCTGCGCCGGACAGTCTGGTGCCGCTCGGCGGATCGCTCGCGGCACAGCCGGAGGCCTTCGCGGCCAACGTCGCGCGGGCGATCGGAGAGCTTGAGGCGGAGGGCCACGGGTTCGCCGGGCTGATCCTCTGCCCGGTCTTCGCCAACGAAGGCCTGCCCGCAGCCGGGGCCGGGTTTTTGGACGCGACGGCGGCGGTTGTGCGCAAAGCCGGGGGGCTCGTCATTAGCGACGAGGTGCAGCCGGGCTTCGGAAGGACCGGCACGCATTTCTGGGGGCATGACCGGATGGGATTCGCACCGGACGTGGTGACGATGGGCAAGCCGATGGGCAACGGGCACCCGGTCGCGGCGGTGGTCGCAAGGGCGGAAGTGATGGCGGCGTTCCGCGGCGCCTTCGGGTACTTCAATACGTTCGGCGGCAATCCGGTATCCTGCGCGGCGGCCACGGCGGTTTTGGACGTGATCGAGGAAGAGGGGCTGGTCGCGCGGGCGGACCGAGTGGCTGGCGTGACACTCGGGAAGCTTCGGCAGATCGACCATCCGCTTGTCGCGGACGTGCGCGGCGCCGGATTGTTCTTCGCGGTCGAGTTGGCGCGAGGGACGAATGCCGCGCCCGAGGCGGCGCACCGCGCGGTGGAGGGAATGAGGGAACGCGGCGTCCTGATCGGACGGGTCGGGCGGCAGCAGCATATCCTGAAACTTCGGCCGCCAATGCCCTTTACCGCAGCCGAAGCGCAACTCGCGGTCGGAGCCCTTGCCGATACGCTGGCGGAGATCCCGGCTTGAGCGAGGCCGACCGGCTGAGGGACGAGGCCCGCGAGGCTCTGTGCCATTGGGGCGGTGCGTCGGCCCTGCGGCTGGTCAAGGCGCGCGAGAACGTCGTTTTCGATGCGATGCTGCACGACGGCCGGCGCATCGCGCTCAGGCTGCACCGGCCCGGTTACCAGACCGAGGGCGCGATCGCGGCGGAACTGGATTGGACGGCCCGCCTGGCCGGGGCGGGGCTTTCTGTCCCCCAGCCGGTACTGACGGAAGGCGGAGCGTCGACCGTCGTTGCCGGCGGAAGGGTGGTCTCGGCGGTGGCCTGGCTGGCGGGCGCGCCAATCGGGTCGGCGGAGGCGCCGCTGGCCGGAACGCCTGCCCAACAGGCGACGACGATGCTGGCGCTAGGGTCGCTGATCGGCCGGCTCCACGAAGTGACGGACGGGCTGCGTCTGCCCGCCGGCTTCGACCGTCCGCGCTGGGATACGGATGGCCTTTTGGGGGACGACCCGCGCTGGGGGAGGTTCTGGGAAAACCCGGCGTTCGACCGGGCTGACCGCAGGGTCGTGGAAAAGGCCCGGAATCTCGCCCGCGAGCGCCTCGCCGAAGCGGGTGCCGGCTTTGGCCTGATCCATGCCGACTGCCTGCGCGAGAACATCCTTTCCGATGGAGGGCGGCTGTCGCTGATCGACTTCGACGATTCCGGCTGGGGCTGGCGGATGTACGATCTGGCCACCGCGGTGTTCCAGAGCCTGGAAGAGCCGGGGCTGGGGCCGCAGTCGCGGGCGCTTCTGGCGGGCTACGGCGCACTGAGGCCCCTGCCGCCCGACCCCGAACGCGCGCTGACGCTGTTCCTGATGCTGCGCGCCTTCGCCTCGGCGGGCTGGATCATGACGCGCGCCGCGCCGGATGATCCGCAGTTGCCCCTCCGTGCCGCGCGCGCACTCCGCGCGGCCAGGGCGGTGCTTGCGGGGCGGCCGGCCTGGACATGACTCCGGCGTTTCCGCTGCGGCGCAGCAAGTTTCCGCAGGGCACGGACAGGCGCCCGCATTCGGCGCTTGCGGTGCCGGGGCTTTCCCGCCAGAAACCGGCGCGGGGCACGGATCAACGGACGGCGGGCCGGCAGCGCGTATGCTGAAAAAAGCTTTCATGCTGGTCTCGGGCAATGCCTTCGGCTCGGCGCTGCTCCTGATCCGCAACCTGATCGTCGCCCGGATGCTGTCGCCCGAGGATTACGGCATCGCCGCGACCTTCGCGATCAGCATGTCGATCGTCGAGATGATGTCCTACCTGGGCCTGCAGCAGCTGATCGTCGTGGACAAGGACGGCGATCAGCCGCATGTGCAGGCGGCGATGCAGGGGTTCCAGGTCCTGCGCGGGGCGATTTCCTGCGCACTGCTCTTCGCGATCGCCCACCCCTATGCGGATTTCCTGGGCGTCGAACACGTCGCCTGGGCCTATCAGCTGATCGCGCTGATCCCGCTGGTCAACGGCCTGCAGCACTTCGACCAGCACCGGCTGAAGCGGCGGATGAACTTCCGCCCGTCGATCATCGTTGGTTCGGTTCCCGCCTTCATCGCAGTGGGCGCGCTTTGGCCACTGGCGCTGTGGCTCGACGACTACCGGATCATGTTGGCCAGCCTTTTCGTGCAATACGGAGCACAGGTTGCGCTGACCCACCTGATGGCCGAGCGACCCTACCGTCTGACCTGGGATACGGCGATCGTGAAGCGGTCGATGAAGTTCGGCTGGCCGCTATTGCTGAACGGAATCATGCTGTTCGGCATCTTCAACGGCGAAAAGCTGATTGTCGGGCGCGAGCTTGGGATGGCGGCGCTTGCGATCTTCTCGATGGGTTTCACGCTGACGCTGACGCCGACGCTGGTACTGGCCAACTCGATCCAGTCCTTCTTCCTGCCGCAACTGACCTCGTCCCGCGACCGGCCCGAGCATTTCCAGAAGGTGAGCGCCGCGACGGTCGAGGCGAGCCTTGCCGTCTGTGTGCTGCTGGTTCTGGGCACCTCGCTGGTCGGCGGGCCGGTTGCGCATCTGCTGCTCGGGCAGAAGTACGCGTCGATCCTGCCGATCCTTGTGCCGCTTGCGGTGGTGCAGGGTGTGCGGGTGTCGAAGACCGGAAGCTCGGTCGTGGCGCTGGCCCGGCACCAGTCGGGGAATTCGATCGTGGCGAACCTCTTCCGCATCGCCTCGCTGCCGTTCAGCTGGTACATCGCGGTGCGCACCGGCGATCTTCTGGCGATCATTTGGGTGGCCACCCTGGCGGAAGTCCTGGGTTTCCTGACCGCGCTGCTCCTGGTCAGGGGGCGCGCCGGGATGAAGCTGCGCCGTGTGGCGGTGCCGGTGGCGCTGACCATGCTGACCTGCGGCGCGGCGCTGTTCGTGGCGGATGCCTATCCGTCGCAGCCCCGGCTGATCGACCAGTTGCACCTGCCGCATCTGGGCGTGGTTCTGGTGGCGCTGGCGGCTTTGGCGTCGATGGTCGAGCTCAGGTCCTATCTGACGCGGAAGATGTTGCGGCGGCCATAGGCCGGGGGCGCGGCGTCGCCTATGCCCGCATTTTCACCACCCGGGCGGGCGCGCCGACAGCGATGACGTTGGCGGGGATGTCCCTGGTGACCACCGACCCCGCGCCGATCACCGCGCCGTCGCCGATGGTCACGCCCGCCGTGACGATGGCGCGGGCGCCAAGCCAGCAGTCCGCGCCGATGGTCACGTCGCGTTCCACCATCGGCTGTTCGGTCAGGCGTTTGCCCCCAGCGAGGCCGTAATCGGCGGCGGTGACGAAGCAGTCGGGGGCGAAGGTGGTGCGGGCGCCGACGCGGATGCGGCTGGTGGTGTTGCCCGCCCAGAGCGACGAGCGCGCCCCGATATGGACGCCGTCGCCAAGCTCGATGCGTTCGGCATGGGCGAAGCTGACGTTCGGGGCGAACAGCACTCCCTTACCAAGGGTGAGCTTCCGGCGTTCGCGGACATGGGTGTAGCCGTAGTAGTGCATCATCCGGAGCGGATGCAGCAGCACCCCGGGATCGAGCACCGAGGCGATGCCCCGGGTCAGGCGGGTCAGGAAGGATGGGTTGCGGTCGGCCATGTCTGCGCTCCGGCGGTCACGTCTTGATCCCTGCTGGCTGCGAGTCGCGCAAGGCCTCGGGCCCGCTGCGCCCCCAGGCCAGTGCGGGACGTTCGATCAGGTGCCACGACAGCACCGCAAGCACCAGCGTCGGCGGGAACGACAGCGCGATGTTCGCCCAGGGGCTGATCCCGCCGAAGGCCCAGACAGCAAGGCCTTGGACGGGGAAGGCATAGATGTAGATGCCGTAGGAAAAGTCGCCGATGCGGTTGTAGGCGCGCACCGCCCCTGCGGGCCACCCGGCGAAAAGGATGGTGGCATAGGCGATGGTCAGGATCAGAGACAGGTCGTAAAGCCGGGTAGCGCCCAGCGCCCAGGTCACGGCGATCAGGGCCGCGAGCACCCACAGGCTGCGCGGCGCCCGGTCGCGCCAGAGGCAGAGGATCATGCCGGCGGCGAAGGGCTGCGACAGGAACAGAAGCTGGTCGAGCTGGTAGACGGTCGTAACCCCCGCGGCACGGCTTCCGGCACCCAGCGCGATCCAGGCAAGAAGCGCCGCAGTGCCCGCGCCGCGCCGCCGCAGAAGGCCGAGCAGCCCGGCTACGGCAACGCCGGCATAGCACAGCACTTCATAGATCAGGGTCCAGAGCGAACCTTCGACAGAGGGGTAGGGGTTCGCGCTGAAGACGCCGGGCAGGTCGTACTGGACCTTGGCCAGGGTGATGTTGCGCAGGATGAAGGTCCAGGTTCCGGGGTCGGTCAGGTAGGCCGCGAGCGGCAGGGTGGTGACGGCCGGGCCCATGAGCAGCGCGACGAGAAGGACCGACACGGCCAGCCCAGGCAGAAGACGCGCGGCGCGGGCGCGCGCGAAGGCCATAAGCGACGGGCGGCGCTGGAAGCTCGCGGTGATCAGAAAGCCCGAAGCGGCGAAGAACACCATCACGGCGATGTAGCCGAGGGAATGGCCGAGCAGGACGTCGAGCGGTTCGGGCGTGCCCGCGCCCAGCGCGATGGGCCAGGCATGCGAGACCAGAACGGCGGTAGCCGCGACCGCGCGGATCAGGTTCAGATTGTTGTCGCGCGACGTCAGACCCTGGCCGATGGGGGTGAAGGCCACCATCGCCCCTCCCTACGCCCCGCCTGAGGGATGCACAGTCACGCCGCGGCCCGCGCGGTCAGGAGCGCGGTCAGTTCGGCGAGTTTCGCGGCCACAAGGGCTGCGTCGCCCCGCCCCTCGACGTTCACCCTGACGAGCGGCTCGGTGTTCGACATGCGCAGGTTGAAGCGCCAGTGGTCGAAGGCCAGGCTGACCCCGTCCATGTCGTCGCGCGATGCCGCGCCGGGCGCATAGGCGGCGACGATGGCGGCGATGGCGGCCTTCGGGTCGGGGATGCGGAAGTTCACCTCACCCGACGAGGGGAAGCGGCGCATCCGGTCGTCCACCAGGTCCTTCAGCGAGCGGCCGGTGCGGCTGACGAGTTCGGCCACCAGAAGCCAGGGGATCATGCCGCTGTCGCAGTGCATGAAGTCGCGGAAATAGTGGTGCGCCGACATTTCGCCGCCGTAGACCGCGCCGTGGTCGCGCATCGCCTGCTTGACGAAGGTGTGGCCGGTCCTGGTCTGGATCGCCCGGCCCCCGGCCGAGGCCACCGCGTCGGTGACGTTCCAGATCACGCGGGGGTCGTGGACGATGCCTTCGCCGGGGGCCTTGGCCAGGAAGGCTTGCGCCAGAAGGCCCACCACGTATTCCCCGGGGATGAAGCGGCCTTCGTGGTCGAAGAAGAAGCAGCGGTCGAAATCGCCGTCGAAGGCGACGCCGAAGTCGGCCTTGTGGTCGATGACCGCGCGGGTGGTGGGGGGCTGCATTTCCGGCAGAAGCGGGTTCGGGATGCCGTTCGGGAAGGTGCCGTCGGGGTCCGTGAAGATGGTGCGGATGTCGAGGGGCGCCTTGCGCGCCTTGAGTTCAGACGCGATGGCGTCGAGCGTCGGGCCGGCCATGCCATTACCGGTGTTGAGAAGGATGCGGAGGGGGCGGAGCGCCGAGAGGTCAACGAAGGAAATCACCTTGTCCACATAGGCTGCGCGGGTAGCGGAGGCGTCGCTGACACGCCCGCGCGGGCCTAGCGGGATGGCGTTCCCGGCCTCGCACCATGCCTTGACGGCGCCGAGGCCGGTGTCCGGTCCGATGGGCTGCGAGCCACGGCCGACAAGCTTCATGCCGTTGTATTCGATGGGATTGTGGCTGCCGGTGATCTCGATCCCGCCGTCCGCGTTCAGATAGGTGGTGGCGAAATAGACTTCCTCGGTGCCGCAATAGCCGAGGTCGAGCGCGTCGGCCCCGGCGGCGGTCAGCCCGTCGATCAGCGCGGCCCCAAGGCTGGCGGAGGAAGCGCGGGCGTCCCGGCCGACGACGACGGTTCTTGCGCCAAGCTCGATCGCAAAGGCGGCGCCGATGGCGCGGGCGATGTCTTCGGTCAGGCTTTCGCCCACGCGGCCGCGGATGTCATAGGCCTTGAAGCAGTCGAAGGCGGGCATCAGCGGACCCCCTGCGCGTGCCGGTAGGCGGCGATCAGGGCGGGGATCTGGAAGCTCCACCCCAGTTCGGCTTCTACGCGGGCGCGGCCGATGCGGCCCATCTCGGCGCATGTCGCGGGGTCGTCGAGCAGCGCGACGATCTTGTCGGCCATGTCGGTGGTGTCATTCGGGCGCGCGTATAGCGAGGCCCCGGCGGCCGAACGGCGCCCCTCGGTCACCTCGAACTGCACGATGGGTTTCGAAAAGGCCATGTATTCGAGGATTTTGTTCATCGTTGACTTGTCGTTCATCGGGTTCACCCGGTCGGGGTTCACGCAGACATCGGCGGTGGAAAGAACCTCGAACAGGTCGGCGTCAGGGGCGCGGCCGGTGAAGGTCACGTGGTTCTGGAGGCCCATGTCGCGGGTCATCGCCTGAAGCTTGTCCAGCGCGGGGCCGCCGCCGACCAGCACGAACTGCACGTCGCGGGCGCGGTCGAAGATGATCTCGCGGGCCGATTGCAGCAGAAGGTCGAGCCCTTCCTGATCGCCCATCACTCCGACATAGCCCACCATCGCGGCGCGGCCGTTCCGCCACTTCGGGTTCGGGGTCACCACCTTCAGCCGGTTGATGTCGGGACCGGAGCGGACGACGAAGACATCGCCCGCCCGCTTCCGCCCGCGTGTCATGGCGATTTCCTTGTAGCTTTCGTTGGTGCTGATCACCGTGTTGGCGAAGAAGAAGTTCAGCCGCTCGAACAGCACCATCGCCCGCCAGAGCGTCCCGCGCTTGCCGAACTTGGCCTCGTAGAGCTCGGGGTTGATGTCGTGGTGGTCGAAGATGTAGCGCTTGCCGAAAAGCTTAAAGGGCAGTGCGACCGCGAAGATCAGGTCGGGCGGGTTGCAGCCCTGGATCGTGTCGAAGCCGTGCGTCCACCAGACTTTCAGCGCCAACCGCATTTCGTGGAAGAGGGCGGAGCCGTATTCCAGGAGGTAGCCCATCGCGCCGCTGGCATCCAAGGGCAGCGAGTGGCGGTAGATATGGACGCCTTCCAGGCAGTCGTAGGGGGCTTCGTACCCCTTGCCCTTGGGGCAGATGACCGCGACCTCGGCCCCCGCGGCGCGCAGCGTGCGGCATTCGTGCCAGACGCGGCGGTCGAAGGGCAGCGGCAGGTTTTCCACGATGATCAGGACCCGACGGCCCTTCAGGGGCTGGCCATCTAAGTGGAACGTGTCGCCGGGCTGAAGTGCGGTGGCCATGTTCACGGCAGGGCCCCGATGTCCATGACATTCGTGCCCTTGGGCAGGGTCAGGTCGCGGAAGGTGGCGTTGGCGGCGATGACCCGGTCGAAGGGGCCTTTCTCGGCCACTTCGCGGCTGACCAGAAGCCGCTCGATGATCGGCAGGTGGCTGTAGGCATAGCCAAGGTTCGCGCCGACCAGTTTGGACGCGTCCACGGCGGGGTCGTAGATCGACAGGTCGAAGCCTGCGGTCAGAAGGCGGCGGGCGAGGTCGATGTTGGGGCTTTCGCGCAGATCGTCGGTATGCGCCTTGAAGGCGAGCCCGGCCAGCAGGACGCGCGCGCCGGGCCTCAGCCCCTTTGTCGCGTGAGTGTAGAGCCGGTGCTTGTGCGCCTCGTTCGAGCGGATGAGGTTTTCGACAAGCGGCAGGTTTTCACCCACGTCCTGCGCGATGTATTGCAGCGCCCGCACGTCCTTGGGCAGGCACGAGCCCCCGAAGGCCCCGCCGGGGCGGAGGTAGTAGGGCGAGACGTTCAGCTTGGTGTCGCTTACGAATATCTCGTGCACCTTCGCGGCTGAAATGCCGAGCGCGAGGCAGACGCGGCCGAGCTCGTTGGCATAGGCGACCTTTACGGCATGCCAGGTGTTGTCGGCGAACTTGGTGAATTCCGCCTCGCGGTAGCCGGTGACGAAGACGGGGGCGGCGATGCCCCGGTTCAGCGCCTCCATCGCGGCGTTCGGCTGGCCATCGCAGGTGCCGATGACGATTTTCGGGGGGCTGAAGAAGTCCTTCACTGCGCTGCCTTCGCGCAGGAATTCCGGGTTGTAGACGATCTCGGCCTTTTCGCCGATCGCATCGCCCAGCGTCGCGCCGAAGATCGGCAGGATCAGGTCCTCGATGCTGCCGGGGCGGATCGTTGACCGGTAGGCGACGGTCAGCGGCGCGCCGGCGCGGTCCTTCACGGCATGCGCGATCTGGCGCGTCACATCGGCGATGTAGGACATGTTGTGCGACCCGTCCGCGCCCGAGGGCGTTCCGACGCAGACGATGGCCATGTCGGCATCGGCCAGATGCCCGCCGATCTGCGTGTCCGCCGCGATCAGCCCCGCCTTGTGCGCGTCACGCAGAAGCTCGCCCACCCCCGGTTCGACGATCGGGGCATGGCCGTCGGCGATGGCCTTCACCTTGCCCGCGTTCACGTCGATGCCGACGACGCGGTGGCCCTGCGAGGAAATGCAGCAGCTTGCGGTGAAGCCTACGTAGCCCAGCCCGAATACGACAACCTTCATCCACACATTCCGATCTGCCTGCCGCCCATTCCGGGCGCCTTGTTCCTGCCCTGCGCCACACCACCGACGGCCGCCGATGACGGCCTTCACGCCCGCTGGTAGATATCCTCGTAGCGGATGATGTCGTCTTCGCCGAGATAGCTGCCGCTCTGCACCTCGATAAGGTACATGGGCAGCTTGCCGGGGTTCTCCATCCGGTGCACCTCGCCCAGGGGGACGTAGATCGACTGGTTCTCGGTCAGCAGGGTGACCTTTTCGCCGACGGTGACCTTCGCGGTGCCCTGCACGACAACCCAGTGCTCGGCCCGGTGGACGTGGCTTTGCAGCGAAAGCCGCCCGCCGGGCTTGACCATGATCCGCTTCACCTGGAACCGGTCACCGAGGCAGAGCGTTTCGTACCAGCCCCAGGGGCGATGGTAGCGGGGGTATTCGTCGGCCTCCTTCCGCTTCTTCGCGGTCAGCGCATCGACGACCTCGCGCACCCTTTGCGCCTGCGTCATGTCGGCCACCAGGACCGCGTCGCGCATGGCGACCGCGACGATGTTCTTCAGGCCGAGGCCGACAAGCTGGATGCCGTCTTCGGACCGCAGCAACGTGTCTTCGCAGCCAATGGCGGTGACAGGTCCGATGGAAGCAACGCCCGCGCTGTCACGGGGGGTGACCTTCCAGACGGCGTCCCAGCTTCCGAGGTCGGACCATTCGACATCAAGCGGCAGGGCCGAGACGTTGGGGGCCTTTTCCATCACCGCGTAGTCGATCGAGATCGAGCGGGCCTTTTCGTAGGCCGTGGCGTCAAGCCGGATGAATCCGAGGTCGAGGCTTTTCTTCTCAAGCGCCGCGCGACAGGGCGCCTCGAGGTCGGGCGCGAGTGCGCGGAAGGCATCGAGAATGGCGCGGACGCTGAAGAGGAATATGCCCGCGTTCCACATGTAGCGGCCCGACGTGAGCATCTTCGCCGCCGTCGCCGCGTCGGGCTTCTCGACGAAGGCCTTGAGCGGCGCGACGGCGCCCGATGCGGGCCGGTCGGGGAATTCGAGATAGCCAAAGCCGGTGGCCGGGCGGTCGGGGCGGATGCCGAACGTCACAAGGCGGCCTTCGCGCGCTGCGGTGGCGGCGGCGCGGACGGCTTCGGCCATCGTCCCGTCGCCCGCGATCAGGTGGTCGGACGGCACGACGATCATCAGAGCATCGGGCTGGTCTTCCAGTAACAGCGCCGCAGTCAGGATAGCGGGCGCGGTGTTGCGGGCGGCGGGTTCCAGCACGATCTGTGCATCGGTCACCCCTGCCTCGGCTGCCTGGTCGGCGACGAGAAAGCGAAAGTCGGCGTTGGTGACGATCACGGGTGGTGCGAAATCGGGCCCCGCGAAACGCGCAAGTGTCGCCTGGAACATGCTTTGGCCGCCGAAGGACAGCGCGAACTGCTTGGGGAACGCCTTGCGGGATGCGGGCCAGAGCCGGGTGCCCGAGCCCCCGCACAGCACCACCGGAAACACGTCGCCTCTTGCGGGCACGGCCATACCAATTCCTTCCCTGCTCGGGACCGTTTCAGAGCTATCAGATACTCAACAATGCGACATTATTCTGGCACAGGCCCGCCGATTGTTTACATTTTCACACCTCGCGCTTCCGCAGCGGCGGGCCGAGTAACCAGCCGAACGCGAAGCCGCCAAGATGCGCTTGCCAGGCCAAGACACCCTCGCTGACCCACCACTGCATGAGGTTCAGGACGATGACAAGCGCCAGCACTGCGAGGCCGTAGACGGCCTTTCCGACGCCTCGGCGGGCTTCGCATTCGTCCGCCGCGAGCGCTCCGAAAAGCCCGAAGATGCCGCCCGAGGCTCCGACCATCGGATCAGCTGTGGGCAGAATCAGCGCAAACGCCAGAGCACCGCCGAAAACAGAGGCAACGAACAGAAGCAGGAGTGCACCCTGGCCGAAGCGCACCCGGATCTGCCGTTCGAGGATCAGGAGGGTGATGACGTTGGCGATGAAGTGCCACGCTCCGGCGTGCAGAAAGGCATGCGTCAGGAACATGGTGACCGGTTGTCCGGGGAAGTTCGGGCGCCAGTTCCCGAGAAGCCCTGCCCAGAACGCCCCGTACTCAATCGCCGTCCGCCGCCATCCCGGATTCCCCCACAGGCCCAGGTCAGCACCCTCCAGAATGGCTTCGGCCAGCGCGGAGACACCGATGATGATGACCAGCGCGACTGGCCAGCGATTTGCGGCGGGGTAGACGCTTGGGCGGGCAGTTCCGGTCGCTGGCATGAAACGAGCCTGCCGTTCCGCGGCGGCGGGCGCAAGGCGGGTCCGCGCGCCCGCCGGTCAGAAGGGAACGTAGGCCGGCATCGGCTTGAGGCTTTCGGCCATGAAGCCGAGCAGGCGGCGATCGGCATCGTCGACGGTCTCGCCCGGACCGATCGGAGTCACGTAGCGGATCAGCGCGCCATCAGTCCGGCCCAGGCGGAGGCTGTCGATCAGCACGCTCATCTTCGCGCTGAAGTCGTTCGAGATGCGCTTTCCGCGGCCTTCGAACCAATAGTACACGAGCTGTTTGGACAGCCCCTTCTGGATCACCGCGCGATTCGCGATGAACGTGCCATATCCGGACGCCGTCATGTCGACCGGCACTTCCTCGAACGAGAACATTTCCCATCCGCCGGTGGGCAGGCAGACTTCCGGCGAGTGGATGCCCTGACCTTCCGTCTGCTTGGTGTAATAGGCGACGAAAAGGCTTACGAGCTGGTCGCCGGACGTCTGGAAGAAGGCGTTGAGGTAGTCGTCTGCCCCGAGAACCCGGGCGATGTCAGGCTCCAGCCGAGTGGTGTAGCTTTGCCAGCCGTCGATTTCGCGCGGGAAGACGATGAAGGGCTCGCGCTGGACTGCGGGCGCTTCCGGGGCCGGCAGGAACTGCCACGCGGCCGAGAACGCCGCAGTCACCGCGACGGCGGCGGCAAGGGCCCGGCTGGGGCGCAGCGAGAAGACCCGCGAGAGGATCGGCCCGAACCCCTGGAAATCGAGGTCGATCGCGACTGAAAGCGGCAACGGGTTCGGCGCGAGGAGCTGCAGCAGCATCGCGACCGTGAAGAGTATCCCGACGCAGATGAGGAAGATGACCCAGCCTTCGAAGAGATGGATGAAGCCTTCGGCCTGCTCGATCCCGTAGCTGTTCACGAGGATGCCGATGACCCCGATGCGAACCGAGTTCATCAGCACGGTCAGGGGCGCCGCCATCACAAGAAGCAGGGCCCGGTGCCAGAACGGCCCGCGGTAGAGGATCGCGAAGAGGTACGAGAAGCTGAGGATCGGGAAAAGGTAGCGCAGGCCCGAACAGGCCTCGGCGACCTGCAGCTTGTAGACGCCCAGGTCGATCACGTTGCCTTCCAGATATACCGGGACGCCCGCCATGCTCACGAACCAGACGCCGAGTTCGGATGAGACCGACTGCAGGAAGATGGTGAGCTTCCAGTAGAGGAATTGCGGCAGCGGCAGCATGAAGACCAGGTGTACGACCGGCAGCTGGTGGCGGATGCCGCGGCGCCAGCCGAAGACGGTCAGGACGATGCCTCCGACCCAGAGGATGATTGCATAGGTTACGATGTCGGCGATCCGCATCATGTTGCCGACCACGGCGACGGCCAGCGCCAAGGCTACGACAAGGACCCCAGGCCACCGCGCCACTGGCGCCCCGTCGTCGGCAGGCGCGCGGCGGAGTTCGCGTACGAAGAGGTAGAGCGAGATCAGCGGGATGAGCGGGCCGTGGCTGTATTCGGCGGTGGACCACGCGCGGGCGAGCGACACAAAGCCGATCCAGAACGCGGGAAGCGAGGCGAGCGCGAGCAGGACAAGCAGAACGAACCCTACCCGGTCCCGCCAGGCGGCGGAACCTTGGGTCTGTCCGGGTTCGGCGGTCGTGTTTGCCATCAGCGTCGGTACTCGCCGGTTGCGGAGGGGTCAGGACAATCTAGGCCACGCAAGCGCGCGCGGCGAGCCGCGTGATACCCCGATTTAGTCTTTGAAACGAGACTGTGAAGGATGAGTTGGCCGGACCGGAACAGTGGCCCGCCGCGGTCATGATTGGGTCAGGGGCGGAAACTGAAGTTGCGGTTCAGCGACAGGAACACGGCATTCGAATGCGCCGGGCCCGAGGCGCTGCTGTCTTCGAGATGGCGGATGGTGATGCCCCCCCTGAGGTTCCAGTCGGCGGTAAGCGAACGTGAATAGGCGGCGTCGAAGGTCGTCCGTTCGACACGCGGAGAGGCTCCCGCGCCGCCGTCATCGGACAGACCGTAATTGAGGGTCAGGTTCACCCGTGAAACGTTGTCGATATCGTAGCTGTAGCCGAGCGCGATGCGGGTATCGATGACGTCTTCGTCGGAGTTGTTGGTGTTAGATCCGCGCGAGAGCGAGGCGTTGAAGTTCGAGGACGCGAGCTGATAGCTGTAAGCGACCCGGCCGATCCAGTCGGTCGATCCGGACTGGCTGTGGGTCAGGCCGAGCGATGTCGACAGGGTGCCGCGCGGAAGCGTCAGCGAGCGGCTGAACTGCAGGGTCGAGCGCGCGCCGTTGACGGTTTGCGAGGTGCTCAGACTGACGCCGACGGTACCGTTGGCGAAAGTCTGGGTTAGGCCCACCTGGCCCGTCAGACCCGACCTTGTGCTGGGCGTCCCCGACTTGATCGTGTCGATCTGGGTGTGGCCGAGTGAGGCATTGAGGACAAGCGCGGGGTTGATGTCCTGCCGTAGTCCGACCGAAAGGTCGATCGTCTCGCGGTCGGTCTGCGCCGCGTCGTTGGCCGAATACCATGTCTTCTGGGCGTTCGCCGTCACCTGGGTAACCGGCGAGACATCGAAGCGGGCAGTCACGCCCGCAGTATCGCTCGTGGTGTCGAAAAGCCGCGGGTTGGTCGAGTTGGTGTAGTTCTTGTCGTCATGCCGCGCGCTGAAGGTCAGCCCGAAGGGCGCGCTCACGCCGGTTTCGAACCGGACGCCGGCATTGATAAAGGTGACGGTCCCGCCATCCGAGACCAAGCCGCCGCTGTTCTGTTCCTCCTGCTCGACCTGGAAGGGGTTCAGGAATTCCCGGTCCGCATGGCGGTAGCGTGCGTCGAGCGACAGGCGGGTATCCTTGCGGTCGATCGTATAGCGCAGGCGGACGTTCGGATCCTCGAACCCTGCGGGGGTCCGCCCGGGCAGATCGGCGAAGCGAAGGACGCCTGAGCCGGTCAGAGAGAAGCTGCTGGACGGTGTCGTGCTGGTCAGCCCGAAGTTCAGGCGGGTGTCCCAGATGAAGGAATTGCCCTGGGAGTTCGGCGTAAGCTGGAAGTTGTCGTCTGCTCTAAGTGAAGTGTCGATCCCGAAGTCGAACTGGAGTCCGCCGCCCCCTTGCGCCGCGCCGGCGGCCTGGGCCTGCGTGCCCTGTGCCGCCACGCCGGTCGCGGTTTGCGGCGGCAATCCCTGCTGATAGCCAAGGCCGCCCCCGCTCGCCTGCGGCGAGGCCAGGGACGGCCATGCGGTGGCTAAAGTCGCGATTAGCGCGATCTTGTTTCTGCTCAGCCCCACCAGTCTTCCGCCTCTATTCGAACAGTTTGCGCTCCGGAATAACGATCACGTCGCCCTTCTTCAGCACAATTACTGGGGCCTTGGCGCCCTCTTGCACCGCTTTGTAGTTGAATTGGTAAACGGATTCCATGCCTGTTTTCGTATCGACGCGGCGCAGCTGGATGCGCTTGGTCGCTGCGAAGCGCGAGAAGCCGGATTGCGACAGGAACTGCAGGAGCGTGGTTCCGTACTCGACGTCGATGCGCCCGGGCCGGCTGGCTTCGCCCACCACGTAGACCGGCATGAGGTTCGCCGCCGCCGTGGCCGCGAGCGATGCCGGGGCGGCAAGCTGGCCCACCGACAGGAAGACCGTCGGCGCGGTCGAGAAGTTCGGGGCGAGCGCGCTGGAAATTGCGCCGCGAACCGAGTCGAGCGACCGGCCGGAAGCCTTCAGACTGCCGGCGAGCGGGACGCTGACGGTGCCGTCGGGCAGAACGAGCAGCGAGCGGTTCAGCGACGGATCCTCGAGGACCTCGAATTGCAAAACATCACCCGGCTGGATGGTGTAGGATCCCTGCGCAAACGCGGCAGGAGACAGGAACAGCGCGATTAGCGCCGCCAAGAGGGCTCGGACCATTTTGTCACCCCAGTCTTCTGATTCGGCGCAAGACTACGCCCTACATGCACCAAAACAAAATATTAGAGGCATTTGTTGGGCATTGTTCACGCGTTGGAGCCATTCCGTGCCAAGCTCGCAACACAATGTTTCCTTCAGTTTCCACTTGCGGCCGCCCCGGCTTCCAGCTTGCCAAGTTCCGCTTTGGCCTCGGCGACAAAGGGAAGTGGGCTGTCGGCGGACACCATGGCGATCGCCTTTCCTAGTTGGTCCTTCGCCATTTGCGTATCACCGGCGGCAGAGTAGGCCATGCCGAGATGGAACTGGACCAACGGATCGCCGGTCAGCGCTGCCGCCGCAGCCTCTAGGTTCGCAACCGCTTCGGCGACGTTGCCAAGGCGGTACGCGACCCAGCCATAGGTGTCCTGGAATGCCGGGACATCGCTGCCCTTCAGTCGGCGGGAAATCACCTCGGCTCGGGCAAGGCTTTCCGCATCGGTACGGTACGAGGCCAGCAGGCTCGCAAGGTTGTTGGCGACGATGCTGTTGGCGCTGTCACGGGCGTAAAGCCCCTCATAGACCGAAATGGCGCCCTCGATGTCGCCCTTCCGTTCAAGATGTCCGGCCTGTGCCCAAAGAAGGTCGGGCGTATCGGGGAAGGCCGCCAGCGCCTCGTCAAGAACCTTGCCCGCGTCATCTGTCCGCGCAGGCTCAGAAGCCACCGAACGGAAAAGCGCCATCCACACCTGCAGCCGCTGCGGGTCTTCCGCAAGAAGCGCGCGGAATTCCTGCTCGGCAGCCGCGTTCTGCCCCGAGGCCGATTGCACTGAAGCCCGGATGAAGCGCAGCGAGGGATCGTTCGGACTGTCATTCAATAGGTCGTTGGCATAGGCCAGCGCCCGATCCTTCTGGTCGTTGGCAAGATGGGCCCGGATTATTGCGATCTTGGGCGCCAGCCCGCCTACGCCGGTATCGACCAGGGATTGCAGGTATCCGATCGCCTGGTCGGTCTGCTGCTGCCCCTGGAGGACGGCGGCCTTCAGTTCGGTCGCAATTTGCTTCGCCTGCGCATCGCCGATCTGCGTCAGGCTTTCGGCGACGGCGTCGGCACGAGGCCAGTCCTTCATCCGGATGTATAGATCGCCCAGAGTGATCAGCAGCGAAGGCGTAGCTGGTGCGAGCTTCAACGCCTCGATCAGCACGGACTCCGCCGTAAGGTAGTTGCGCTCTGTAATCAGCAAGGACGCATAGCGGAGCGATTCGTCCGGCGCCTTGTCGGCCGCGTCGACCGCGAGCGACAGCATCTCGCGCATCAGATCACGGTTGCCATCGCGTTCGTAGGCCTGCGCCATCATCGTCAGCACTTCGGGGTTGCGTTCGTCGTGCTGCAGCGCCGCCCGCAGCGTGGCGAGAGCCTCCCCCATTTCATCGGCGTCGATCAGCCAGCGACCCTTCAGCTTCAGCGCCTCGACATTGCCGGAATCCTCGGCCAGCACCTCTTCCACGAGCGCACGCGAGCCGACCTGGTTGCCGTCAAGCGCCAGCATCTGGGCCAGCCCAACCTTCATCTTGCGTGTATCGTCCGAGGCTGCGGCATCCTTCAGGATGGCCTGCATGTCGGCGATCGCCTCATCGTGACGGCCGAGATCGAACACCAGCCCGGCGCGCGCCGAACGATAGATCGGCGAGGCGCTGCCGGCCTCGATCAGCCGGTCGATTTCAGCGATCGCCTGTTCGCCGCCGCGCAGCTCCGTCAGGAAACGAATGAGTTCAAGCGTCGCCGTCTGGTCCGGATTGGCGATATCGACGCGCCCGCGAAGGAACGCCTCGGCCCTATCGAGTTCCTTCCGCGCGATGTACCAGCGCACCAGCGCGTCGGGGATCCCGGCGTCGTCAGGGAAGCGACCGATCATCTCGATCAGTCCCTCCTCGACCCCCTTGTCATCGTTCATCGCAGCCAGCGTGGACAACCGCATCGCATACAGCCCACGGTCATCGGGAGCGATCTTCAGTGCGCGTTCGATGGTTTTCAGCGTGCCCGCATAATCCTGGGCGCGAAGCTGGTGGTCGATGATGACGCCCAGCAGGAACAAGCTGTCGGGGCTTTTGGCCAGCTGCGCCTCTGCCTTCCGCGCGTTTTCGTCGATTTTCGCATCTTCGCCCATGGCCTTAGCGCGGCCGTAGTCGGTGGCGATGCGCACCGCCTGCGCGCTCTGGTTGTCGGGTTCTTTCGTGAGCGCCAGGGCGGCATAGCGGTCAGCTTCTTCCCATTCGCTCGCCTGCGCCGCTATCTCGGCGAGCGCCAAAAGCCCTTCCATATCCTCAGGATACTGCTCGACAAGCCGGAGGTACTGCGCATAGGCCTCGCGAAGGTTGCCGCGCTCGCGCTCGGTCCTGGCATAGGCGAGGCGCGCGTCGCGGTGCATGTTGTTCAGCTTGAAGACATTGCGGAATTCGACCAGCGCCCGGTCGACGTCGCCCTTGGCGAGCAGGACCATTCCCGCCTCGTAGTGCTTCTGCGCCCGGACCTCGGCCGAATCGCAGGCCGCTAGAAAGGCCAACGAGCCGGCGAGCGCGACGGCGGTTACGATGCTGCGAAGGGTACGGGAACGTGGCATGTGGACCTCAGTCGAACCTAACATGGGGCTGATACTGCGTTCCGCCAACAATCGCGGCCGGAGCCGCCCTGTGAGAATGCCTCTGTCCCTCAATAACCGGTGGCCTTGAACACGACCTTCAGGGTGGCAAGTATCAGCCGGATATCGGTCTTGAAGGAAAGTGTTTCGTCGTACTGCCGGTCGAAATCGACCCGCTTGGCGAATTCCGATTCGTTGCGGTCGGACACCTGCCAGGGTCCGGTGATCCCGGGCCGAAGCGCGTAATAGGACAGGCCGTCGTAGAGCCCTCGCTGGCTGGGCATCATCGGCCGCGGCCCGACCAGCGACATGTCGCCGGTCACGACATTCCACAACTGCGGCAGTTCGTCCAGCGACGCCTTGCGCAGGAACCGCCCGATCATGGTGATGCGCGGATCGTTCTTCAGCTTCTGCGAGGCATCCCATTCCAGCCTGGCTTCGGCATTCTGGGACAGGAAGCGCTGCAGAAGGGCGTCCGCGTCGGGGACCATCGTGCGGAGCTTGAGCATGCGGAAATCGCGGCCGAAGCGTCCGACGCGGTCGTTCCAGTAGAAGGGCGAGGACCCGTCGCGCGCGATGATCAGTGCGAGGATGGCGATGACCGGCACCACAACGACCGAACTTAGCAGCACCGCCGACAGGTCGAAGACCCGCTTCAGGTAGTTGCGGTAGAGGCCGGCGCGATAGGGAACCTCGACGAGACCCACAGGCTGGCTGCGTTTTCCCATGTCACCGGCAAGATCGTTCAACTGCACCGTCATCGGATCGCGCTCCCGGAGTGGCCGGTGAAACCGGTCTCCGACAAAGATTCCAGACACCGAATCCGTCGTACGCGGCACGGTCTTGGGTTCCTGCAATACCATCTCGCAACCCCCGAAGGAATCCGTAATTCGGCGCCGTCAGCGGAATTCCGGAAATTTATGCCGAAAAACCGGCACTTGCGCGCCGGGTGACCCTGCGGAAGCGAAGGCGTCGGCGCGGACTGTCGCGCATGGCATGACCTGCCGGCGCAGACTTGCCGATTGTTTACCAAAACGAAGCAGTTCCCTGGTGCGATACGAATCATGTACGGAGACAAAGGCCATCCCACGGCGCCAATTGTGCGCGTCCGCGCCATTAAGTTGACGCAGTTGTGTGGCGATTTACCCCGTGTATTCGGGCCCGCAAACGGGTAACAAGTGGGCTGGCGGACCCCTCAGGGAACCTTCGCCTCGATCAACTGGGCAGTACATGAACAAGGTCGTGGAGACCAAGAAGGACGATACGAACGGCGTCGGATTCTACATGGATTTCTTCGGGTTCACCGAGCGTCCCTTTACGCTCGTGCCCGATCCGGATTTCCTGTTCTGGTCCGCCCAGCACCGCCGCGCCTACTCCGTCCTCGAGTTCGGGATCCTTTCCCGCGCGCCGATCACGCTCGTGACCGGCGGGGTGGGGTGCGGCAAGACGACGCTTCTGCGCGAGCTTCTGCGGCAGTTCGAAGACAAGGTCACGGTCGGCCTGATCTCGAACGCACAGGGCGGGCGGGGCGAACTGATCCAGTGGGTGCTGAATTCGCTCGGCGTGCCCTTCGACCCGCGCGTTGGCTATGTCCAGTTGTTCCAGAAGCTTCAGGACTTCCTGATCGAGGAATACGCTTCGGGCCGGCGGGTCGTGCTGATCTTCGACGAGGCGCAGAACCTCTCGCCCGAGAGCCTTGAAGAACTGCGCATGCTGACCAACATCAACTCCGGCAAGGACGAGGTGATCCAGCTGGTTCTGGTCGGACAGCCCGAGTTGCGGGAAATGGTGCTCGATCCGTCGCTGCGCCAGCTTGCGCAGCGCATCGCGGCGAGCTTCCATCTGCTGCCTCTCGACGAGAAGGCGGTGCGCGAGCTTGTCGTTCACCGGCTCATGGCGGCGGGCGGAACCGGGCAAGAAATCACCGAAGGAGCGAGTCGCATCATTTACGGGGCGACGCGCGGAGTACCCCGGCTTGTGAACCAGTTGTGCGACATGGCGCTGCTTTATGCATGGAGCATGGACCATCATCAGGTCGACGAGCACGTCGTGCAGTCGGTGCTTGACGATGGCGTGTTCTTTGCGGCCCAGATCGCCGCCGAAGACGAGAAACGCACATGAACCTGGACTTTGCCTTCTACTTCGCGGTCTTTCTGCGCCGCATCCACTACTTCATCCTGATTACCGTGGTGGTATCGGCCGCCGCGATCGCCGCGGCCTTCCTCCTGCCGCCAACCTACAGCGCCTCGACCTCGCTGGTCGTCGAATCCTCGCAGATCCCGAACGCGATGGCGGCGCCGACGGTGCAGACGGCGGCGATGGAGACGCTGCAGATCATCGAGCAGCGGCTGATGACCCGCACCAACCTTCTGGACATCGCCAAGAAGACGAAGGCCTTCCGCGAAATCGAGAAGATGAACCCCGACGACATCGTGACCGCGATGCGCGACGCGACCACCATCAACAAGCGTGCGGCGAAGGGCGAAGCGACGTCGATGACGATGACCTTCCAGTCGCCCTTCGCGCCCGTGACCGCCGCGGTGCTGAACGAATTCGTGACGCTGATCCTGAGCGAGAACGTGGCGCTGAGGACCGAACGTGCCGGGCAGACCATGGAGTTCTTCCAGCAGGAGGTCGATCGCCTGAGCGGCGAACTTGACCAGCTCAGTTCGAAGCTGCTCGATTTCCAGACGAAGAACGCCGACGCGCTGCCGGCGACGTTGCAGTACAGGATGACCCAACAGTCCATGCTCCAGGGCCAGATTTCGACGGCCGACAGCGCGATCGCCACCCTGAAGGAACAGAAAGATCAGCTGATCGCGGTGTTCAGGACGACCGGGCAGGTCGGCAACACCCCGGGCGTGCAGAAGACGCCCGAACAGGTCCAGCTCGAGAACGAACGGCAGAACCTCACGCAGGCGCTCGCCGTGTTTTCCGAGGACAATCCGAAAGTGAAGATGATCAAGTCGCGGATCACGCAGCTTGAGGAAATTGTCCGGGCGCAGGTTCCGGGCGGGATCACGGCGGCGCCCGCCGATCCTGCGCAATCGATGCTCGATCTCCAGGTCCAGCAGATCGACACGCGGATCAAGGCCGAGGAGGAAAAGAAGCGCCTGGCGGAAGAGCAGCTGGTGTCGGTCACCGAAGCGATCAACCGCACCCCCGCCAACCAGGTGTCGCTCGACGCGTTGAACCGCGACTACCAGAATGCGCAGACCCAATTCAACAACGCCGTCCAACGGCTTGCCCAGGCGGCGACCGGCGAGCGGATCGAGCTTCTCTCGAAAGGCGAACGGGTCAGCGTGATCGACGCCGCCGTTGTGCCGCAGAACCCGATCAAGCCCAATCGCATCATGATCGCGGGGGGTGGCATCGGCGCGGGGGTGTTCCTTGGGCTTGCCTTCGTCGTACTGATCGAGCTTCTCAACCGCTCGGTCCGGCGGCCGAAGGATCTGATCCGCAGCTTCGGCATCACGCCCCTGACTTCGATTCCCTATGTTCGCACCCCTTACGAGACAGTGATGCGGCGCAGCGTCTTTTCCGGGCTGCTGCTGGCGACCGTGACCGGGATTCCTGCGGCGATCTATGCCGTTCATGTCTATTACCAGCCGCTCGACCTGCTCTTGTCGCAGTTCGCGGAGAACCTGGGCCTGAGCCTCTGACGCTCAGGACCGCGATAGTGCCCGGACGAGGAACCTGATGGAACGACTGGAAGCGGCCCTGGCGAAAGCGCGCGAGATGCGCCAGACGGTGCTGCGCGACCCGGGCCAGCCGCGGAACAAGCCGCAGCCGGCTGTCGCCTCGATCGCGGACTGGCTGGCGCTGCCCGAGATCGACATCGGGCCCGACCGCGCCCGTGCCAACCGGATCATGGCGCTTTCCGGAGCCAAGGAAGCGGTGCCCTACGACATCCTGCGTTCGCGGGTGCTCCGGCAGCTGCGCGACAAATCCTGGTCGCGCCTGGCGGTCACGTCACCCGACCCGGCCTGCGGAAAGACGACGGTATCCCTGAACCTCGCCCTCAGCCTTTCGCGGCAGCGGGACATCAAGGTCATGCTCTTCGACCTCGATCTCAGGCGACCGGCCCTGCACAAGATGCTCGGCCACTCCGTCACGAACTCGTTCTGGGAGGTGCTCGAACGCAAGGTGCCGTTTACGGAGGTTTCGGTCCGCTACGGCGACAACCTCGCCATCGCGCTGAACAATTCGCCGTGCCGGCACCCTGCTGAACTCTTGCATAGCCAGATGGCGGCCGACGTGCTGGACGAGATCGAGGCCCGCTGGCGCCCCGACGTGATGATCTTCGACCTCTGCCCGATGCTGGCGAGCGACGACAATGTCGGGTTCCTGAGCAATGTCGACTGCGGCATTCTCGTCGCCGCTGCCGAAAGCACGCGGATGTCGAACATCGACCTGTGCGAGAAGGAGCTGGCGCAGCTCACCAACGTGCTCGGCCTGGTGCTCAACAAGTGCCGCTACGCCGACGATACGGTGGGCTACGCCTACGGCAGCTATTGATTCGCGGGCGGCGAACCGGGCCGGCTGCGGACAGGGACCGCGGACCGACCGCCGCCGCCGGACCGGGAACAACCCGACGAACGCCCATGCCCCCTCGCTTCGCCGTCATCATCCCGCACTACAATGACACGGCACGGCTCGACCGTTGCCTTTCGGCGCTTGCGAGGAACGACCTGGCCGAGACTGAGGTGGTCGTCGTCGACAACGGATCGGTTCCGCCCCCGAACGCCATCGTCGCCCGCTATCCCTTCGCGCGTCTGGTCGCCGAACCGGGGCGCGGCGCCGCCCTGGCGCGCAACCGCGGCGTCGCCGAGACCACGTCTGGCCAGCTTGTCTTTCTGGACGCCGATTGCGTGCCCGCCGATGGCTGGCTTAGCGCGGCGAAGGATGCGGCAGGGCGAAGCGACATCACTGGCGGCGCGATCGACGTCTTCGACGAAACGCCCCGGCCGCGGACCGGCGCCCAGGCCTTCGAGACCGTCTTCGCGTTCAACTACCGGGACTACATCCTGAAAAAGGGCTTTTCGGTCACAGCGAACCTGATCACAAACCGGCGGGTGTTCGAGGCGGTCGGCCCTTTCGTCGACGGGGTGTCGGAAGACGCCGAGTGGTGCCTGCGGGCGCGGGCCAAGGGCTTTCGCCTGGCGCTTGACGAAGCGGTCCGGGTCGCGCACCCGACGCGGCCAGATTGGCCGTCGCTGGTCCGGAAATGGCGGCGGATCAACCGCGAGATGTTCGCCCTGAAGCTGCAGGGCGCGGGCCAGGCGCGGGGGCGCATGGTCTGGGTGGCGCTGGCGCTGGCGATGCCCTTCAGCGCCGTGGCGCATCTGCCGCGGCTCCTGCGTGACCGAAGGCTCTCGACAGGCGAGCGGCTGGCCGGCGCGGTCACGCTGGTCCGCCTGCGGGCGCTGCGCGCCTTCTGGATGCTGCGGCAGTCAACGAGCCGCCATCCCTGAAGGCCAGGACCCGGGCCGCGCAGGCTTCCGCCACCACCGACTCCGCGATACCGGCCGGACCGGGGCCGCCCCTGACCCTGATCCGCGTGGTGCGCTCGGCGCCCGAGCCGGCGGACCCGACGCGGCACCCCCCGACACGGCCGAAGGCCCTCCTGCCCCCGCTAGGTGGCTGCAAGACAAAAACGACGCCCCGCAGTGACCTGGGGGGCGTCCCCTGGTATCGATCGCCTGCCTTCAGCGGGATTCGTAGGCCCCGGCGTCCGGCGCTTTGCCCTTGAAGCGCGGGACACCCATGATGTCGGTCGGGGTCATTTCCCGCGGATCGCCCGCATCCACGCCCTTGGAAGTCGATGCAAGCGCAAGGTTCTCGTTCGTGAAATCGACGAACTCGGACGAAGCGCTGCCGACCCTGGCATTGTTGGCCACGACGATGTTGAGGGTCGTGTTGGGCTGGCTCGAGACGTTCATCACAAGGTTGTTCACAATCTCGGAGTTCCGCGGCGGCGTGCCGTTCTTGTGGTAGCTGATCCGGATCCACGGCCACTTGCCGCCCTGCCCGTTCGGGTTCACGACAGTGTTCTGGCGGATGACCGAGTTCAGCGCGCCGGCCATGGCGATGCCATGATAGGCCGAGACCACGACGACGTTGTTTTCGATGCGGAAGCCGTCATACATCCCGTCGAACATGCTGATCCCCTGCAGGCGGCAGCGCAGCGGGTTGGCGACCGGCGAGGTCCATTCGAAAATCTTGTTGTCCTCGACCACGAGGCCGTACTGCGTACCCGCGCCGATCTGGCCACCCGGGCCTACCGAATAGGTCTGGAAGCCGTCGCGGTGCGAAGCCGAACCGTCGTCGATGCAGTTCTGGATCTTGTTGCCCCGCACCACCGAATAGTCGCCCAGCGCACGTGACGCATCGCGCGAGAACCCGTCGACGATGTTGTTGTCGAGAAGCGTGTTGTCGCCGGTCGTGATGATGCCGTTCTGCACGGCTGTGAGGCGGGTGCCCGTAATGGTGTGCTGCCTGCCCTGGATCAGCATGCCGTCGCGGAGGCCGTTCCAGCGCGATATCGGCCAGGACATATAGCCGCCGGCGTCGGCCGCGCCGCGAACATCAAGATTGACGAAGGCGAGGTCCGAAGTGTCGGAATAGGTGCGGATGATCGACGCCGTGCTGGTCTGCGTCGTCGGCCAGACCTTCAGGCCCTTGAAGATGACGTTGTTCGTCGCCGCCGCAAGGATCGACTCGACATGCGCCGTCGCCCCGGGCGCCGGCGTGATCAGGATGGGCGACGTGAAGTTGATGTTCCGGACGACCAGCGGGCCGTGGTAGCCGTCCTGGAGGAAGATCCGGTCGCCGCCTTTCACAAGGCCCGAAGCCAGCACCTGCCCCACCGATTTCCACGGCGCCACCTGGGCCGCCTGTACGTCGACGATGACGGGCTGGAGCGCAAGGTCGCGCGCCGTCGCACCGTTGCCGACCGACACGGTTCCGACGGTGAAACGTTGCGGCGGCAGGTCGGCGGGCCCGGTCCCGCCGACGCGCAGCCACTTCGCGGCGGGCGTATCGGCCGGGGCCGTCGCCGGTGCCGCTTCGTCTTCCACGCCAGCCGACAGGTTCACCACGGCAAGCGGGACCCCCACCACCGGGCCGACCTTGATCGGCTGCACGTAGAAGTCGGTCGCCCTCGCGGCGGTGATGCTCAGCGAAAAGGCGAACGCGGCCAGTAAGGCGGTGCGCATGAGAGTCATCGGAATGTCCTCTTGGCCGAGGGGCCAACCCCCCGGAGTGTGTCCATGCACAGAACAATGCGGGAGAAGATGGCAAAGATGCGGCGCAAATGCAGAATGCATGTGACGCAGGCCTCCAATGCAACGTAGTATGGTAACTCTTTGTAAACGAACGGCTCTTGGGTACGCGCTTTTCGGCCCTCCGATCGTTGCCTTGGCGGAAACATGTCGGCGTGCGCGGAGTTCCGCCAATTTTTACACATATCGCCAAGGACTGGCTGTGCGACCCGCCCGGGCGGCGCCTCCGCCATCTTGCGGAAACCGCGCCGCGCGCCCGGCCTTCCCTTCGGGGGTGCCGGCAACCTCATTCTGGAGCCACTCGAATGGACAACTTTTCCGGCCTCCCTTCCAACCTGACCGCCCCGGCGCGCGACGGCGCCGCCGTCACGCCGAGCGATACGACTGACCTCGCCTTCACCAGTCGGGCCCTCTACGTGGGGCAGGCCGGGAACCTGACGGCGATCCTCGCCGGCGGCCAGACCGTCGCTTTCCAGGCGGTGCCGGCGGGCACTCTGCTTCCCGTCCGCGTCACCCGCGTCACCGCCACCGGCACCACGGCGGGGGCGATCGTCGCGCTCTGGTAAGTGCCGTCACCGGCGCGCCATGATGCCGGTCAGTGCGTCCTCGTAGGCGGAAAGCCGTATCAGGCCTTCCGCCAGCGCGGCGGACACCTCCCCGGAAAGCGCATTCCGCTTGTCGAAGGCCCCGAGGATCGCGGCCAGGATTTCGTCGGCGTCCGCTGCCGCGCAATCGACGGTTCGGTGGTAACCGAGGCTGCCGAAAAGCCCAGCGAATTTGCGGCTGTAGGCCATGGGCACAACCGGCACTCCGGACGAAAACGCGGCGATGCAGCTGTGCATCCTGGCGCCCGTGAAGAAGTCCATCCCGGCGATGTACCCCTTCGCGTCCGAAGGTGAGTGGAAACGCGGCGCGACGATGACGCCGGGGTGGCGCGCCGCGACCGCGACCGAGGCGGCATAGTCGTCTTCCGTTGAATCTGGCTGGTCGACAACGACATGCGGCACCAGGTGGACCTCGCATCCTTCGGGATGCGCCCGGAATGCCGCCACCAGCCGGTCGATGAGCGCGGGATAGTCGACCGTCAGGCCGAACATGTTCCTTCGGTCGTAGCCGCCATTCACAAGCAGCCCGGAAACGTTGATCCCTACCCGTGGCGGCCCCGGCAGGCGCCGTGCCGGCACGAAGGGCAACCGCAGCGCCACATCCGAGGCGTCGATCACCTCCCGCCCGACGCCCAGCCCGCGCACACAGTCGGTGCTGAGCCTGTCGCGCGTCGCGACAACGGCGCTCGCGTTCAGCGTGGCCCGCGCCAGCCAGGCCGAAAGCCGGTGGCGAAAGGGCCCGATTGTCTGCGGCGCGACGACAAGCGGCGTTCCGGCAAGGTGCGTAAGGAACTTCATCGCGAACATGCGCGTAAGTCTTCGCCGCCCGTAGATATCCGCGAAGCTGTCGCCGGCGCCGATGTCGATTACCAGATCGGCGCGCAGCGCATCCCGGAAGAAGCCGAACGGATTGCGGATGTACGGCCCCCCGATTTCGCGCAGCGTGATGTCTGGGCCGGACAGATAGGGTGCCCGGTTCTCCTTCCATTCGACCACTTCGATCCGCACGCGCCGCCCGGCCCGCAGCGCCGCGGCGCGGACGATCTCGATCTCCGATACCGTCAGCGCCCCGACGCCAAGGTTGTTAGACCGGCTCGAATGGAAGATCAGAAGGACCGTCAGCGGTTTCCCCCTCGGCCTCTCGGCATCCGGCGCGGACCGGAGACCGGGCACGGGGATTCCTTGGGCCAGGCGGTCGGGCTGCACGTGCTTCATGTCGGCCTCATGGTGCGTCTGATCATCCCGAGAAGGTTCCTGAGGTTCCGGCCGGCCGGGTTCTGACGCGCTGCCGTCAGAAGACGAAGGCCCCGGTATCGCGGCACCGGACGGCCCATCAGGCGAAGTGCGGTAAGCCGGGCGAGCAGCGCCCGCCTGCGTTCGCGCTGGCCAGGCTGGATCGCAGCAATCCGGTCCGGATCGAAAGGCCGGGTAACAATGCGGCCGGCAGCCTTCGCCTCGGCCAGGATCGCCTGCCCGAGGCCGGTGCGGGCCATCACCAGGCTGATGCCGTCGCGCTCTTCGAACAGCGGATAGCCTTCGGCGTCGGTCTCCCACGCGTCTGCGCAGACGAGATCGGCTGCCATGCCGGTGCCGTCCGCGCAGATCTTGCAGCGGTGCTGGACATGCTTCGATAGGATTTTTCCCCAGCTCTCGCGGTAGCTCATCCGGCGCTCGCTGCCGTCATTTAGGTTGGCCACAGCGTCGCCTGGCCAGCCGTTGCCCCGATAGCGGAAGTCGGTCACCCGCAAGGGGTCTGCGCCCATGGCCGCAAGCAGCGCCGCGCCACCGGCGGCAGAGGGGACCCCCGCGCAGAAGAAGGACAGGATTACCGGAAAGGTCCGCGCGACCTGCGGGTCCCGCACGGCCCAGGCGCGCAGCGCGGCTGCGTCGCAGGGCTTGCCCACGAAGGCATGGCGAAGGCCGCTTCCGATGAGCGGGCCGAGGTCGGCAAGCGGGGATGAGGGGGCGTAGCGCGATCCGGCGGCGCCGGCTATTCCCGTCCTGTCGTCGGTTAGCCGGGTCTCGTTCGCAATCGGGCCCGTTGCGCCGGCTCCCGTCTGCAGCACGCGGTCCACCCAGCCGGACTCGACAAGATGGACAAGAAGGGCGCTAAGCGCACCGCCTGAGGCCCCCTTGAACCTCAGGTCCGCGTCGGCCGCCCAGCCGGCCTCGACACCAAGATAGGGCCCCCAGAGGATATGGTTCCGCCGCCCGTCGGTGGCGACCGTCTGGCCAAGGCCCGGGCAGATCGCGGCGATGGTCCGGGCGGCCTCGTCCGCAACCGGGCCGGATCGGACCGGCCGCGGAAAACCTTTCGCCGAGGTCGCGATGCGGATTGCCCCGTCCGCCACCGTGGCGCAAACACCGCATCCCGTACAGAGATCGCCTCGCCTGACGATTTCTAGCTGACGTTCGGCCAGATCGGTCATGGCGGGCAAGGCGTTTCGCCGCGCCCGGCTGCGGCCGGGACGAACCGGCACCGGCCGCAGCCTTGGGTCTTTGCCGTCTGCATCGCTGTCCCTGCCCCGTCTTCGGCCGCCGCGCCAGAAGGGCGTCAGCGACCGGACGGAGTGAAGCGGGGAAGGCTTAAGGAAACCCTAATGCTTAACGGATTCCTGATTCCGGCTCCGCCGCCCCGCTTACTCGTACGCGCCCGCCGAAGCCGCCGTCGCGGACCGCGCGTTGCCCGCAAGATCGAACCGCAGCATCGGCTTGCTCACTATCCCCTTCGCGGGCGATCCGGCCTGCAGGGTGTAGGTGCCGCCGCCCGCGCCCGCCGTCGGCCCCGAGGTGGTCGCTGCCGGGGCGGTGAACTGGGGCGACAACGCGGTTGTCGTGCTGGTCCCAACCACCGACCCGAGCCCGGAGAACTCCTGCCGGAAATTTGGCGCCGCCGCATCGAACTGGTGGAACTCCGACCGTACCCCGACCCCGTAGGCGAAGGGCCAGTTGCCGGTGCGGGTGCCGTCGAGCAGGAAGATGTCGCTCTTGGTGTTCAGCGAGACATGGATGTTGCCGGCGGACGAAACCAGCCGGTGCGTCCGCGCCGTGCTCGGGTGCTCGTCGTAGAAGTTGTTCGTCCGTCCGTTGTTCCAAAATCCGGCAACCGTGTTGTGATGCACAACCGCATGCACCATGTTCGACAGGTTGCTGTCGGGGCTCATCCCCAGGCCGGTGTTCGACGTGGCCGAGAAGAACTCGATCACGTTCTGTACCACCGCCACTTCCATCGTCTCGGCCAGTCCGCCATAGGCGGGGCGGTAGCCCGAGAAATAGTTGAAGGCGCAGATCGCCCCGTTCGACGATCGCGTGCCGTTCGACAGAAGCCCGCTCGAATGGTTGCCGCCGGTAAGGCGACTGCCCACTACCAGCCAGTTCTCCACCGTCACGCCCGAGGCATTCAGAAGCCCCCGGATCATCCGCACTTCGTTGCTGCCGGCCGCGAAGGGCGACGAGGTGGCGTTCTGCAGGTCGCAGCCATAGACCCAGAGGTTGGCTGTGGCGAGGACCGAGGCGTTGTTGCTGGCGTTGTCAAAGGTGACGTCGTCAAGGACAAGCTGCAGGGGCGCACCGCTTTCGCCGGTGAAGGCCTGTGTTCCGGTCCGCTGAACCGTACAGTCGGCGATCCGCAGGTAGGGAAAGCGCGGCCGTGGCGCGGCGGCGCCGAACGTCAGGATCGCGGCGGACTTCGCCGCGTTCGGGTCTCGCGTGATCGTCACCGCCGCATGGTCCTGGATGCCGCCCGTCACATCCCCCGCCGCCAGCGAACCCGCCACGAACGAACCGGCCATCAGCCGCACTAGGCAGCCGTCGATCCTTCCCCCGGTCACCCCGGTTGCCGCCTTCAGTCCCTTGATCGCGCCGACGACAGTGGCGAAGGGTGTGGCGCTCGCCGTTGCGGCGCTGGTCGAAACCACGCCGGTTGTGTCGTTGCCGGCGGTCGAGACATAGGCGAACGGCGGGTTCGCGGCCTTGGCCGTGTGCTTGAGATAGACCCGCGGCGAAAACTCGCGCCCCGCCGAGGCTGCCGCGCTGTCCCGCACGGAAGCCGAGGTTCCGAACCAGGGATAGACCTTCGCGTTGCAGGTGATCGGCGACTGGTCGGCCAGCGTCGTGATGTTCATCACCGCCCGGTAGACGATCACGGCGCAACGGTCGCTCGCCCTCGGCGACAGCGACGAGGCCGATACCTTCTGCGTCACAGTCGTCGTTCCGTCGGTGGCCGAAAACTCGACGCAGGCCACCTGCTCGCCTTGCCGGGCATTGCGGTGGAACGCGACGACTTCCAGCGTCAGGCTATCGCCGACCACAGTCCTCCCCGGGGTTACCCAGTGCGCCACCGGTTTCGGCGATGCCTCGGTGCTGTTGTTCCCGGCCCCCAGCACCGTGTCGCCCGCATAGACATAGTCCGAAAGCACGACCGTGCTCGGCGTCAGGCTCGCCTGGTTGGGATAGGCCTGGCGAAGCCGCTTGGTGACGGTCAGCAGATCGGAATAGGTGGTGGCGGCACCAGCCGGGGTGAAGCCGGCGCGCGTCACGGTGAAGTTCTCGGGCGCGCCCACCGGGTCCAAGGTCGGCGGCGAGGGATAGGTGGCGGTCCACCCACCCGCGTCCACCGCCGTGAATAACGCTGGCGTCCCCGACCCGCCCGAACCGCCGGATCCGGCGCCTCCGCCCAGTCTGTGACGCATGGCCAGCCCGATCTGAAGATGCATGGAAAACTCCCGCGAAGGCCCCCAGGCGCCCTAAGCGGCGCCACAGATCGGGTCCTCTACGCATCCGGGCCGGGTGTTGCGCCGGAACGGACAATGGCGCCCGTCCGCTTAGGATTTTCTCAGTCCCGCCTACGGCGCCGCGGCGGATCGCAATAGCGCTCGCCTGAAACGGTAAAATGGCCTAATTCCCACGGAAGGAGCCCAACCGATGAGCGAGCAGGTATGACCGTGGCGACGTTTGAATCGCCATCCCCCATCTCCCGCGCGTCCGGCGTTCTGGGCCGGCTCGCTGCCTTGCGTGTCGGCAAGCTGCCTCCGCTTGTCTGGCTCTACCTTTTCACGGTCGCCGTTCCGATCGCCTTCAACGTCGGCTCGCTCTCGCTCAGCCTGATGCGGGTGCTTCTGATCGTGATGACGATCCCGCTGATCGCGATGCTCTTCTCGGGCAGGGCAGGAAAAGTCCTGCCGACCGACATCCTTTTCGGGCTGCACATGGTCTGGGCCATCATCGCCATTGGCGTGAACAGTCCCAGTCGAGTGGTCGAGAACATGGGGTCGACCGGCATCGAGTTTGTCGGCGGCTACCTGCTGGGGCGGATGTACATCCGCACGCCCGAACAGTTCATGGCGCTCTTCCGGGCGCTGTTCGTAATGGTGCTGGTGCTCGTGCCCTTCGCGCTCTACGAAAACCGGACGGGCGACGCGCCGGTCCTCGATTTCATCCGCGATACCCTGCATCTGGGGACCTTCGCCGACGTCAGCATGCCCAAGCGCATGGGGCTCGAACGGCCGCAGGTCGTCTTCGCGCATCCGATCCATTACGGCGTGTTCTGCTCGCTGACCTTCGCCATGTGCTACGTCGGCTTCAGGGAAACCTTCGCGACCGGACAGAGAATGCTGTTCGCCGCGGTGATCGCGATGAGCGTGTTCCTGTCGCTGTCGTCGGGCGCCCTGCTCGCCGTCGTCATGCAGTGCTCGCTGATCTTCTGGGCGTACCTGTTCAGGAACAATCCCGCACGCTGGAAAATCCTGTTCGGGCTTCTGGCCTTCTTCTACGTCGTCATCGACCTGCTGTCGAACCGCACCCCGATCGACGTGTTCATGACCTACGCGACCTTCTCCCCGCACACGGCCTACTGGCGGAAGATCATCTTCGACTGGGGCATGATCAATGTCTGGGCCAACCCGGTCTTCGGCCTCGGGCTCAGGAACTGGGTCCGACCGCGCTGGATGGGCTCGGGCAGCATGGACAACTTCTGGCTGGTCATGGCGGTCCGCTACGGCATTCCGGGCTTTCTCCTCATCGCGGCGGGCTACCTCGACCTGCTGCGCCGTATCGCGCTCCGCAAGCTCGATGCCGATCCCGGCGTCGCCCGCATCCGCCTTGCCTGGATGTTCACTCTGATCGGGCTGACGTTCTCGCTCTCGACCGTCAGTATCTGGACCGCCGCCTATTCCTTCGTCTTCTTCCTCGTCGGCTCGGGCGTCTGGCTGACGAGCTACGAGCCGAAAGGCCTTGCCCTGCCGGCAGAGGCCCCCCCGCAGGCGGGCGGACTGCGGTTCAGCCGCCGGAAGACGGACCCGGTCTTCACCCGCGACCCGCAACAATCCGCCCCTGCAGATCGCAACGAACTGCGGCACTCGCGCAGCCGCGCGGACCTTGCGCCCAAGGCCCGCCCCGAAGCCGAACCGCCGGCCCGGCGCGAAGACCTGAGGTTCACACGCTACCCCCGAAACCCCGGCGACGGACACACGGAAGACTGACCGGAACCATGAAGGAAGATCAGATCGCCACCTTTGTTCCCGCCGGCGCCAGCCCGGGCAGCGCCCGGATTCCGGTGCTTGGCGTTGTCATCGTCTCCTACAACTCCGGCCCGTCGCTTCTGGAATGCCTCGAGAGCCTGATCGCAAGCACAGGTGTCACGCTCCACATCGTCGTCGTCGACAACGCCTCGACCGACGACAGCGTCGCCCGCCTCCGCGCCTGGGCTTCGGGCGCCGAGCCCTGGGCCAATCCTGGCGATCTTCCGTTCGCGCTGGCGCAAGCGCCCAAACCGGTTCGCCTGATCGAAGCCGATGCGCCCCTGCCTGCAGCGCCCGCGCCGGCGATCACGCTCCTCCATGCGGGCATCAACGGCGGCTATGCGGCCGGAGTGAATGCCGGGCTCGCCAGCCTCGCCCGCACCGAAGGCATCGGCCGCTTCTGGATCCTGAACCCCGACAGCGCCGTGCCGGCCGGCACCCCGCGTTCCTTCGCCACTTTCCAGCCACCCTGTGGCGCCTTCTCGCTGATGGGCGGGCGGGTGAACTACCTCGAAACCCCGGACGTGATCCAGATCGACGGCGGCATCGTCAACTGGAAGACGGGCATGACGATCAACGTCAACCAGGGCGCCTCGCACCGCGCCTCGCTGCCGCCCGACCCGGCGAAGATGGACTTCATCACGGGCGCGAGTATGGTTGTGTCGCGCGAATTTTACGAAGCTGCGGGTCCGATGACCGAGGACTACTTCCTCTACTATGAAGAGGTTGACTGGGCGATGAAGCGCGGGGATCTGCCGCTGGCATACTGCGCCGAAGGCCTTGTGTACCACCGGGCCGGGACATCGATCGGCTCGCCGACCCTCGACCGCATCGCCTCGCCCCTGTCGCTCTACTTCAAGCACAGGAACCGCCTGCGCTTCCTCATGCGGCACCGCAGGCGCTCGATCCTGACGGCTCATCTCTTCACCCTCGCCAAGTCGCTGCAGACGCTCCTCAAGGGGTACCGGCACGAGGCCTGGGTGATGTTCAGCGCGAGTTTCGGAGCGTCTCCGACCGCCGATGTCGCGTCTCGCGTCTCGCCCCAGGCCTTGGGGCGGGCGTTCGGTACCGGGGGCTAGGAAGGCTCCGGAAGGTTGTAGGCCTGGGGGTGTGTTGCGTGCGAGTGTGGAACATGATGGACGATCACATGCGTTCTTGGGGCCCTGACGGCGGCGACCATTTCGCCGATGCCGTGGGCGGGGCCCGTTTCGGACTGTCAGGCCCGGCGGGCGTACCGGTGATCAAGCGACCGGTCGCGGCGCCCGGGCAAGAAGCGGTGGCGCCGTCCCTGGCGACGCCGGTCCGCGCGCTGTTCACCATGCCGGCCGCGTCCCGCGGCGTCGGCATGACTTGCCGTTCGATCCTCGCCGCCGGCACCGCGGCAGGCTTCCGCACCGACCTCCACACAACCCGCAACAACGGCGACCCCTTTTCGAAGGGCCTGGCTGTCCGCGACGCTCTGCCCGGCGGCCTCGGGCGTCTGCCTTATTCGGTCCTTCGGCCCCTTATCTCCGATATGCGCCTTCACCGCCGGTACCTCGCCAGCCTCGGCGAGGGCGAGATTGCGTATCTCTGGCCATCCGTGCCCTTGCCGATTTACGAATCCGTCGCCAGGCGCGGCAATCCCATCGTCGTCGAGGCCGTGAACACCCGGATGAAGCACGCCAAGCCGCTGCTTGATGCGGCCTATGACGCGCTCGGCCTGGCACCGGGCCACGGCATCACCGAAACCCGGATCACCTCGCAGGAAGAACGCTACGCCCTTGCCACGGCTGTCTTCACGCCCAGCCCCGCGACCGAGGAAGCGCTCAAGGGAACCTGTCTGGAACACCGCTTCATCAGGGCAAGCTACGGTACCTGGGTCAGGCCAGATACCCCGCTGCGCGCCAGGCGCGGCCCGGGGCAGGACGTGACCTTCCTCTACGTCGGAACCGGGTGCGTGCGGAAGGGAACCCACCTTCTGCTTTCGCTTTGGCGGACGATGCCGCCCGACATGCGTCTGCGCCTGGTCGGCGACATCGAACCCGATCTCGCCCGCCTCTTCCATGACGTACTCGACCGGCCGAACGTCAGCCGGGCGCCGTTCACCACCGACGTTCGCGGCGAATATGACCGCGCCGATGTCTTTGTGCTGCCCTCGCTTGAAGAAGGCGACAGCATCGTCACCTATGAGGCCGCCGCGAGCGCGCTGCCCATTCTGGCTTCGCCGATGGGCGCCGGCCGCATCGGTGCCGAGACCGGCGCCGTCTCACCGCTCGACATCTCCGACCCGGCCGCGATCGAGGCCGCCCTGGCGGGCTTTGCCCGTGACGAAGACCTTCGCCGCTTCTGGGGCGCCCGTGCCCGTGCGGCCGTGCAGGACTTTGACTGGGCAAAGGTGGGGGCGCGCCGCTTCGTCGCGCTGCACGGTTTCTTCGCCTTCCGGTCCTAGGGCTGGATGCCCCTTTTTCGGAACCGTCGGCGATCGGCCCTGTCACCTGGCGTCCGGCGCGGGGCTCCGGCGATTCGAAGCTAACGGCTAATTCACCCAAAACCATACGATCGTATGGCAGGTTGCTGGCATATTGCTGGCATATTGCTGGCACCCTGCGAACGCTGCGGAAGGCGCTGGTTAATCGAGCGCCCGCAAGGGCTTGCGGCCGGTCTGCGGGGCTTGCCGAAGGCCGGATAAGGCGGGCCCGGTTCCGTATGGAGTCATCTTGCTCTGGCGGCCGCCCGACGCAGGAACGGACAATCCAGAGTGCCGCCCGCGCGGTGCGCCGGCCGAAGGGTTGACCGCGCGCCTTCTTGCCCCCAATCCTCGTCGGGCAGCGCGAGGACATTCCCATGCGAAAGCCGCACGAAGCCCTGATCGTCATCGACGTCCAGAACGACTTCTGCCCCGGCGGTGCCCTGGCGGTCACGGGGGGCGACGACATCGTCGCCCCTGTCAACGCTCTGATGGACGAGTTTCCTGCCGTCGTCCTGACACAGGACTGGCATCCGGCTGACCATTCCTCCTTCGCCGCGAACCATCCCGGGGCCGCGCCGTTTACGCTGATCGACATGCCTTACGGCAAGCAGGTCCTCTGGCCGGTCCACTGCGTGCAGGGCTCGGCAGGTGCCGGGTTCCACCCGGGCCTCAGGACCGACCCCGCGCAGCTCGTGCTCCGCAAGGGCTTCCGCCGCGTCATCGACAGCTACTCGGCCTTCTTCGAAAACGACCGCACCACGCCCACCGGCCTTGAAGGCTGTCTCCGCGCGCGCGGTCTGACCGATCTCACGCTTGTCGGCCTTGCCACCGACTTCTGTGTCGCCTATTCGGCCCTCGACGGTGCGCGGCTTGGCTTCTCCGTGACCGTCATCGAATCCGCCTGCCGCGCGATCGACCTGGACGGCTCCTTGGCCCGCGCCCGGAACGAGATGCGCGCCGCCGGCGTCCGGCTGGCCTGACCCGATGGTCGACATCGCCTCACGCGTCTACAACCACAACTGGAAGATCGACCCCGTCGTCCGGTCGCTGACCGACACCGACTTCTATAAACTGCTCATGTGCCAGTCGATCTTCCGCAACCGGCCGGACACCAGGGTTGTCTTCTCGCTCATCAACCGCAGCAAACGCATCCGCCTCGCCGAGCTGATCGACGAAGGCGAGCTGCGCGAACAGCTCGACCATGTGCGCTCGCTTTCGCTGACCCGCGGCGAAAGCACCTGGCTCAGGGGCAACACCTTCTACGGCAAGCGGCAGATGTTCCGCCCGGACTTCATGGAGTGGTTCGAGGCGCTGCGCCTGCCGCCCTACCATCTCGAAACCCGTGACGGGCAGTACGAACTGACCTTCGAAGGCAAATGGCCCGAGGTGATGCTCTGGGAAATCCCCGCGCTCGCGGTCCTGATGGAGCTGCGTTCGCGCGCCGTGACACGCGGAATGGGCAAGTTCGAACTGCAGGTCCTCTACGCCCGTGCGATGACCCGGCTCTGGGAAAAGATAGATCGGCTGCGCGCCATCCCCGGCTTGAAGATCGCGGACTTCGGAACCCGCAGGCGGCATTCTTATCTCTGGCAGCAATGGGCCGCGCAGGCGATGATGGAGGGGCTGGGGCCCGCCTTCATCGGCACCTCGAACTGCTCGATCGCGCGGAAGAACGATATCGAGGCGATCGGCACCAACGCGCACGAACTGCCGATGGTCTATGCCGCGCTTGCCGATACCGACGAAGAGCTTCGCCGTGCGCCGTTCGAGGTGCTGGCCGACTGGCATGAGGAGCATGACGGGAACCTGCGGATCATTCTGCCGGATACCTTTGGAACGGAAGGGTTCTTGCGGAATGCGCCGGACTGGCTGGCGAAGTGGACCGGCATCCGGATCGACTCGGGCGACCCGGCCACCGGGGCCGAAACGGCGATCCGCTGGTGGACGGAACGCGGCGAGGACCCGCGCGAGAAGCTGGTGATCTTCTCGGACGGGCTGGACGTCGGGAAGATCGAGGAACTCCATGCCCGGTTCCTCGGCCGGGTCAAGGTGTCCTTCGGCTGGGGAACGCTTTTGACAAACGATTTCAGGGGCTTCGTTCCGGGGGACGGGCTGGCCCCGTTCAGCCTTGTCTGCAAGGCAGTGTCGGCGGAAGGGCGTCCGACGGTGAAGCTTTCCGACAACCCGATGAAGGCGATGGGTCCGCCGGAGCTGGTGGAGCGCTACAAGCGGGTCTTCGGGGTGGGGGCGCAGACGGCGGCGGAAGTGGTCGTCTGAGAGACGCGGAACGGGGCGCGTTAACCGGGCCGCGATCCACCGCCCGCAGGGTGCCAGCACCCCCCCGGCAAAATGCCAGCAACCTGCCATACGCGCGTATGGCAGTCGGCCGTGCCCCGGGGCGTTAACCTTTGGAGGGAGCGGCAGGACAAGGCCGCGCCGGGTACGGCGTGAAGGTGGCGCACGGAGGGCGCCGATCAGGGCGGCCGCGCTCCGGTGCCTTAGGGTTCGAGGCCTTCGGTGAGACGGGACGGGGCCGCAGGATGGGCGACTTCACCCATCGTGCGGCGGGGTGATGGGTGCGGGCACCCATCCTTCGCCGCTCCGGTCGCCAATCGCCCGGCGCACCACAAGAGGCATCCCGCGCGACTGTCGAAGGACCGGGGAAGGTCGGGCACGGGAGAGCGGGATCATCCCGGCCAAGGCAACTCCGCTTGCCGCCGCAGGTGAATCAATGGAACCCCCGGCTGGCTGCGGATACGATGAACCCTTGGTACAGGCATGGGATTCGATGCTTGCCATGCACCGGGTGTTGGGGAACGGCAAACATGGAATTGAGCGTCGTGAGTTTTCGGGGCCGGTTTTTTCGGGTCCTTTTTGCAGGCCTGCTCGCGGTTTTTTCCCAGCTCCTTGCGTACCCCGCAGCCGCGCACCTCACCGAAACCGCCAATGGCCTGATCTACTTCGACCGGGACGGCGCGAGCTTTTCGATGAAGATCGGCATCAACCTCGAAGCGATAATGGCCGGGATCGACCCGAAGCTGGCCGACACTTCGAAAAGCCCGAACGCCCCCGAGTACGATCGCCTGCGGCGCCTGTCGCCGGACGAGTTCATGAAGGCGTCTGCCGGGTACATCCCCACGCTGCTTGCCGGCATCCGCTTTGAGCTTGACGGAAAGCCGTTTGCCCCCGAACTGACCAAACTGGCGGTCCAGGACAAACCCGATCTGACGAAGCCGCGCGCCACGACCCTGTCATTCGCCGCGGCACTTCCCCCGGGTGCCAAGGCATTCACCTTCGGATGGTCGCAGGAGTTCGGCAGGATTACCATCCGAACCACCAGCCCGCGCTCCCGCAACTCTTACGTCGAAATGCTGGAGAACGGCGTCACCAGCAGCCCGATGGTCATAGACGACCTGAAATCCCGCACGGCCTGGGACATGATCGGCGACTTTGTCCTGATCGGCTTTCAGCACATCGTGCCGAAAGGGCTCGATCATATCCTTTTCGTGGTCGGGATATTCCTCCTTTCGACCAGGTTGCGGCCGATCCTGGCGCAGGTCACGTCGTTCACGGTGGCCCATACCGTCACGCTGGGTCTCGGGACGCTCGGCCTCATCAACCTTCCGTCCGCGATCGTCGAACCGCTGATCGCTGCCTCGATCGTCTATGTGGCGGTCGAGAACATCCTGTTCCCGACGCTCAGCCCGTGGCGGGTCGCGGTGGTCTTCTGCTTCGGGCTGATGCACGGCCTGGGGTTTGCGGGGGTTCTCAGGGAACTGAACATCCCGCCGGGGGATTTTGTGACCGACCTGCTCAGCTTCAACGTCGGCGTCGAGCTGGGCCAGCTTGCCGTCATCGCCGTGTGTTTCCTGACGGTCGGCATCTGGTTCGGCAGCAAACCCTGGTACAGGCAGCGCGTGGTGATTCCCGGTTCGCTGGCGGTCGCGGCGGTCGGAAGCTTCTGGTTCCTGCAGCGCACGATCTTTGCCTGGGTATAGACCAAGTCGCAGCAAGTCAGATTGAGTCCGGAGACGGATAACCCGTCCCGGGCCCGACCCGGGACCTCGTGCGCCCCGAGGCGGCGCTGGTCGATGGCGAGGCCCCGGGGCGGGCCCGGGGCGCGAAG
>JBJXFU010000063.1:0-11446 GCA_046155885.1 Paracoccaceae bacterium
TGTCGCCCTGAAGGGAAGGACAACGCTAGCTGTTCGGCCGTCCTATGCTGCGCCCGAGAGAACTGAAAAATCGCGTCGCGTTGTGCTGCGCTCCACGGCAATGCTGCACGAATCGCACGAAGATCGGCCTATGCATTCCTCTTTGCGGACCCGTTCTGCGACCTTTGGTCGGGATGAGCCGAACAATTGCCTACGGCTCCTCGCTTCGGAGTGCGGCCACTGCCGTCATTCGAGGGGTGACCGTCGCTGCGGTGCGCCGCGCCAGATCAGCTGAGGGTGTAGCGCAAAGTCGGCGGATCGACCGTCACGATCGACTTCACCGAGGTTGCAACCTCGACCTCGATGAGAACCGGGCGCGGCGTGCCGAGAGCCTGTATCGGCCCGGCCAGCTCGGCACTCAGGCGCCCGCCCGTTTCCAGAAGGGGAACGGGAGTGCCCGCAAGCGAAAGCCCGAGCCCCTGCCCGACCATAGCAGATCCGGCCGGAGCCGGAAACCGAAGCCTTGCTGCGACGCCGAGATCGGTCCCCGCCGCAAGACGCGTAAAGCCTCCGTCGCCGCCCTGCGCCACGTTCCCCCCGAACCGCTCGGTCAGCAGCGCCACACCCCGGCCCCGGACGACGTCGATGACCAGCCAGACTGGCCCGGCAGGAAGCGCCACGGCGCGCGGAAAGTCGAAGGCCAGAGCGGCCGGTCGGGCGGTGACAAGCGGAACCGGCGCGCTTTCGACCAACCGCGTACCCGGAAGCCCCTCCCGGTCGTCCCAGAGGCTCGCCACGAATTCCGCCGGGCCGCCATCGGCGGCAACGATGGCATCCACGCCGAGGCAGGCAACGGCCTCGACCAGAAGCAGCCGGGTGGCGGCGGGCGATTGCGGCAGCAGAGCGATGCCGTCGCCGCCGGCGTCGGGCAGCGGTTCCTCCTGTGCGACCCGGACGCCGGTCCTCGCAACACCCGCCATCGTCAGGGTCAGACCCGCTCCGACCACGACGGCCCCAGATGGCACCGTGAGGGCGACGCGCTGTACGTCCCGGCGCCCGCCCGGAAACCGCAGCACGCGCTTGCCCTCACCGTCGGAAAATCCGCGCTTCTCCAGAACAAGCGCCAGACCAAACGCCTCTACGGCCGCATTGCAGGGTTCGTCCGCTTCGAGGATCAGCGTGATCACAAGCGGATCGGGCAGCAGTCCCGACCCACCGGACAGCCGGTCGGCGAGGGCCTTCGCGAAATCGGCGCCCCGGTCCATGAGGGCGGGAAACACCGGCTGACCTGAGGCATCCGTGACCGGCGGCAGGAATGTCTCACCAAAGTTGTCTCCTGCCAGCGAGAAGCCGACGCGAGAATTGACAGGGGCATAGCGCAGGACCGTGGAGACAATATGGGAGGGTGACAAGGCAACATCGTCTGTGCCGCTCCGCCGCCGCAGGATCAACCGCGCGTCCGTCACGTCGCCAGCCGGTCCGAAGACGGCCACCGCCGATTCCGAAACCGCGTCGCCATCGGCGCGGAAGACCGCAACCTTGTGGCTTGGCGGTGACGACGAAAGGTTGATCCGGACGATGCGCCGCGCGACCGGCAGCGTCAGGACCAGCCCCGCACCGCCCGGGGCAAGCGTGGCAGGCTCCGGTGCGCCCGGTGCCCGCGCATCCACGTCCCGTGCCGCAAAGGCAAGGCGCAGCACCGCCCCAGCCGCGACCGAAGCAGCCTGTGCCGCCCCTCCGGTCGGAACGGAAAACACGATGTCACGCCGGAACCGCCCGCCCGGCGTCTTCGCATCAAGGCCCGCTGTGGCGGCGCCGGACCCGAGCGACGACAGATCGACCTGGCTCATCCGCCCGGCCCCCGCGGACGAATCGTGCCGATGGTGGTGAGTCTCGTGTCGACGCCGTCGATGCGGTTCGAAAGCGCCCTGTTCTGCGTGCCCAGCGCATCGACCGACCGCTGCAGCCCAACCACCGTCTGCGCATCCGCCTTGCTGTCGATCCGTCTGGAAAGATCGCTTCGCAACCCCGTTATCGCCGTGCCGAATTCGGCACGCATCCCCTCCAGCACCCGTGCTTCGAGTGCTGCGAGATCGGCCCGGCTCAGTGCGCCGGTCTCGATCCGGTCCAAACGCCCGCCCAACGTCCCCTGCCGGTCCTCGACGACAGCGAGTTTCGTTGCAAGCGCAGCAAGCGATGTGCGATCAGCTGCGCGGGCCTCCAGTGCGGAGAAGCGCCCGTCCAGCAGGTCCACGCGCCCGTCCAGAACACCGGTCCCGGCCTTGACCCCAAGCGCGCCCTGCACCCGCTGTACGGAACGGATCGCCTCGAAAACCGCAAAGCCACCGCCTGCGATGGCGGCATTCGACGCCCCGGTCGCGCGCACCGCATCGACCAGTGCATCGGCCTTCACTGCTGGCACCACGCCTTCGACGAAACGGCCGACGGCGGCGCCGGTCACGCGGTCGCGGATGCGGGTGCCGACGACACCGCGCTCCAATCCTGCAAAAGCCTCCGCCGCGCCGACGATTCCGCGGGCAAGGCGCTCGCCGGTCGCCGCTTCGACGTCGAGCACGGCAAGCGCGTCAGCGATCCGCCGGTCGTCGGTCACCGCCGCTTCCAGCGCATCGAGAAACCCGCCGAGCCAATTGCGCACCCGCAGCATGGTCACCGCCACGGTTTCTGTCCGTTCTCCCGGACCGACAAGTGCGATCAGCGCGATCGGAATCACCGGCCACGGCGAAAAGGGGTCCGCCGGATCGGCTGGCACGGCGTCGAACAGGCGGTCGACGGCCTGTCGCAACGTGTCGGAGCTTTCCGACCGGTAGGAGGTGACGAAGGCCGCAAGATCCTTTGCCGCCGCGCCCGCCGTTTCCGCGGCCGGGTCGAGGCGGGACAGTTCCGCCTGCAGGACCGTCGAAGCGTCGGGGGGCAGCGGGGGGGAGAGGTCCGGCGCAAGCTCGAAGCGGATGATCCCCGAAGACCCGGAGGTCAGGCTTACCGATCTACCGCTCTGCGTTTGCAGACCGACACTGGTCGAGAGTATTCCCGAACTGGCCAGGCAGATCACAGGAACGCCGGGCATCCCCCGCCCACTGTCGTCGAGCAACTGGCCGACGACCGAAACCCGCTGTCCGAACCAGGGCGAGGGAGTGTCCGGAAACAGCCGCAATCTGCCCCCGGCCGGTGCAGGCCGCGCCCCCGACAGGGCAACCACGATCTCGGTGAAGCGGGCTGGATTGACCCCGGTGACGCCCAGGATCGCCTCACGCGTCGGGAATGGCCCGGCTTCTGCCCGTCGCGCCAGCACCGCCGCCGCAATCTTCCGCCCGGTATCCCCGCCCTCGGAGAAGCCCACCGTTTCGGCCAGCGCGGCCGCATCCGCCACGCTGTTCACGTAGGCCAGCACCCGCAGGGCATCGGCGGAAGCCACCTCTTCCGGCCGAAGGAGGCCCGCTGGCATCTCAGCCGTTCCTTCCCGCCTGAAGCAGCTTGGTGACGAGGTCGAAACTTGCCTTGCCGCCCAGATCCGCCTTCATCGCGCCGACATCGAGCCGCGCCTGGTTGGCCAGATTTGTGACCGCCGCCACCGACACTTTCAGATCGCTGGAGATTCGCGCGCCCTCGAATTCGACCTTCTCGGTGATGCGGGCCTCGGTCTCGGCCCGAAGCTTTACCCCCAGCACCCCCGCTGCGGCCTCGCCCCGCGCGGCGCCCATGCCGATCGCCCGTGCGGGCGCCGTCGATTCCTCAATGAGCGGGGCCACCGCCTGACTGTAGAGCAGCCCCTGCTGGACCGTCAGACCGCCGAACACCGCATTCACCACGCTGCTCTGGAACGCGGGCGCATTTGCTGTCGGCAGGCTTGCGATTGCCGCCTGCGCCGCCGCCAGTTCGCGCTGGGTGCCAAGCAGTCCGCGGAACCGCGTGCGCCTCTCCACGTGGTCGAAGATGTCGCTCACCGCAGGCTCGAACTCCTTGTTGACCTGCAACGCCGCGAACCGGCCCCGGTAGCCATCGACCACCAGCAGGTCAAGTGGCAGGTAATGCCCTGTGAGCCAGGGTTGTACCCAGTCGCGGAACGTCACTCGCACGCTGCCCGCCGCCATCGCGCCATCGGCTGTGCCAGGGCTGTCGTCCGGCTTCACGAAGGCGAGCACGGTGGCATATTCATCGTGCCAGTTCAGCACGAAGGACGGCGCAATCCGGGTGAAGGATCGCGCAGGCTGGGAAAGATAGACCGAGTCGAGATAATTGCGCATGACCGGCGTATCGGCACTGTCGTAAGCCGCCGAGACCGCCGCAAAGGCGGGGACGAGGTCGGAGGCCCCCGGCGTGGTCGCGGTCAGGAAGGCCGAGGCAATGGTGGCTGCCCCGATCGTGGTGCCGAGCACGGCAGAGACTTCAAGCTCCTGCTCTTCGGCCAGGGTCTCGGCCGCCTCGGCGCGCAGCAGCACCCGCGCCTCGCCCTGATTGTTGACTTGCACCGTCACCGTCCGCCCCCCGGTTCCCGCGACGCTCTGGAACCCCGGTGCCGCCTTCAGCGTACCCCAGACCGTGACGAAATCGATCCAGGGCCGGTTCGCCGCCACCGCAAGGTCGAGCGGCTGGCCCAGAAGGTCCGTCACCCGGGCGACGATCTCCGCCCGTTCGCCGACCGCGAAGGCGGTGCGCGTCGACGACAAGTCAAGCCGCCGCTGGCGCGCCAGCAGTGCGGTGGCCAGCGCGGTGAGCGGTGCAATCGCCGTCTCCACCGCGCCCAACCGGGTTTCGACCGTGTCCAGTCGGGGGGCAATCGCGTCGATCCGGTCCCCGAGCCGGGATTCGAGCCCCGCGAGTTGCGCCTCGATCCCGTCGATCAGCCCGTTCCAATCCGATGCCCGGATCAGTTCACCGGTGACCTTGCCCCCGAAGTTGTCTGCGAGATCACCCATCCTCTTCTCCTCTCACGACGGTCTCGCCAAGGGCGAGCCGGATTCTGGCGCCCGCCGGGCGCACCATGTCCATTGCCGCGAAGACCCGGTCGAGCACCGGGGCCGGCAGGGTTTCGTCGGGTGCCTCACGGCGCATCCGGACCGTCACCGACAGGGCGGCGCGGGGCCGCCAGCGGAATGTCACGCGCGCTGCCGGGTTGTAGGCAAAGACGGTGTCGAGATCCGCCAGCGCCGCCGGGGCGAGATACCGTCCCTCGCCAGGTGCCGCCGAACTGTCGGGCGGCGGCAGAAGCCGCCCTTCCCGCGTCCAGGCAGGAAAGCTTTTCGGTACCGGCGGGGCGGCTTCCTCCAGCGCGAGAAAGCGCCAGTCGCTGGTCCCGGCGGGCAGGCGTGGCAGGGCGGGCAGGCCGCCATCCACGGTGCGGTCCGGCTCCGGCTTCAACCGTGCGCGCAGGGGGCCGGGAACCGCAGCGGCGTCGGGTACAAAGTCGCCGTCCGTCATGACGCCCAGCCGCACCACTGCGCCGTCGGTCCAGAGGATCGCTGTGACCTTCGGCTCCGCTGTCGTCAGCACAGCCGGCGCCTGCGTCTGGAAGCCCGCCGCGCCGCCCGCCCGAACCGATTGCCATGCGCCGGTCACGCGGTCGAACCGCCAGTCGACATCGGGTGGCGGCTCTGGTTGACGCGGCAGCCGGACCAGCGCGCCGGACTGCGCCTGGAAGCAGTCGCGCCCGTCATGCACCAGCAGGCCCCGTGCCGTGCCGACCCAGAGGCGCTGCCGCTCGTCGATGGCCAGCGCATGAACCGCGCCGGTCCCGAATTCCGGATGCGCGTTCAGCCGCGTTGCATAGGTTCCCCGCACTGCCCGTGCCCGGTAACGCGCCAGCCCGGCCGCCGTGCCGATCCACAAGGTGGCATCCTGCCCCCGGATGATTGCCGTGACCGGGGGCAGGAATACCTCGGCATCGTTCGGCAGCGGGTCGGCTGCCGGGTTCCATGGTACCCAGTCCGGCACGGTGTCATCACTGTCGCCACCGTGAAAGACATGCCAGCGGTCATGGCCTGGATCGTGCCGGAATATCCCCGACTCACCCCCGAAATGCAGGATTCCGTCCGGGTCGGCCTGCGCGGCTGCCAGCGGGGTTTCCGTCTCGGCCCGCGCCCCCGGCCCGACCATTGTCAATGTGTCGTCCGTCCCGACCCGCGCCGCGCCGCGCGAGGTTGCGGCCCAAATGCTGCCCACAGGATCGCGGACAAGGGCTGCGACCGATGGCCCCGTGCCGGTTGCCGGATCGGGCAGCAACGCAGGCGCGGGGTCGAACACGGCCAGTCGGGACAACCCGTTCGCATGGCCCACCAGCAGGTCCGCCCCGTCGGCCAACAGGCACCCCACCGCCGGAAGCCCTGAAAACACGACCTTCCAGCCTGCCGGATCGCGCCGCGCCAGTGCGCCGCCCGCATCTTCCACCAGCGCGGCCCACAGCGCTCCGTCTGGTGCCTGCGCGAAGGCGCTCACCGTCAGCGCAGGCCCGCCAGCGTCGGGGGCCCACGGCCCGGGGGCTGTGGGGTCGGCCTCCGCTTCGCCCGACGGTTCCGAAATCGCCGACAGCGGCCCGCCCGGCCCGCCCAGCCACGAGGAATGCGCAGGCAGGATCGCCAAAACCTGCCCCGGCGCGAGCGTGCCCTCATAGAGGATGCCCCGCCCCGTCCCGGTCTCGGGGTTGAATAGTTCGATGATCGGATTTTCGGTCGCATCGATCTCGCCCGCAACGGGCGTCACCCCCTCGATGTAGACCTCGGGGATCGTGGGCAGGACTGCCTGGCTTTCCACCTGCCACCGCATCAACGGCCCCACCATCCCGTCCGGTGCACCGGCCGTCGCGATCCCTTGCGTCCGACGCGAACCCGGCGCGAACTCCTCCACCTGCACTGCCCGCTCCGGCATTCCCGAAAGGGCAATCCGCGCCGCACCGGTCAATGCCGCCCGCGTTCCCAGCCCCTCCTGCCAAAGCCGCACGGTTTCAAGCAGGCGGGTCCGGAAATCCTCCACCCTCTCGCGCCCGTCGAGCGGGTCGGTGAAGGGCACTAGGCCATGCACGCCCGCCAGTCGGGCAAGGTCGTCGATGTAGGGATGCTCCGCAACTTCCGGTGCCCCGGGCAGAAGCGGCGCCGCGCCGCTTTCGCGTCGGAAGGCGGAAACATAGGGCGACAACAGCGCGCTGTCGGCAAAGCGCACCCAATGCGCCTGCATCGCATCCCCGGCCTCGACCCGCGCCTTGTCCAGCCCTCGTCCCGACACCGCGATCAGGGTGGAGAAGAAATCCATCGAGCCCGGCTCTGGCCGCCAGAGCGAGGGCAGAAGGTCGCGGATGCGTTCGGCGCTGCCCATGTCAGCCCTCCGCCTCGACCGTGACCGAATTGAGCGCCAGCCGTTCCTTCGGGCCAAGCGTGTAGGACTGGCCTTCCGCCGACATCACCCGCGTCAACCCGTTCGCCTGCGCGATGAACAGCACGACCTCGTAGACCCCGGCATCGACCGGAAGCGCAGGTTTGGGTTCGGGTGCCGCGTCCCAACTGGCCAGCGTCGTGCCTTGCCCCACCGGCGGCGGCAGCACACGCAGCAGCTTGCCGAACGAGAAGGCGCGCGCCTCCGCTGTGCCCCCGGCCTCTGCCGTTCCCGAAATATGGTCGAGCGCCGCTTCCATCGCCGCCGTCACGGCGTTGCGGTCCGGCACGGCCTCCGCCGCCGGGAAGCGTATCGACAGGTCGGCCCGCGTCGGCAAACCGGGATCGGCGACGGACAGATCGCCAAGCACGGTCGCCAGATCGGACAGCGCGATGATGCCTGCCGTCGCATCCAGCCGCTCCTCCGTGCCGCCGCCGGGCAGGTGGAGCGTCGCGGAAACCAGCGTCACGTCCTCGATCCCCGGCACGGCAAGCGCCAGACCCGCAATCCGGTTGACCCGCGCATCCTCCTTGACCGGCAGTTTCGCGAAGTAGTCCGACAGCATCTTGCGCAGCGCATCATGCGCCCCGCGCCGCGCCGTCTCCGGCAGGCCCGTCCGCGTAACGATCTGCACTGCGAGATCAAGCGCGGCGGGCGCGGTGGCAAGGCCAAGCTCGACCCGCACCCCGGCAGGTCGCACGTCCTCGATGGCGGCCAGCAGTTGCTCGCGCCGTTCCGGCGTCAGATCGGCCGCGACCGGACTGATCACCACGATGCCCGGACGGTCCGCAGGTTCGAAGAATTCGCCCTGAATGCCCTGCCGCGCCAGAACCGCCTTCAGGGATCCAAGCGTTGCCCGCTCCGATCCCTGCAGGAAAGACCGCGCCCGCGTGCGCAATTCCGCATCGGTCTCGGCGGTTGCCGCCCGACTTGCCGGGCTCGGGTTCGAAACGCCGACAATGCCGGCGATCGGCACCGGCAGCACCTTCAGTACATCGGCCCCGACCGGCGCGTTGCCGGGTTCCACGTCGCGCGCCTCTACGTTGATCTTGGTCTGGGCGGGCGAAAGCGTCACCGTTTCGACCGTCTCGTATTCGACTTTCACTTCGGCGTCGATCACCCGCGTCCCAGCCGGAATCGTGATCGAACCCGCCGCACCGGCATCGCGGCTGAATGACAGCGCGGCCCGCGCCCGACCAGCCGGCACGCGCTCCACCCCCACCAGCGCCACGACATTGTCGAGAGCCCGGCCGGTGGCCGTCTCAAGGAAAGCCGCCTCGTAGACCGCCTGCAACTCGGCATGGATGCGCGCGGTTTCCAGCGCGATCGCCTCGACCAGCGTGCGCGCGACGCTGCCCACCTCGAAATCTGTCAGTTGGGCCGGGCCGTCGCGACGCAGGTAGCTGACCTCGACCAGCGTCCCGGCATCGGGTCGTGTTCCCCCGGCCTTCCACAGCAGCGCCGTCCCGTCGGGCGACAGGAGCACGTCGGTCCCCGCGCGGAACCGGAACGAGACGCCGTTGCGCGCGCCATACACGGCGACCACCACCCGGGCGGGCGGTTGCGAGAGGTCCATGCGGGGCGCGTCGGGGTCGCCCGGCGGTGGAAAGGGATGCGCCTCGGCCGCGACGCCGCCTGCGAGTGAGGTCAGCATCGTCTCCAGAAGTTCGGGATAGTCGCGCCGCCTGAAACTCATCGCTCCCTCCCCTTCACAATTCGAGCCCGAAGGCGAGCGAGAGCGCAGCCTCGACGCCTACAGGCTTCACACTGATGTCGATCAGGATCAGAACCCGGTTCACCGGATGCGGCGCAACCTCGACCGAGATGATCCTCTCGACCCGTCGCTCCGCCTTCAGCGCCTCGATGACGAACAGCTTGGCCAGATTGCGGGTCGTGGCCGTGTTGGGCTGCCCGATCACCTCGTGCAGCCGCGCGCCGTAGTCGGCATGCCCAAGCGGCGTCAGTTCACCCTTCGGGGTCAGTAGCCGTGTCGTAAGCGCCTGGCCCAGGTTGTCCCGGCCCGCGACGATCGCGAAGTCACGCTCCTGCACAGAGCGCCCGCCCTGCAGGATCCGGACTTGCGTCTCGCGTATCCGGTAGATCGACAGCGCGCGGCTGTCGATCAGTTGCAGCCCGAGGTCGGTGCCAAGGTTCGCCTGCGCCATCTCAGCCCCCCACCATCACCGTGCCGACCGCGATGACCTGACCGGCGGGCAGGTCCGCCGGATCGTTGCAGGTCTTCGCCGGGTCGGCGTTGCGCGCGGCGCCCTTGCCGTTGATCAGCACCGTGGCACTGCCCATCAGAATCTCGCCCTTGTTCTTCGGCGGTGACTGGAAAGGCCCGCCCTGCGGGATGTGCGACGGCGAATTCGTGGCGGTGCTGCCCTGAACCGCCGCCTTCTTTCCCTCGATCTCGACATCCGCCGAAAGCCCGCCGTCGAGCGCGCCCATGAAGGGATGCGGCAGCGGCGTGGGCACCGGCCCGCCGGGGGTCGGGATCATCACGATGTGGATGTCTGTCGCCATCACCTTGTCGCCTTCCTTTGCCGCAGGCTGTCCCATCGCACCCTCAGTTCAACTTGATCGTGGCACCCTTCAGCACCATTTCGCCATCCGCTTCCGCCGTGATCTTCGAGCCCCTGATCGTGACCTCACCACCTTCCAGCACCAGTGCCTTGCCGCTTTTCAGCGTCACCGTGCCGTCGCTGTCGATCGTCAGCGTCGCCGAGCCGTCGCCGACCTCGATCTTCATCACCGGGTCGTCGTCCTTCAGTGCCAGCTTCAGCGACGACCCGAGCATCAGCACCAGACTGGTCTCCGCCACCGCGTTCACCCGCAGATCGACGCCCTCGCCATCCCCGGCTTCCGCAGGCAGGCGCAGCACCGCTTCGCCCTCGGCATTCTTCGGCGGCCGTTCCTCGTCATTGTAGAGCGTTCCGGTGATGACCGGCGCATTGGCCTCGCCGCCAAGGAACTGGACCAGAACGAGGTCGCCCACGTCCGGGATCGCGGCAAGCCCCTTGCGCGCCACCACGACCGGCACGCGGGACAGCACGGCCCCGCTGTCGCGCATCCGCACGGTGCAGGCATGGTTGTCGTCGTCGCTGTCGTCGGCATGGGGGTGGATGTCCTGCACGACCGCCAGTTCGGGCGGGCGCAGGCCCCGCAATTCCTCGCGCACGATCCGCCGCAGATCCTGAAAGGCGTCGATGTTCACAGCAATCCTCCCAGCCCGCCACCGCCGATCGGTGCCGCTGTCAGGTCGCTGACCATGCCATGGTGCAGGTCGAAGGTCAGATCGACCGCAATCACCCGCCAGAGCCCGTCCTGCGCGCCGATCCCGGCAATCTCGACGACCGCGCCGGGCACTGCCTGCGGCAGGCCCCCCACGCGGAACCGCCCCGGTGAGGCCTCACGGGCCAGTGCCCGGACCCGAGCGGCCGCCAGATCGCCCACTGCCGCCTCCGACCGTGCCCAAGCTGCAGAATGCTGCCGCTTCGGCGCGCCGGAACCCGCCTCCGTCCGGAACGGCCCCGGCTCCTTGCGCAGCCAGGCCCAGGCGTTGCCGCCCTGATCCGCCGCCCCCGCGCCGCTCACGGTCACCGTCCCGCCCGGTTCGCGCGCACCAACCCGCCAGTCAATCAGCGTCTCACCCGCCACCAGCCGTGCCACCGCCTCGCCCTCGCCCGCGTCGTCCAGCAGCACCAGCGCTCCCGTGTCATCAAAGGTCGCCAGCCGCCCCGCCGTCGCCGCCAGTCGCGCCACATGGTCAAGCAAGGAACAGCCATCGTCGGCGAAATAGCGCGCCAGCCGGTCGCCAGCCGACCCGGCCTTCCCGGTCACGCCCGCCTCGGACGCCAGAGCGTCGATGATGGCGCCGGGATCCTGCTGCTCGAAACTCCGCGCGATGCGGGTCCGCGCCAGCACCCGCCCGCCATTCGTCGCCGTCAGCCGCACCAACCCGTCGCTGCGGTCTTCGCGCAGATCGACGGTGCAGGCGAAGGCCGAGGCCGCATCGCCAGCCGACAGCCCGATCCTGCCCACGTCTCCCGGTTCGGGAAGGTCCAGCCCGCCCGGCACCAGGGCA
>JBJXFU010000191.1:0-42593 GCA_046155885.1 Paracoccaceae bacterium
ATCGAGGACCTGCACTGGGCGAGCCCGGCGCAGCGCGAGCTTCTGGCCGCGTTTCTGGCCGCTTCAGCGTCGGTGCGGTGTTTCTTCCTGACCACCTCGCGGCAGGAGGGCGACCCCTGTTTCGCCCCCGGGCCGGGCGCGCTTTCCCCTGCGACACTGCTGGAACTCGGGCCCCTGCCGGATGCCGATGCACGGGAACTCGCGGCGGGCCTCTTCAGCGGCGACGAAGGGGTGGTGAGCGAGCTGGTCGGGCGCAGCGGAGGGCATCCGCTTTTTCTGGAACATCTTCTGCGCTTTTCGCTGAGCGAGGGTACGCAGCGGGTGCCGGATTCGGTCCGGGGGGTGGTGCTGGCGGGTGTGGACAGGCTTGACCGGGCGGCGAAGGGGCTGCTGCAGGCGGCCTCGGTTCTCGGGCAGTGGGGATCGCTCGACGCGCTCGAGGCGATCGTCGGGCGGCGCGTGGCGCTGGAGGGTTCGGGCCAGCGCTATCTGGTCCAAAGCGGGGCGGGCGAGTTCCGGTTTTCGCATGCGCTAGTGCGCGATGCGATCCATGAGACGCTGCTGGAAAGCACGCGCCGGGGTTTGCACGCGAAGGCGGCGGCCAGGTTCGAGGGGCGCGACTCGGCGCTTTTCGCACAGCATCTCGATCATGCGGGCGATGCCCGGGCTGCGGCGGCCTACCTTGCGGCGGCGGCCGAGGCCTTCGACCGGGTAGCCTATGACCGCGCGGGCGATCTGGCCCGCTCCGGGCTTGCGGCGGGGGCCGAGGGGGGCACTTCGGCCGCGCTCGGCCTGCTTCACGGACGGACGCTGCAGGCGCGGGGCAGGATGGCGGAGGCGATCGAAGCCCTGACCCGGACGATCGAAGCCGCGGCCGACCCCGCCGACCGGGCGCGCGCCGAGATCGCGCTGGCCGGGGCGCTTCGGGTGGTCGAGCGGCCGGACGAGGCGCGGGCGCTGCTGGAAGCGGCCGAGGGGCGGATCGCCGGCGGCGAGGCCTGGCGGGAACTGTCGGAGCTTTGGCACCTGCGCGGCAACCTGCACTTCCCGCGGGGCGAGATCGCGGCCTGCCGTGCGGCCCACCGGCGGGCGCTGGACTTCGCCGAGAAGGCGGGGTCGGTCGGCCATGTGGCGCGCGCGCTTGGCGGGATCGGGGATGCGGAATACGCCGCCGGGCGGCTGCTGAGCGCGCATGAGGTGTTCAGCCGGGCGGTGGCGCTGGCCGAGGCGAACGGGCTGCCTGACATCGTTGCCAGCACCAAGAACATGGCGGTGCTGGCGCGGGTGCTCGCCGGACCGGTCGCGGGGCTGGACGGCGAGATCGAGGCGGCGGTCGGGGCGGCGCGGCGGATCGGGCAAGCGCGGGGCGAGGTGGTGGCGCTGCACGGGGCGATGTGGGTGCGGCTGATCGACGGGCGGGTGGAGGGGATCGCGCCTTTTTTCGAGCGTGCTCAGGCTCTTGCCGAGGGGATCGGGGCGCGGCGGTTCATGGCCGAGAACCTGGCCTTCCTGGGCGAGGGGCGGCGGATCGCGGGCGATCTGGCGGGCGCGCGGGCGGCGCTGGAGGAGGCGCTGGCAATTTCGCGGCAGACGGGGATGGGGTATATCGGGGCGATGATCCTGGGTTATCTGGCGCTTGCCACGCCAGACGAGCCGGAAAGGCGGGCGGCACTGATCGCCGAGGGCGAGGCGCTGGTCAGGGCCCATTCGCTGCCCCACAACGCGATGATCCTCTATGCCTCGGCCATCGAATGCGCGCTGGAGGATGGCGCGCCGGGCGAGGTGCGCAGGCTTTCCGAGGCGCTGCGCGCAGCCTTTGCGGAAGAGCCGATCCCCTTCGCGGAGTACGTCCTGACTGCAGCCGCATTGCGGCTGAGGGTAGGGGAGGGGGAGCGGGGCGAAGGGTTGAGGCGCGCGCTGCGGGAGGCCGCGGCGCGGGGGCGGGAAATGGGGTTCAACATGCTGGCCGGGGGGCTTTTGGCCGAGGCGGCCGGGATGGGGTGAGGGGGGCCGGGACCGCGCTGTCAGTCCGGTGCGGGAGGTTAGGGAAGGGTGAATCCGGGTGGAGATTTTCGCCGCCGGGGGGCATCCGGGGAGCCGGCCGATCTGGCCGCAAGCCCTTGCGGGCGCTGCATTAATCATCGGCTTCCGCAACGTTCGCAGGGTGCCAGCAACCATCCAGCAATATGCCAGCAACCTGCCATACGATCGTATGGCTTTGGGTGAATTAACCGTTAACTTCGAATCACCCGGGTGCCTTTCCCGACGCCATGCGGAGGGGTGTCTGCGGGCGGGTCCGGGAGGGGGCATCGCGCTTTGGCCGGTCCGCTTTGGCCGGCCTTTGGGTCGCGGCGGCCGGGGCGCGGTGTCGTGCAGCGCGACAGGGCAGGCGCGGGGCGGGGCGGGTGCGGGGCGGGTGCGGGGCGGGAAGCGATTCCCCGGAAATTCCGGGACCCCGCCGGAATAGTGCCGCAATCCTCGTGGGAAATGCCCGGGCGGCCCCGGGACGCTCCGACATTCGGACGACACACCCCGGCACGCCGCCCGACACACCGCCGCCCTCCGGAGCGACCTGCCGATGTCCGTCATCCCCCTGCCCAAGGCCGCCGTCCCGCCGACCTTCGCCCTGCGGTTCCGTTTGCGGGCAAGTGTGGCGGCGCTGGCCGAAGCCGGGGCGGCGGCGCCGATGCGGCTTGTCCGCCTGGCGGGGGAGATGCGGACAAGGCTCAGGGACCGCCGCGCCGGGCGGGCGTACCGGGCACAGTGCCGGGGCGGGGACGGGTCGGTCTGGTAGGGGGGGTGGCCGTTCAGGCCAAGGGAAGAGTCGGGGCATCCCCCGACCTACGGGGGGTCGCCGGGCCGCTTCCGTCCCGGCGAAGGCCGGGACCCCGGACGGGCAAGGCGCCATTGCGGTACGGTGACGGCTTCGACCGGCGTTCCCTGAAGGATCGGGGCCCCGGCCTGCGCCGGGGCGGGCGGGTTCGGCGGGGCGGGTGTGTGGGGTGCGACGGCAGGGGGTGACTTGGCGCCGGGGGTTCGGGGCGGGTGTGCGGGGACGCGCTCTGCGGCGCGCTGGAGCGTTTCGCACTGCTTGCGACACCCCCCCCGCCTCGTCCTCTCCCCACAGCCCCCCTTGCCCGGAACAGCCGCGAAGCGGCCCGGGCGGCGCCCGACCGCCCCCAGGGCGGGCGCCTCCGCAACGGCAGCCTGCGAGAAGAACGTCGTGCGGGGAGGCACCATAAAGCGCGGACCGACACCCTCGGTGCGCCCACCCGCGGTCGGGCGCCGCCCTCTGTTGCGAGGAGGGGTGGGAGAGCGGAGGAAGAGCGATCCGGGTCGGCCGCTATCCGCTGCATTCGTTACAAATCAGTCCCGAACACCCTCTCACGGATCGCATCAAGATCAGTCTGCCGGACGGGTGGATTCATCCACCAGGCTGAAGGATGAGGAATTGCGAAGGCAGGAAAACCGAAAAGCATGCCTACCTGCAACAGCCTGGTTCGACCTCCCCCCGGCCGCGATGTGTTTCCAGCCAGTGTCTCACGAAAAGACCCTTGCTTTAGCTGCCGCAATGCGTCCCAGCCCAGAATCACGATTTGGGCCGGTGCGATAGCTTTGACCAGTCTCTGAACGCAGGTACCGCTGAACTGCTCCACAGCCAGTCTGGTCTCCTCTGGAACACTTCGCCAATTCTCGGTCTTGGGCGATCGCCAGAATACGGCGTTAGTCATAACCGCACCCCTCAGACATTGTTCCCCGAACACCCTGCGGAGTTCTGACGCGAGACGCCAATCTTCCGTCAGAAGTTCATTTTTGGCCGGCGGTGAAAGATGCTCGCTTTGCCTATGGTCATTTACGTCTCCACCGGGCTGACAGCCGACAAAGATGCTTCTGCACGGATTCGGAACGGGTCCGTAGAGAATACGAAACCCCATTGCCTTTGATCCCAAGCCCTTGCGACTCCGCTCATATATCTCTCTAGCCGATTGATAGATCGACTTGATCTCTTCAGCCAATCCCTCGACCGCCATCTCTTCTGCCCCCCCCTCACACCAACCTCTCCACCCCCTTCGCCGCCCTCACGAAATCCGCGAACAGCGGATGCGGGGCGAAGGGTTTCGACTTCAGCTCGGGGTGGAACTGCACGCCGATGAACCAGGGGTGGTCGCGGTATTCGACGATTTCCGGCAGCCGGCCGTCGGGGCTCATGCCGGAGAACCACAGGCCTTCGTCCTCGAGCTGCTTTCGGTACCGGATGTCCACCTCGTAGCGGTGGCGGTGGCGTTCCTCGATAGCCAGCGCGCCGCCGTAGACCTTCGACACCAGCGATCCGGCGGCCAGCGCGGCGGTGTAGGCGCCCAGCCGCATGGTGCCGCCCTTGTCGTCCTCGAGCCGCCGGGCGACGGTGTGGTTGCCCTGCACCCATTCCTTCAGGTGGTAGACGACCGGGGTGAAGCGTTTCGCGCCGGCTTCGTGGTCGAACTCCTCGCTGCCGGCGTCGTTGATGCGGGCGAGGTTGCGGGAAGCCTCGATCACCGCCATCTGCATGCCGAGGCAGATGCCGAGGTAGGGGACGTTCCGTTCGCGGGCGAAGCGGGCGGCGTTGATCATGCCTTCGGTGCCGCGTTCGCCGAAGCCGCCGGGGACGAGGATGGCGTGGAATTCCTCGAGATAGGCGGCCGGATCCTCGCGTTCGAATATCTCGCTGTCCACCCAGTCGGCCTTGACCCGCACGCGGTTGGCCATGCCGCCGTGGGTCAGCGCCTCGGCGATCGACTTGTAGGCGTCTTCGAGCCGCGTGTACTTGCCGACCACCGCCACCCGCACCTCGCCCTCGGCATGGGTCAGGCGGTCCATCACGTCGGTCCAGCGGTCGAGGTTGGGGCGCGGGGCGGGCGAGATGCCGAAGGCGTCGAGCACGGCCTGGTCGAGCCCTTCGCGGTGATAGGCGAGGGGGGCTACGTAGATGGTGTTGAGGTCGTAGGCGGCGATCACCGCCTCTTTGCGCACATTGCAGAAGAGCGCGATCTTCTCGCGCTCGCGCTCCGGGATCGGGTGTTCGGAGCGGCAGACGAGCACGTCGGGGGTCAGGCCGATGGATTGCAGTTCCTTGACCGAGTGCTGGGTGGGCTTGGTCTTCAGTTCGCCCGAGGCGGCGAGGTACGGCAGAAGCGTCAGGTGCATCAGGATCGACTGGCCGCGCGGGCGTTCGTGGATGAACTGGCGGATGGCTTCGAAGAACGGCAGCCCCTCGATATCGCCCACCGTACCACCGATTTCGCAGAGCATGAAGTCGACCTCGGATTCGCCGATGCGGAGGAAGTCCTTGATCTCGTTGGTCACGTGGGGGATGACCTGGATGGTCTTGCCGAGGTAGTCACCGCGGCGTTCCTTTTCCAGCACGTTCGAATAGATGCGGCCAGAGGAGATCGAGTCGGTCTGGCGGGCATGGACGCCGGTGAAGCGTTCGTAGTGGCCGAGGTCGAGGTCGGTTTCGGCGCCGTCGTCGGTGACGAAGACCTCGCCATGTTCGAAGGGCGACATCGTGCCGGGATCGACGTTCAGGTAGGGGTCGAGTTTCCTGAGCCGCACCGTGAAGCCGCGCGCCTGAAGGAGCGCGCCGAGGGCGGCCGAGGCGAGGCCCTTGCCGAGCGAGGACACGACCCCGCCGGTGATGAAGACGTAGCGCGCCATGCTGTTGGGGCCCCCGTGCGTGCCGGTTGTTCAGCGCGCCGCGAAGGGTCGGAATCGCGGCATCACGGGATTTGAGAAGTAACAGATTCGCGACCGGGCCGCAACGGGGCGCGGCGGGCCGGTCGCAAGAGTTAGCGGCGCCCGGGGCGTGCGATCCAAGCGGTGGTGGGATGGCCCGGCGCGGGCGGCCCGGGTCAGTTCGACGCGGGGGCGGGCGGCGTTGCCGGCGCGGTGGCGGGCGGCGGGGTGGCGGGCGCGTCGGCCACGGTGGGCGGCAGGAGGTCGCCCGACGGCGCGGGAAGCGTCGGCTCGGCGGTGCCGGGGGCGGCGGCGGGTTCCCCGGCGCCGAGGCTGTCGATCACCGAGCCGCCGCCGGCCTTCTGTGCGGCAAGGAAGGTGAGCGTGATCGAGGTGCCGATGAAGGCCACGGCGAAAATCCAGGTGAGCTTGGTCAGCGCGTTGGCCGCCCCCCGCGCCGTCATCGCGCCGCCGCCGGAGAGCAGCGAGCCGCCTTCGTTCCTTTGCAGCAGGACCACGCCGATGAGCAAAAGCGCCAGGATCAGGTGGACGGTCAGGACGACGTTCTGCATGGCCTAGGGCGCTTCCTTCGCGGTGACGCGCCTATCTAGTCGCACCGGGGGCGGGGCGCAAGCAGGGGGGCTGGCGGGCGTTCTCACTCTTCGCCGACATGCACGGCCGACAGCTTGTTGCCGTCCGGGTCGCGCACGAAGGCGGCGTAGAAGCCGGGGGAATAGGGGCGCGGGCCGGGCGTGCCTTCGTCGGTGCCGCCGTGGGAGAGGGCGGCGGCGTGGAAGGCGCGGACCTCGGCGCGCGAGGCGGCGGCTAAGGCGGTCATGGAACCGTTGCCGCGCGAGGCGGGCTGACCGTCGAAGGGGGTGACGATCCAGAACGGCACCGGGGCGGCGCCGGGGGGGCCGTAGCCGACTTCGGCTTTCGCATCGGCAAGCCGCAGATGGCCGAGCGTGGCGAGTACGGCGTCGTAGAATGCCCGTGCCCGGGCAAGGTCGTTGGTGCCGAGGGTGACGTAGCGGATCATGTCGGCGAATCTCCGGGGCGCGGCGATGCGGCGGATGCGGCAAGATTGCGGTTTCGCGGCCCTGTCCGCGTCGCTATACGGGCGCGGGCCCGGAGCGGGCAAGTCCGGAAGCGAGGCGCGGGCATGGGCAACGTTGTGGTGGTCGGCGCCCAGTGGGGCGACGAGGGCAAAGGCAAGATCGTCGACTGGCTTGGCGACCGCGCCGATGTGATCGTGCGCTTTCAGGGCGGGCACAACGCGGGCCATACGCTGGTCATCGGCAACCAGGTGTTCAAGCTGTCGCTTCTGCCCTCGGGCATCGTGCGGCCGGGCAAGCTTGCGGTCATCGGCAACGGCGTGGTGCTGGACCCCTGGGCGCTTTTCGCCGAGATCGACCGTCTGGCGGCACAGGGCGTGGCGGTATCGACCGCGAACCTGATGATTGCCGAGAACGCTCCGCTGATCCTGCCGCTGCACCAGTCGCTGGACCGGCTGCGGGAAGAGGCGGCAGGGGCGGCGCGGATCGGCACGACCGGGCGCGGCATCGGGCCGGCCTATGAGGACAAGGTGGGGCGGCGGTCGGTGCGGGTGGCCGACCTGTTCGACGACGAGACGCTGGAGGCGCGGCTGGACCGGCTGCTGGCGCATCACGACGCGCTGCGCGCGGGGCTTGGCGCCGAGCCGGTGGACCGGGCGGAGCTGACCGCGAAGCTGAAAGAGGTGGCGCTGCGGCTCGCGCCCTTTGCGCAGCCGGTCTGGAAGGTCTTGGGCGAGGCGCGGCGGGCGGGCAAGCGCATCCTGTTCGAAGGCGCGCAGGGGGCGCTGCTGGACATCGACTTCGGGACCTATCCCTATGTCACCTCGTCCACCACGATGGCGGGGATGGCGGCGAGCGGCTCGGGGCTCGGGCCTTCGGCGCTGGGCTTCGTGCTGGGGATCGTGAAGGCCTACACCACGCGGGTGGGCGAGGGGCCGTTTCCGACCGAGCTGAAGGACGCGGTGGGCGAGCGGCTGGGCGAGCGGGGGCACGAGTTCGGCACCGTCACGGGCCGCAAGCGGCGCTGCGGCTGGTTCGATGCGGTGCTGGTGCGCCAGACCTGCGCGATTTCGGGAGTCAGGGGGATCGCGCTGACCAAGCTCGACGTGCTGGACGGGTTCGAGCGGCTGCGCATCTGCACCGGCTACCGGATCGGCGGCACGCGCTATGACTACCTGCCGACCGCCGCCGCCCTTCAGGCGAGGGTGACGCCGGTCTACGAAGAGCTGGAAGGCTGGAGCGAAAGCACGGCGGGCGCGCGGTCCTGGGCCGAGCTGCCGGCGGCGGCGGTGAAGTATGTGCGCCGGATCGAGGAACTGATCCAGTGCCCTGTCGCGATGCTGTCGACGAGCCCCGAGCGCGACGACACGATCCTTGTCACCGACCCTTTCGCGGATTGAGGCGGCCGGGGCTTTGGCCGGGGCTTTGGCCGGGGTTTGGCCGGGGCTTTGGCCGGGCTTTGCCGGCGCGGCCCGGGCGCAGGGGCGGGCGGACGGCCGCCGCCTGCGCCATTCACCTGGGGCCGGGGGCATTGACAGCCGGCATGGCCGGGGACATTGACCTTGGGCATCGGGGGCGTTCGGCATGAGGTCGGGTCGCGGCAGGGCGGAACCAGGAAGCGGTGCCTCGGCGGAAGCGGCCGGGGTGCGGCGGACCATGTCCTGTCTGGCGCTGATCGTCGGCGCCCTGGCCGCCGGGCCGGCGCTGGCGCATGTCAAGTGGTTCGCCCCCTTCATCGTCGGCGCCGCGCCGCGCCCTGTGGGCATGACGCTTGCCGACCCCTGGTTCTGGGCGGCGCTGGGCCTTGTGGCGGTCCTTTTCGCCGCGACGCTGGTCATCGAGGCGACGGCGGCGGGCGAGATGGCGCTGGCCGCGCTCGACCGGCTGACTGGGTTCCTGTGGGACCGCGCCGACGACCTGGTGCGCGTTGCGGTCGGCACTTTCTTCGTGGCGACGTTCGCGGTCGGCGGGGTCTATCTGACGCCCGATCTCGCGACCCCGGCCGAGTGGGTGTCGTGGTTCCAGCTGCTGATCGCGGCGGGGCTTTTCTGGCGCGCGACCATGCCGCTTTCCGGCCTCGGCATCCTGGCGCTCTGGGCCTTCGCGCTGAGTGAATACGAGTTCTTCCACCTGCTGGACTACCTGGCGCTTGGCATCGGCGAGGCCGGGTACCTGGTGTTTTTTGCGCTGCCGGACCGCATCTGGCGCGAGCGGCGCTTTGCGGCCCTGACCTGGGGGGTGGCGGTCGCGCTGATGTGGTCGAGTCTGGAGAAGTTCGCCTATCCCGAGTGGTTCCATCCGCTGGTTCTGGAAAAGCCCTTCCTGACCTTCGGGCTGCCGCGCGATGTCTTCATCCCGATGGCCGGGGTGGCGGAGTTCACGCTGGGCTTCGGCCTGCTCTGGACGCCGCTTGTCCGGCGGCTTTCGGCGATCGCGCTCTTGGGCATATTCCTGTCGGCCGTCTGGCCCTTCGGGCGGACCGACATGCTGGGGCATGCGCTGATCATGTCGGCGATCCTCATCTGCGCAGTGATGCCCGGGCGGGGGAGCGGCTGGGCGGTGAGCCCCTGGCGGCGGGCGGCGGTGATGCCGGCGGCGCTGGCCGGGGCGATGGCGGCGTTCATCGGCGCCTATTGGGGGGCGCATCTGGCGATCTACGGGGCCGAGGGCGCGCCGGGGGCCGGGCTTTCGCCGAAATCGACCCATGCGCCGGACGCCGAGCATCCGCATGACGACGCGCCGGCCGGGGGCGGCGACCCTGCGCCAACGGGAGACGAGCCGACACCCCCGCCACCCTGACCCCTAGGCCGGGGAAAACCCAACCTTCCGCCACCGGAGCCCGACGATGCTGGCCTACCGAACCCGCCGCCGCCTGTCGCTTCTGATCCTCGTGGTCGGGCTGCCGCTTTACGTGGTGGTCGCGGTGACGCTGATGAACTGGCTTGACCGGACGTTCGGGCGGCAGGCCTGGGGGGTGGAGCTTGCGGTCTATGTCGGGCTGGGCGTGCTTTGGGCGCTGCCGTTCCGGTCGGTGTTCAGGGGCATCGGGCAGACCGATCCGGATGCGATGCGAAAGGGGAGCGGCCCGAAGGCCGCTCCCTCTGATACGCCGGCGCCGGGCGGCGGTTCAGCGTGAGGCGCTTCGTGCCTCGGACATGAAGCGCGACGTTTCGGTGACGGCGAACTGGCCGCGCCGCACCTTCTGGATCTTGCCCTGCCGGAGCAGGAGGCCGAACGAGCGCAGCCCGTCCTCGCGGTTGAAGTCCGCCTCGTCGGTGGCCGAGGCGACCTTGCGCAGGACGTGCGGGCGCGAGAAATGCGGCAGCCCCTCGACCGTGGCGGTGTAGACGGCGGCGGCCTCGAGCAGGTCAGGCAGGTTCGCCGCGCCGAGGCGTTCGGCGAATTCGGCGAAGCTCCGCGCCTCGTCGGGCGAAAGCGGCGCTTCGGCCTCGGGCTCGATGTCGTCCTCGTTTTCGCTGAGCGCGAGGTTGCCGGCGCTGATCCGGCGCGGGCGCACCATGGCGGCCTCGCGGGCGGCGTCGGAGGGCCTGTCGACGCGGTATTCCGAGACCAGCACCAGCGGCGCGGGGCGGTTTTCGACCTGCGGGCGACGGGTCGCCGTGGCGCCTTCGGCGGCGGGGCGGCGCGGGCGGACGGCCTTGGAGAGATCGTTGCGGTAGAGGTCGATCCCTTCCTCGGACGGCCTGGGGTCCGAACCCGGGTCCCTGAGCTTGAGCTTGCGGTCGGCGACAGTGGCGGCGACGGCGGCCTTGAGGTGCGAGATGGCCGAGAAGCGGCGGCGGTTCTCGACGCCTTCGAGCTTGCTGTTGGTCTCTTCCATCAGTCGTTCGACGGCCGCGTCCTCGTCGCGCGAGGCGACTTCCAGGATTTCGCGCCCCTCATGCGGGTCGCGCCGGTCGGTCGTGTCGTCGGCGGCGTCGGCGAGCTGGCGGATCAGGTCGGCCTCGTCGTCGTCCGTCAGCGGGGTGTCGCCGAGCGCGGCCCCGATGCTGGCGAGGACCGGGTCGGCATCGGTATCGGTGGCCGTTCCGGGCGCGGCTTCGGCGGCGGCGGGCAGGTCCCCGGGTGTGTCGGCTGCGCGGTCGGCCGGGCCGAGGACGAGCGGCGCGGCAGGGGTCTCGGAGGCGGCAGGGGTCTCGGCGGCGGCGGGGGTCGCGGCGTGGACGGGGGTCGCGGCGTGGGCGGGGGAAAGGCCCTCGGCGATGCTGCGGCGGACCTTGATCACCCGGGCGCGGGCGCGGCCGATCAGCCCGCGCGGCGCGGGTTCGGGCTCGGGCGCCATGGCGGCGGCTTCGTCGGCGACGGCGGGCGGTTCGGCATCGGCCTCGGAGGCCGCGACCGCCGGGACCGGGTCGGCTTCGGCAGGGGCGGATTCGTCCGCAGCTGCGGCGGCGAGTTCGGGTTCCGTGGCTTCGGGTGCGGGCCCGGCGGAGAGCGCCGCGATCAGGGCGGCCTCTTCGTCGGCTTCATCGGCTTCGGCTTCTGACGCGGCCCCGGTGGCGGGCGCGGGTTCCGGTGTTTCGGGTGCGTGTTCCGCGGAGAGCGCCGCGATCAGGTCGGCTTCCCCGGCGGGTTCGGGTTCGGATGCCGCTTCGGCCGGTTCGTGCGCGGGTTCGCTGGTGTCGGCTTCCGCTTCGTCGGCGATCTCGCCGGGATGCGCCGCTTCGGACGGCGGCGCTTCGTCGGCCAGGCCCGCCGGATCGGCCGCCGTGTCTTCCTGCGACGCCCCGACGCTGCCGCGGATCGCGGCGATCATGTCGTCGTCGGGCGCTTCGATTTGGTCCTCGGGCCGGTCGCCGGCCGAACCGGCCTGCGCCGGGCCGGCGTCCTCAGCCCGCGCCTCGGACGCCGCGCGGGCGGCGAGGCGGGACAGGAACGAACCCGAGGACGTCTCGTCCTCGTCGTCGTAGGCCGTTTCCGTTGCGTCGGGGGCAGGGTCGCCGGCGGGCGCTTCGGGGGTCGGGGGGACTTCGGCCCCGGTGACGCGGGCCAGCACCGCCTCGAGATCGAGCGGGCCGGATTCGGTTTCCTCGCCGGCGGCGGAAGCTTCGGCAGGGGTTTCGGCGACCTCGGCCGGTGCGGAGGGATCGTCCTGCGTTCCGGTTTCAGCCATGACCGGCGCGGCTTCGGCCGCGACTTCGGGCTGTGGCGCGGCCGGTTCGATGCTTTCGGCCGCGAACTCGTCCGCTGCCGGTTCGGCCGGGATCGGGGCATCGGCGGCCAGGGTTTCGGCGGTCGCCTGTGCAGGCTCTTCCGCGACGGCGATGTCGGCGTGATCGGCCGCGACTTCTGCTTCGACCGCGATTTCGGGGGCGTTTTCAGACGCGGACTCTGTCGCCGGCTCGACGTCGGGCGCATCCGCGATCGCCTCAGCGGGTTGGGCGGCCCCGGGTTGGGCGGCCCCGGGTTGGGCGGCCTCGGGTTGGGCGGCCTCGGGCTCGACATTCCCGGACAGGGCCGTGTCGGCCACGGCTTCGGGCACGGCATCGGCGACCGGCTCCGGGAACGGCATCGCGGCGGCGGGAAGGACGGTTTCCTCGATCTCGTAGCCGGCGGGGGCGGCGGCCTGGCGGGCGGCGGCGACGGCGGCGCGGATGCGCATCAGTTTCGCCGCGACGCTTTCCGCGGGCCGGGCGTCGGCGCCGACGCTTGCGGACTGGGCGGGCGGGGAAGGCGAGGCGGCGACGGCCGTGGCGGGCGGGGCGGCGGAAGCGGGAGCTGGCGGAGCAACCGTGTCCTGCAGCTGGCGCAGCACGATGCCGCCGTCGTTCACCTTCGCCTCGACCCGGCGCTGGATTTCGCGTTCGGCGATGCGGCCCAGCATCTCGGCATCGGGCTGCGGCGGTTCGGCGCCGAAGTAGCGGTCGTCGGCGGCGAGGTCGCGGAAATACTCCGCGATCGCCTTCATGGTCGAGAACGGTTCCTCGAACCCCTCCAGCGTGCAGGAGAAGGTCCCGTAGGAAACCGTCAGTATCTTGCTCGGACCCACCATGACACGCTTACCTTTCGGGTTGCCTCAAAACCCACGTTCATCGGGCTTTGGTTCCTTACCATGAACAGAAATGGGTAAATTGAAGGATTTTTTCTGGCCCTCATTGTGTTCAATTGCCCCAATCGTCATCAATCTTCGCATGCGGAACGGCATTGTTCAGTCGGATCGGCCGGTTACGCTGGTCGGCGCGGGGGATCTCCGCCGCGCGCGGCTGCGCGAGGCCTTGCGGCTGGCCCCGGTGCTTGTAGCGGCGGACGGGGGCGCCAATGTGGCGGCGGCGATGGGGCTGGTTCCCGATGCGGTGATCGGCGACCTCGATTCGATCCGCGCCGATGTGCGGGCCGCCCTGCCGCCCGGGCGGATCGTGGCGGTCGCCGAACAGGACACGACGGATTTCGAGAAGTGCCTGACCCGGACCGAGGCGCCCTTTCGCATCGCGGTCGGCTTCACCGGGGCGCGGGCCGACCATACTCTGGCCGTCTGCAACGCGCTGGTGCGGCACCCGGGGCGGGTCTGCCTGCTGTTGTCGGAAACCGATGTCACCTTCCTGGCGCCGCCCCGCATCGCGCTGCCGTTGCCGCCCGGCACGCGGGTGTCGCTGTTCCCGATGGGGGCGGTTCAGGCGGTGTCGGCGGGCCTGCGCTGGCCGGTGGCGGGGATCGGTTTCGCGCCGGACGGACCCGTCGGCACCTCGAACGAGGCGACCGGGCCGGTGACCTTGGAGACCAGCGCGGCGCGGATGCTGGTGATCCTGCCGCGGAGGTGGCTGCGGGTGGCTATAGCGGCTCTGGCGGCTGGCCGGTGAGGGCGCCGGTGCCTTTCGCGGTGAGCCGCTCGCGGTGGATGATGTAGAGGCCCGAGGCGACGATGACGGCGATGCCTGCCCAGGCGAAGGGGGTGGGGAAGTTGCCGAAGATGAGGTAGCCGAGTGTCACCGACATCACCAGTTCGAGGTACTGGAGTGGCGCCAGCGTGGCCGAGGGTGCGAAAGCAAGCGCGTACGTGATTGCCAAATGGCTGACCGCCGCCGCCGCGCCGACGCCGGCGAGCCAGACCCAGTCGATGCCGATGGGCCAGACCGGGTCGAGTTCGGGATGGCCCGACCCGTCTGCGAGCAGGAGGACGGCCGCGCAGATCAGCAAGCCGGTCCAGGCGGTGTGGAACTGCATGGCGACGGGGTGGGCGGTGCGGGACTGGGCTCGGGTGATGAGCATATAGAGGGCGAAGAGAAGCGCCGTGGTCAACGGCAGGAGCGCTGCGGAACCTATGGCCGTGGCATTGGGCCGGATGACGAGCAGAGCGCCGAGGAACCCGAAAAGGCAGGCTCCGACGCGGCGCGGCCCGACCGGCTCGCCGAAGAGGACGCGGCCGAGCAGAAGCAGGATAAACGGAGCGACGAAGAAGATCGCCAGGGCGTCGGCGAGCGGCATCACGGCAATGGCCGAGACAAAGGTGTAGGTCGAGACCATCAGGAGGGTCGCGCGTAGGGCAGTCACGGCGAGGCTGCGAAGCTGCAGCCGCAGCGGCAGCCGCAGCGCGAACACGACTGGCAGCATCAGTACGGCCTGGCCGAAAAAGCGCGCGGCGGTGATCTCGCCCACCGGGATGCGGGCGGAGGCAAGCTTGGCGAAGGCGTCGATGAACGGCGCCACGGCACAGAAGCCGAGCATCAGAATGACGCCGGGAAGGATGCGGTCTTCACGCATGGGGATGGGCTATCCGGGGCCGGTGATCGCGTCCATCCGGAAAACGACCGTCGGCATGGCACGGGGTCGGCGTCGGGGGCGGGTCACGGGTGGGAAGCGTTCCGCGCGGCAGGCTGTGAAAGGGGGAGCAAGGGGTGTGGGTGCCGGGTGCCTGCGGGCGCTCGGTCAGTCCGGCCCCGGGACGGGTCTTGGCAGGTATGCCGGGCGTAGGCGGAACGCGTGACTGACAGCCGAACCTGGGGAGATGGGCGGGACGTTACAGCGTTTTGCGTTCTTCCTGAATCGCCCATCCCCCCCGCGCACCAGAGGGCGCCGCCCGGATGGCTCTCGCGCCTGTTCCGGGCAAGGGGGGCGGGGGGGCGGGGGGGGAGCAAGAAGAAAGCAAAAACGCTTTAACCAGGATCTGCGAATCGCTTGGTGAGAAGGCGCCCCTCGGGCGACGCCCCCCGGCGGATCGTGGCCCCGGATCAGGTGGCGTGCGGCGGGGCGGGGGCCTTGACTGCGCGGAGCCCGGCGGGTTTTGGCCCCCGAAGGGACAACCGGCCCCGCCCGCCGGGTCGGTGCAGGGCGGCAGGGATACCTTGTGGGAAAGCGCGGCCCGGATCAGGGGCGACGGACCGGTGTGCTGGATCAGGCGCCCAGCACGAAATCCGACAGCAGCTTGACGTTCAGGACCACGATCACCGCCGCGATGACGACGGCAAGCGCGCCGAGCCAGAGCGGCGCGACAAGCGCGCCCATCTTGCGGCGGTTGGTGGTGAACATGACGAGCGGCACGACTGCGAAGCTGAGCTGCAGGGACAGGATCACCTGCGTCAGGATCAGGAGTTCCGCTGTGCCCGCATCGCCGTACCAGATGGTCACGCCCGCCGCCGGAACAATGGCGATGCCGCGGGTGATCAGGCGGCGGAGCCAGGGGGCGAGGCGGATGCGCAGGAAGCCCTCCATCACCGCCTGGCCGGCGAGCGTGGCGGTGACGGTGGAGTTCAGCCCGCAGCAGAGCAGCGCGATGGCGAAAAGCGCGGGTGCCACCGAAAGGCCGAGGATCGGGGCCAAGAGCGTGTGCGCCTCGCCCAATTCGGCGATGCCGGTGCGGCCGGTGGCATGGAAGGCGGCGGCGGCGAGGATCAGGATCGAGGCGTTGATGGTCAGCGCGAACATCAGCGCGACGGTCGAATCGATGGTGGCGTAGCGCAGGGCCTGGCGTTTCTCGGGCAGCGTCTCGCCCCAGGCGCGGGTCTGCACGATGGCCGAGTGCAGGTAGAGGTTGTGCGGCATCACCGTCGCCCCGAGGATGCCGAGGGCGAGGTAGAGCATCGCGGGGTTGGTGACGATCTCGGTCGTCGGCGCGAAGCCGCGGATCACCGCGCCCCATTCGGGATCGGCCATGGCGATCTGGATGGCGAAGCAGACGGCGATGACGCCGAGCAGCGTGATGATGAAGGCTTCCAGCCAGCGGAAGCCTTTCCTTTGCAGCCAGAGGATCAGGAACACGTCCAGCGCGGTGATCAGGACGCCGATTTCCAGAGGGATGCCGAAGAGCAGGTTCAGGCCGATCGCGGTGCCGATGACCTCGGCGATGTCGGTGGCGATGATCGCGCATTCGGCGAGGAACCAGAGCGACACCGACACCCAGCGGGGATAGGCGTCGCGGCAGGCCTGGGCGAGGTCGCGGCCGGAGGCGATGGCGAGGCGCGCGCAGAGCGATTGCAGCACGATCGCCATCAGGTTCGAGACCAGCGCGACGATCAGCAGCGTGTAGCCGAACCGCGACCCGCCGGCGAGGCTGGTGGCCCAGTTGCCCGGGTCCATGTAGCCGACCGCGACCATGTAGCCGGGGCCGAGGAAGGCCGCGAAGCGCCGCCATCTACCGGCCGGGACGGCGATCGAACGGTGGACCTCGGACAGGGCCGCGTCGCCCCGTTCGCGGTTCCAGGCGGCGAGGGAGAAGTCGGCGGAGGCGGCGGGGTCGGACACGGTGGCTCGCGTGCAGTTGAGAATTATTCGCGATCTATGAGTCGGGGGCGGGAACGTCAACGGTGTGAATCAGAGGGAAGTCCGGGATACAAACGGGGGTCAGGTCTCTATGCCAAGAACGGCCTCGATCCGGCCGAAGACCTTCCACATCAGGTCCTGGTCGGCTTTCCCGGCGAAAGCTGCGTTGCGCGCGACCCAGTCGAGGCTGCGCAGATGGTCGGACAGCACGAAGCCGGTGAGGCCGGCCCCCGGGGGCAGCGGAACTTCGAACGAGCCGCCAGTGCCCTTGCTGGTGACCGGACAAACGAACGCGAGGCCGGTGGCGACATTGAAGCTCAGGGGAGAAAGGACGAGGGCGGGGCGGCGGCCGCTTTGTTCGGTTCCGGCGAAAGGCGTAAAGTCCAGCCAGATCAGATCGCCACGATCCGGCTGATAAAGGGGATTTCTCACCAGACTTCTTTACCCGCAGGCTTGCCCCAGTCGACCGCCTCTGCCGCTTCGTCCCGCCCGGACGCGCCTTCAAGAAGCTCGGATAGCTTCAGTTTCCGGCGGATCGGGGTGACGATCAGGGAACCGTCCCGCTGCACTTCGACCGTGACCGCAGAGCCCTCACCGAGCCTGCTTTCCTTTGCTATCCGGCTTGGCAGCCGGAGCGCGAGGCTGTTGCCCCACTTGGCGATACTCAGTCGCATGTGGCGGGTCTTTCCTTGAGGTTCGGCTGAATGTAGATACGGCGTATATACCTTCGCGCGGGTGGTGGCGCAAGTTCTTCCCTGCCGCGAGGCCCTCTCGGACCGTCGCGAAACGAGCGGACGAAAGGCCGGGCCGGTGCGGCGCGCGTTTGTGGGCCGGCATGGATCGAACGGGGACCGCGCGAAAGGAAGCCCCTCGCGCGCCGGGGCCGGTCATCCTATAAGCGGGGCGGTCCGTTACCGGGGAAGATGCCAGATGTCCGCCGACCTTTCGCCCATCGACATGGCCAAGTTCGTTGCCGCCAAGCGCGCGGCCGATCTTGTCGAGGACGGGATGCGGGTGGGGCTGGGGACCGGATCGACGGCGGCCTGGCTGGTGCGCGTGCTGGGCGAGATGGTGCGCGAGGACGGGCTGAAGATGACCGCGGTCGCCACCTCGGCGCGGACGGCGGACCTGGCGGGGCAGCTCGGGATCACGGTGGTGACGCTCGACGAGGCGAAGTGGCTGGACATCACCATCGATGGGGCGGACGAGTTCGACGGCGATCTGAACCTGATCAAGGGCGGGGGAGGGGCGCTTTTGCGGGAAAAGATCGTCGCCACGGCGTCCGACCAGATGGTGGTGATCGCCGATGCGGCCAAGGAGGTGGCGACGCTGGGCGCCTTCCCGCTGCCGGTCGAGGTGATCCCCTTCGGCTGGCAGGCGTCGAAGGCGCTGATCGAGGAACTTCTGGTCTCGATGGACGTGATGGGGCGCGAGACGGCGCTGCGGATGAACGGCGAGCGGCCGTTCATCACCGACGAGGGCAACCTGATCCTCGACCTGAAGCTCGGGCGGATTGGCAATCCGCGGCAGTTGTCGCTGGTCCTGAACCAGGTGCCGGGGGTGGTCGAGAACGGGCTGTTCATCGACATCTGCGACCGCGTGGTGATCGGCCAGTCGGACGGCCGGGTGGAGATGCGCGACATCAACACCGGCGAGATCGAGCGGTCGAAGATCGAGCTGGTGGAGAGCGAGAACATGTTCGCCGATCTGGGCGAGTAGGGGCCCGGCATGGCCTTCGACTTGGACCTTTTCGTCATCGGCGGCGGCTCGGGCGGGGTCCGGGCGGCGCGGGTCGCCTCGGGCGAGCACAAGGCGCGAGTGGCGCTGGCCGAGGCCGACCGGATGGGCGGGACCTGCGTGATCCGGGGCTGCGTGCCGAAGAAGCTGATGGTCTTCGCCTCATCCTTCCGGGGGGAGTTCGGGCTGGCGGGCCAGTACGGCTGGGATCTGGCCGGGGCGGAATTCGACTGGGGGCGGTTTCACGCGCGGCTGGAGGGCGAGCTGGACCGGCTGGAGCAGGCCTATCGGGACGGCCTGACGAAGGCGGGGGTAGCCATCCACGATACCCGGGCACTGGTGGAGGATGCCCATACGGTGCGGCTGGCGACCGGCGAGCGGCTCACGGCCAAGCACATCCTGGTGGCGACCGGCGGACACCCTTCGGTGCCGGAGGCGGCACGGACGGCGGGGGCGCTGACGTCCGACGACATGTTTCAGCTGAAGCAGTTGCCGGGCTCGATTCTGATCGTCGGCGGCGGCTTCATCGCCTGCGAGTTCGCCTGCATCCTGAACGGTTTCGGGGTGAAGGTGACGCAGATCTACCGAGGCGCGCAGGTGCTGCGCGGCTTCGACGGCGAGGCGCGTGGGGCGGTGGCCGAGGCGATGCGGGCGCAGGGGATCGACCTGCACGTGGGCACTGACGTGATGCAGATCGAGCGGAAGGGTGGCCGGACCCGGGTGAAGAAGACGACCGGCGGGGAAGCGACCTATGACGCGGTGCTTTACGCCACTGGGCGGGACCCCAACTCGCGCGGCTTCGGGCTGGAGGAGGCGGGCGTCAGGTTCGGCCGGCGCGGCGAGGTGGCGGTGGATGGCTGGAGCCAGACATCGGTGCCGTCGATCTATGCGGTGGGCGACGTGACCGGGCGGATCGCGCTGACCCCGGTGGCGATCCGCGAGGGGCACGCCTTCGCCGACACGGTCTTCGGGGCGCGGCCCTGGCAGGCCGACCATGCGCTGGTGCCCTCGGCGGTCTTCACGCAGCCGGAACTCGGGAGCGTGGGCATGACCGAGGAGGCGGCGCGCGAGGCGGGCGAAATCGAAGTCTACGCGACCGCCTTCCGGCCGATGCGGACGGCCTTCGCAGGGGACGGGGCGCGGGTGATGATGAAGCTGGTGGTGGACCGCGCGACGCGGAAGGTGCTGGGCTGCCATATCGTCGCGCCCGGGGCGGCCGAGATGATCCAGCTCGCCGCCGTGGCGATCCGCATGGGGGCGACGAAAGAGGATTTCGACCGGACCGTCGCGGTGCATCCGACGATGGCCGAGGAACTGGTGACGATGCGGCATCCGGTGCGGTCGATGTAGGCCGGCAGCGCGCCTGCGGCTTGAAATTCGCGGCGGAATGCCCAGTTGGGTCAAAACGGAAAGAAGACGACAGGGAAGGACGGATACGGATGGCAGGCAGCGGCGGGCCCTGGGGCGGTGGCGGTTCGGGCGGGGGCGACGACAAAGATCGCCCGCCACCCGGGCGGGGCGGACGCAGACCCGGCGAAGGGCCGCAGATCCCCGAGATCGAAGAGATCATGAAGAAGGGCCAGGAGCAGCTCCGGGTCCTGATCGGAGGCCGGGGCCGGATGGGCCGGGGCGGCGGGCCGGGGGCGCCGGGCGAAGGCGGGGGCGGGTTCGGGCTGAACCGGTCGACCATCGGCCTTGCCGTGCTGGCGGCGCTTGCCTTCTGGCTGTTCGAATCGGTCTACACGGTCAAGCCCGAGGAAAAGTCGGTGGAGCTGACTTTCGGCAAGTGCATCGAGCCCTGCATCGGCGAGCCGGGCCTGAACTTCGCGCCCTGGCCGGTGGTGACGGCCGAGGTGATCCCGGTGACGCCGGAACGCACCGAGGATATCGGCGTGGGACGTGGCGGCGAAGGCGATACGGGCCTGATGCTGACCGGCGACGAGAACATCGTGGACATCGACTTCCAGGTGGTCTGGAACGTCTCGGACCCGCAGAAGTTCCTGTTCAACCTGCGCGACCCCGACCTGACGGTCAGCGCAGTGGCCGAAGCTTCGATGCGCGAGATCATCGCGCAGTCGCAGCTGGCGCCGATCCTGAACCGCGACCGGGGCGCCATCGCCTCGCGCCTGCAGGAATTGATCCAGACGACGCTCGACACCTATGACAGCGGGTTGAACGTGGTACGGGTGAACTTCGACCGCGCCGACCCGCCACGCGAGGTCGTGGACGCCTTCAAAAACGTCCAGTCGGCCGAACAGCAGCGCGACCGGTTGCAGAAAGAGGCCGACGCCTATGCCAACACGATCGTGGCGGGGGCGCGCGGCGAGGCGGCGCAGACGCTTGAGCAGGCGGAAGCCTACCGCGCCCAGGTGGTGAACGAGGCGCAGGGCGAGGCGAGCCGCTTCACCTCGGTCCTGGAGGAGTACCGCAAGGCGCCCGAGGTGACGCGCAAGCGGCTTTACCTCGAGACCATGGAAGTGGTGATGGGACGGGTGGACAAGGTGATCATCGACGAGCAGACGGGCGAGGGGCAGGGCGTCGTACCGTTCCTGCCGCTGAACGAACTGGGGCGGACCACCACCGCGCCGGCATCGCAACAAGGCGTCGGCGCCGCGTCCGGAGGGAACAACTGATGAACCGCACGATCCTCATCCTGCCGCTGGTCGCGATCCTCGCGGCGGTCGGGCTTTCCTCGATGTTCACCGTGGACGAACGCGAGCGGGCGCTGGTGCTGCAGTTCGGCCAGATCGTCCGGGTCGAGGCCGAGCCGGGGCTGCAGTTCAAGCTGCCGCTGATCCAGCAGGTGGTGAAGTACGATGACCGCATCCTGGGTCGGGACATCGATCCGCTCGAGGTCACGCCGCTCGACGACCGGCGGCTGATTGTCGACGCCTTTGCGCGCTACAAGATCAAGGATGTGGTGCGCTTCCGGCAGGCAACCGGCGCCGGCGGCATCGCCTTCGCCGAGAACCGCATCGACACAATCCTGCGGGCCCAGACCCGCGAGGTGCTGGGCTCGGTCACCTCGTCGGAAATCCTCTCGGTGGACCGTTCGGCGCTGGCCCAGCGCATCCGCGACCGGGCGCGCACCGAGGCCGAGGCGCTGGGCGTCGATATCGTCGATGTGCGGCTGAAGCGGTCGGACCTGCCCGATCAGAACCTCGACGCGACCTTCGCGCGGATGCGGGCCGAGCGCGAGCGCGAGGCGGCCGACGAGATCGCGCGCGGCAACGAGGCGGCGCAGCGGGTGCGGGCGCAGGCCGACCGGACGCGGATCGAGCTGGTTTCGGACGCGCGGCGGCAAGCCGAGATCGCCCGCGGTCAGGCCGACGCAGAGCGCAACGCGATCTTCGCGGCGGCTTTCGGGTCGGACCCGGAATTCTTCGAGTTCTACCGTTCGCTGGCCGCCTACCGGGCTTCGCTGCTGGAGGGGAATTCGACATTGGTGATGGCGCCGGACAGCGAGTTCTTCAACTACCTGAAGTCCTCGGACGTCCGCGTTCCGGCGCCGGCCGACGCCGGTCCGGACGGCGCGGCGGGCACGGCGCCGTGAGGGCGCCGTGAGGGCGCGGTGACGGGCATCTGGCTGCTGGTCTTCGGCCTGGGATTCGTCCTTGTGGCCGAGGGCCTGCTGCTGGCGCTGCTGCCCGGGCGCACGCTGCGGGCGCTGGAACTGATCCGCGAGCTTCCGGCCGAGACGCGGCGGCTTTTCGGGCTTGCCGCGCTGGGCCTCGGGGTCGCGCTCATTTGGCTTGCGGAGCGGCTGGCCGGTTGAGAAACTGGTCTGGCCGTTCACATGCGGTTGAGGGATCGCGATCGGCTTTGATCGGGCCTGCCGGACAGACTAGGTGAATGGCGAAGGCGCCGCCGGCCAGGATGGCGGCGCGGCCGGTTCAGGGGAGACACGCGCGTGCAGAGACGGGTGACGACAATGTCGATCGGGCGCGGGTCCGCGACGGGGGTGGCCGGCGCGCTGCGGCTTTTCCTCGCGGCGACGGCCCTGGCCGCCGGAATGGCGATCATCGGCCTGGGCCAGGCCGAGGCGCGCGGCGCCCCGGAGAGCTTCGCCGATCTGGCCGCCTCGGTCAGCCCGGCGGTGGTGAACATCACCACGACCACGGTGGTCGCGGCGCCGACCGGTCCGGGGCCGGTGGTGCCGCGCGGTTCGCCCTTCGAGGACTTCTTCCGCGACTTCGGCGCGCCGGACGGTGGCGAAGGCGCCCCGCCGCGGCGGTCGAACGCGCTGGGCTCGGGCTTTGTGATTTCGGCCGACGGCTACATCGTGACCAACAACCACGTCATCGAGGAGGCCGACGAGATCTCGATCGAGTTCTTCTCGGGCGAGACGCTTGACGCCAAACTGATCGGCACCGATCCGAAGACCGACATCGCGCTGCTGAAGGTGGAAAGCGACACGCCACTGCCCTTCGTGAACTTCGGCGACAGCGACGGGATGCGGGTGGGCGACTGGGTGATGGCGGTGGGCAACCCGCTGGGCCAGGGCTTTTCGGTGTCCGCGGGCATCGTCTCGGCCAGGAACCGCGAGCTTTCGGGGACCTATGACGACTTCATCCAGACCGACGCCGCGATCAACCGCGGCAACTCGGGCGGGCCCTTGTTCAACATGGACGGGCAGGTGATCGGGGTGAACACCGCGATCCTTTCCCCCAACGGCGGGTCGATCGGGATCGGGTTCTCGATGGCTTCGAACGTGGTGGCGAAGGTCGTGGACCAGCTGCAGCGCTTCGGCGAGACGCGGCGCGGATGGCTGGGCGTGCGGATTCAGGACGTGACGGCGGACGTGGCCGAGGCGATGAGCCTGGCTTCGGCCAGGGGTGCGCTGGTGACGGACGTGCCGGCGGGGCCGGCGATGGACGCGGGCATGAAGTCGGGCGACGTGATCACCGCCTTCGACGGCATCGAGGTCGCCGACACGCGCGAACTGGTCCGCAAGGTGGGCGATACCGAAGTGGGCAAGGCGGTTCCGGTCGTGGTGCTGCGCGACGGCGCGGAGGTGACGCTGACCATCACGCTCGGCCGGCGGGAAGAGGCCGAGGGTGACGGGGTGGTGGCGGGCGAGCCGGAAAAGCCCGTCGAGAAGGACCTTCTGGGCATGAAGCTTCTGGCGCTGACGCCGGAGCGCGTGACCGAGATGGGCCTGCCGGTCGGGACCGTCGGGCTGGTCGTCACCGGGATCGACGAGGCGAGCGACGCCTATGGCAAGGGTCTGCGCGCCGGCGACGTGATCACCGAGGCCGGGCAGGAGAAGCTGGCGCGTGTCGAGGACCTGGAGGCGCGGGTGAAGGAGGCGAAAGAGGCAGGGCGGAAGTCGCTTCTGCTGCTGATCCGGCGCGAGGGCGAGCCGCGGTTCGTGGCGGTGTCGGTGGAGTAGCCTGACGGATCGCCGCGCTCCGGTCCCCGGGGGCGCGGCAATGCCGGAACGGCGGGGCGCGGCGGGCGAGGGCGGCCTGGTCATATCCGCGCCCCAATCCGGGTTCAGGCTTGGCCCGGTACCGCTTCGGGGATCGTCCGATGAACAGGCTTCTTCTGTTGGCCGCGTTGCTGGGTGCCGGGTACATATTCCTTGCGCAGTCCAACTCGCCCATCCTGCGCCAGATGCACATCGGCGGGGGCGGCGGCACGCTCAACCCGGTGATGGGTGCCGCGGCCGGCGGGTCGGTCGGCGGGGCTGCGGTGAAGGCGGCGGCGAAGATCGGCGGCTGAGAGTTCTTTCCGCAGGCCCGCCACCGGTGCTAACCTTCGCCCGGCGGGATCGGTGCGGTCGCCCGGCGAGGGGCCGGACGGGGCAATCTGCCCGCGCAGGGGGACCGAATGGCACGCTTCATCGTCACGGGAAACTACACGGCTGAGGCCATGAAGGGGATGGTGGCGCGTCCCTCCGACCGCGCGGCCGCAGTCACGAAGCTCTTGAAGAGCGCCGGTGCGAAGCTCGAGGCGATTTACTTCACCACCGGCGAGCACGACTTCCTGTTCATCGCCACCGGCGATATCGACAAGGTGATCCCGGGCCTGATGGTCGCGGGTGCCACCGGCGCGGTCTGCAACCTCAGTACCGCGCAGGCCTTCACCTCGGACGAGTTCACCGCCTTCCAGAAATCGGCGGGCGAGATGGCGAAGGCCTACAAGGCGCCGAACTGACCGGGGGGTTTGGCCGGGTTAACCATGCGTTAAGCGAGTTGGCGGAAGGCTTGTCGGCATGGCACGCCTTCCGCCCTTTGCCTTGGTCTTCTGGCTTGCGGCCTGCGCCTCGCCCGCGCCCGAGTTCATGGGCGCGGCGCGCCATGAGCTGACGCTGGACGGCATCGACTTCGTGGTGTTTCAGAAGGGCGAGCGGGCCGAGGTGGTCCGGATGGGATACCTGACGCGGGCGGAGCGTGCGCCGGTGCCCGCCCTGATGGTCCGTGCCGCCGAAGCGGCGACGGGGTGCCGGGTCAGGCCGGGGTCGGTGGTGACCGGAATGCCGGGCGACACCGGCGAGGCGCGGATGGCGCTGGCCTGCTGACGGGCGCGCCGGTCAGCCCCGGAACGCCCGCACCGCCGCCTCGAATTCGCGCGGCCGGTCGGCGTGAAGCCAGTGGCCGGCGCCCGCCAGGACTTCGAAGCGCGCCTGCGGGAAGAGGGCGAGGATCGGGTCCCGGTGTTCCGGCCGCACATAGTCCGACCGTTCGCCCGACAGGAACAGCGCCGGGCTTTCGAACCGCCCGGAAACCGCCGGCCAGCCGGTGATCCTGTGCATTTCGCCCAAGAGCACGGGCAGGTTGAGCCGCCAGCGCGGCGGGTCGGAGGCAAGGTCGAGCGACTGGAGCAGGAAGGCGCGGGTGGCCGGGTCGGGGACCGTGGCGGCAAGCCGGCGGTCGGCTTCGCTGCGGCGGGTAACGCCCGCCAGGTCAAGCCCCTGCATCGCCCGGATGAGGCCCGCGTGGCTGTGGGCGTAGGCGACCGGCGCGATATCGGCCACGATCAGGCGGCCGACCAGGTCCGGGCGGGTCAGCGCCAGCACCATCGCCGCCTTGCCGCCCATCGAATGGCCAAGCACGTCGGGCCGGGCGGGGGCCAGGCTTGCGGCCAGTTCGGCCACATCGCCCGCCATTTCGCGGTAGCTCTGCGACGGCGCCCGGAAGCTTTCGCCGTGGTTGCGCATGTCGGGGGTCACGACGAGGCGGTCGGAGGCGAGCCCGCGGGCGATGGCGCCCCAGTTGCGCGCCGAGCCGAAGAGCCCATGCAGGATGATGAGCGGCGGGCGGGCGGTGGGGCTGCCGTGGGCGGTGGTCGCGAGCATGGTCCCCCATAGCGCGCCCCGGCGCGGGCTTCCAGCCGTTGCGGGGCAGGGGACATGCCGCTAGGGTCGCGGGCGGTTGGCGGGGCCTTGGGGGGCGGTTGCGGCGGGGCATGGCGGGCGCATCGATCCAGCAGATGGCGGAGCGCGTGGCGCAGCTGATGGAAGAGCGGCTGCGGGTGCGCGGCCGGTCGCTCGACGACAAGCTGCGCCGGGGCGGCCGGGCGCTGCCGAAGCGGGTGCTGCGCGAGGCCTGGTACCTGGCCGAGGCGGCCGACCGGGCGCGCGTGCCGAAGCTTCTTCTGCAGCTCGACCACGCCCGGATCGCCGAGGCCTATGACATCTGCGTGCGCTATCTCAAGCCCTTGGGCGCCGGTGCGCGGCGGTGGAACGCGGTCCTGAACTTCGCCACCTCGCTGGCCGCGATCGTGCTGGTGACGGCGGTGCTGGTGCTGACCGTGCTGGTCTGGCGGGGCTATCTCTGACGGGCTTCGTCCGCCGTAAGCGCCCGCCGGGACAGGGCGTCGCGCTGCACCAGAAGGACGGTCGCGAAGCTGACGTAGAGCAGCAGGTACCACGAGCCGAGCTTTGACAGGCGGACGGGGTCAAACACGGATTGTCCGGCGTAAAGCCAGGTGCCGGTGCCGGTGCCGACGTTCTCGGCGACCCAGAGGAAGACCGAGGAGAGGAAGGCCGCGAGCGGCAGCGGCATCCAGAGCGGGCGGCGGGCGACGGTGAACCAGACGCGGGTGCGCAGGTAGAGCGCGACGGTGGCGGCGAAAAGCGCCAGGCGGGCGTCGGGCAGGAAGTGGTGGGCGAAGAAGTTCACGTAGATCAGGACGGCCAGCCCGGCATGCGCGGCGAGCGGCGGGAAGGGGGCGAAGCGCATGCCGAAGATGCGGATCGCGCGGGCCATGAACGAGCCGACCGAGGCATACATGAAGCCGGAGAAAAGCGGCACGTCGAGGAGCTTGAAAAGCCCGGGCTCGGGGTAGCTCCAGGACCCGGCGGCGACCTTGAACCATTCCATGCCGGTGCCGGTCAGGTGGAAAAGCAGGATGACTTTCGCTTCGTCCCACGTCTCCAGCCGGAAGCGAAGGAAGATCGCCTGGGTGGCGAGCGCGAAGGCGAGCATCGCGTCGTAGCGGGCGACGGGCCAGTCCGCCTGCCAGAGGGCCCGCGACACAAGGAGAGCGGCGAGGAGAAGCCCGCCGAAGAGCGCCGCCCAGCCCATCTTCAGCCCGAACATCAGGAATTCGGCCGGGACCGGCGGCAGGCGCGCGCGGACGAAGTCGCCGAGCGCGCGTTCGAGCCCCCGGGTGTCGCGGGGCGGCGCGCGCGGCGCGGAAAGGGGGGCCGGAGCCCCCCTGTCATCGTCGCGCGCCACGCCTGTCACATCGTGGGATAAAGCGGGAAGCGGGCGCAGAGGGCGGCGACCTCGGCGCGGACCTTCGCTTCCGTCGCGCCGTTGCCGTCCTCGCCCTGCGCGGACAGGCCGTCGGTGACCGAAACGATCAGCCGGGCGATGTGGCGGAACTCGGGTTCGGCGAAGCCGCGCGTGGTGCCAGCTGGGGTGCCAAGCCGTATGCCACTGGTGACGAAGGGTTTTTCCGGGTCGAAGGGCACGCCGTTCTTGTTGCAGGTGACGTGGGCGCGGCCGAGTGCCGCCTCGGTCGCCTTGCCGGTCACCTTCTTCGGGCGCAGGTCGGCGAGCATCAGGTGGTTGTCGGTACCGCCCGAGACGATGTCGATGCCGCCCTTCATCAGCTCGTCCGCCATGGCCTGCGCGTTCTTCACCACCTGCGCGGCGTAAGCCTTGAATTCGGGCCTGAGTGCCTCGCCGAAGGCCACGGCTTTCGCCGCGATGACATGCATCAGCGGGCCGCCCTGCAGGCCGGGGAAGACGGCGGAGTTGATCTTCTTGGCGATGTCCTCGTGGTTGGTCAGGATCAGCCCGCCCCTCGGTCCCCGCAGGCTCTTGTGGGTGGTCGAGGTGACGACATGGGCGTGGGGCAGCGGCGAGGGGTGAACCCCGCCGGCGACGAGGCCGGCGATATGGGCCATGTCCACCATCAGGTAGGCGCCCACCTCGTCGGCGATGTCGCGGAAGGCGGCCCAGTCCCAGATGCGGCTGTAGGCGGTGCCGCCGGCGATGATCAGCTTCGGGCGTTCGGCCTTTGCCGTCTCGCGCACGGCGTCTAGGTCAAGTCTTTGATCTTGCTTGCGAACGCCGTAGCTGGCCACCTTGAACCACTTGCCGGACATGTTCACCGGCGAGCCGTGGGTGAGGTGCCCGCCGGAGTTCAGGTCGAGCCCCATGAAGGTGTCGCCGGGCTGCAGCAGTGCCAGGAACACCGCCTGGTTCATCTGCGACCCCGAATTCGGCTGGACGTTGGCGAAGCCTGCCGAGAAGAGCTGCCTGGCGCGCTCGATGGCCAGCGTTTCGGCGATGTCGACGAACTGGCAGCCGCCGTAGTAGCGCTTGCCCGGGTAGCCTTCGGCGTATTTGTTCGTCATCACAGAGCCTTGCGCTTCGAGCACGGCCCTGGAGACGATGTTTTCCGAGGCGATCAGCTCGATCTCGTCGCGCTGGCGGCCGAGTTCCGAGGTGATGGCGGCGGCGATTTCGGGGTCGCGCGAGGCGAGGGCTTCGGTGAAGAATCCGGGGTCGCGGTGCGGGGCGGTCATGGGCGGCGTCTCCCTTGGGCTCGGCGGCATGGGGCTGTCTAGCGCCGAAGCGGTCTTGCGGAAAGGGTGGAAACCGACACTCCGGGGGGCGCGGGCGAAGCCGGGCCGGGCGGGGCGCCGGGCGCGAAATCCGGCGTAGGTTCGGCGTAGCATTCCCGTAGCACATCCGTAGCACATCCGTAGCTACGCGCCGTGCGCCGGGGTGGCGCGGGGCGCAACGGCGCGGCGGCGGGCGGTTAAGCCGAATCGCGGGGGTTGCCTTTGGCGGGCCGGGCGCGGAACACTCGCGGCGGGCGCGCCGGGCCTTCCGCCGGCCGCCAGAGGAGGCGGGGACGTGGCCCGGACGGCGATCAGTTTCCGCGCGAGCGATGCCGGGCCGGCGCAGGCCGCGCTGGCCCGGCTGACGGCGCGCCACGGGCAGGCGCCGGAGGGGCGGGCCGGGGTGATCGTGGCGCTGGGCGGCGACGGGTTCATGCTGCAGACGCTGCACCAGACCGAGGGGCTGGACATCCCGGTCTACGGGATGAACTGCGGCACCATCGGATTCCTGATGAACGAATATGACGAGGGCGACCTGCTGGCGCGGCTCGCCGCCGCCGAGGAGACGGTCATCAACCCGCTCGCAATGACCGCTGTGGCGGCGGACGGCTCGGCGGAGCGGGCACTGGCGATCAACGAGGTGGCGCTGCTGCGCGCCGGGCCGCAGGCGGCGAAGCTGCGGATCAGCATCGACGGGAAGGTGAGGATGGAGGAGCTGGTCTGCGACGGGGCGCTGGTTTCCACCCCCGCCGGATCGACCGCCTACAACTATTCGGCGCACGGCCCGATCCTGCCCATCGGGGCCGAGGTGCATGCGCTGACCGCGATGGCGGCCTTCCGTCCCAGGCGCTGGCGCGGCGCGCTTCTGCCGAAGTCGGCGGTGGTGCGCTTCGACGTGCTGGAGGCGGCCAAGCGCCCGGTGATGGCCGATGCCGACAGCCGCCATTCGGTGCGCGACGTGGTCAGCGTCGAGGTACGGGCGGAGACCTCGGTGACGCACCGGCTGCTCTTCGACCCCGGCCACGGGCTTGAGGAGCGGCTGACGCGGGAGCAGTTCGTCTAGGCGTCATGATCCAATTGGCGCTTTAGATGAGGATTCGATTCCCACCGCAGCGAGCCTGAGCGGCTGAGCTGCGAAAAGTGTGCTCTACAGAGGCGACGCGGGGCCGAGACCGGTAGCATTGACGCATAGGAGTTTCCGGGGCCGGTCGATGACTGTCCCCGCACCTACTTCCCCCATCCCTCGATCTTGCGATATAGCGTGCTGGGCGCCACGCCGAGGATGCGCGCGGCTTTCGGGACCGAGCCGCCGGTCGCGGCAAGCGTCACCTCGATCGCCTGGCGTTCGATCTCGGCGAGCGTCCTGCCGGCGAAGGCGGGGGGCAGCGCAGGCGGCCGCGATGCCCCGGCATCGACTGTCGGCGCAGGCGGACCGGAAGGCGCCGCGCCGCCTTCGTCCCGCCGGGGACCGAGCCCGTCGGGTAGCATGTCGGGCCGGACCTCGGCGCCGTCGTGCATGACGACGACATTACGGATCACGTTCAGAAGCTGACGGACGTTGCCCGGCCAGGGCGCGGCGCGGAACGCCTCGCGGACTTCGGGCGAGAGGCTGCGGAAGCCGCGCCCCTCTTCCCGGGCGAAGCGGAGCAGCGCGGCTTCGGCGATGGCGATCACGTCGTCGCCGCGTTCGCGCAGGGGGGGCATGTGGACCGGCACCACGTAGAGCCGGTAGAACAGGTCTTCGCGGAAGCGGCCCTGGCGGACGGCTTCGGCCGGGTCGCGGTTGGTGGCGCAGAGGATGCGGACGTTGACCTTGCGGGCGCGGGTGGCGCCGACCGGCTGGATCGTCGAGGTTTCGAGGAAGCGCAGGAACTTGGTTTGCAGGTTGAGGTCAAGCTCGCAGACCTCGTCGAGGAAGAGCGTGCCGCCGTCGGCCGCCGCCGCCGCCCCCGGCTTGTCGGAAATGGCGCCCGTGAACGAGCCCCTGAGATGGCCGAAAACCTCGGATTCGAGGAGCTCGGAGGGGATCGCGCCGCAGTTCAGCGCGATGAAGGGACCGTCGGCGCGTGGCGATAGGTCGTGCACGGCCTGGGCGCAGAGTTCCTTGCCGGTGCCGCTTTCGCCGGTGATGAAGACCGTGGCCATGGATGGCGCGACCGAGCGGATCCTGCCGTAGACGGCCTGCATCGGTGGCGAGGCGCCGAGCAGGCCGGCGGGCGCCTCGGAGGGCGCATCGGCGGACGAGGGGCGCCCTGCGGCCGTGGCGAGCGCGTTGCCGATGGCGGCGAGAAAGCGCCCTTCGTCGAAGGGCTTGACGAGGAATTCGTGCGCCCCCGCGCGCATCGCCGCCACCGCCCGGCTGATCGAGCCGTTGGCGGTGATGACGATGACCGGGGTCCCGGGGCGCATCGCCAGCATGTCGCGCATCAGGTCGAGCCCGTCGCGGTCGGGCAGCATCAGGTCGAGCAGCACGACCCGCGGATCGCGGCCGCGGAAGCTTTTCAACCCGGCTTCGGCGGTGCCTTCGATGTGGACCCGGTGCCCGGCCGAAGCGAGGATCGAGCGATAGATGATCTGCAGCGAGGGCGAGTCTTCTACGAGGAGGAGTTCGGGGGCCGTCACTCGGTCAGGCCCCCGCCAGCCTTGCCCGTTCGTCCCGTACGAAGGAGACGAGCGTGGCGATCTGGGCAAGGCAGACCTGCCCGGTGTCGGGGCGCGCGGGATCCTCGCGGCGGTGGGCGGAGACGTTCAGTTCCTCGGCCGTCTTCTGCAGCCGCTTCGCGCCGACGGCGCCGGCCAGCGCGATCAGGACATGGGTTTCGGCCCGCATCGCCGTGCGGTCGCCTGCCGCGAGGGCGCGGGCGAGGTTCGCGGTGCAGCGGCCGAGGTCGGTGACGAGGCGGTCGAGAAGCTCGCGCGCGCCGTCGGGGCCGGCGATTTCGATCAGGTGGTCGAACTGCGCCCGGTCGAGGTCAGGCAGGTCGCCGCGCGGTTCGGGCGCGTGGGGCGGGGTGGCGAGCGTGGCGTTGCGGGCAAGGGCAGCCGCGATGGCAAGGCCCACGGCCTCGATCCCGGGCAGGGGTTTCGACAGGATCGAGTCGGCGCCGGCGGCATAGATCTTCTCGCGGTCGGCCCTGAGGACATAGGCGGTGACGGCGATGATCGGCATCCGGGCGTAAAGCCGGTCATTGCCGCGGATCGCCCGGATTGCCTCGGTGCCCGACAGGCGCGGCATCTCGATGTCGATCAGCGCCACGTCGAAGGCTTCGCGTTCCAGCCAGTGCAGCGCCTCGACCCCGTCGGCGGCGGTCGAGAACTCGGCCCCCATGCGGGAAAGCATGTGGCCAAGGACGGACTGGCTCGTCGGGCTGTCCTCGGCGATCAGGACCTTGATGCGGCTGAGGTCGGGCAGTTCCAGCCGCATCGGATCGGCGGCGGGGGCCCAGGTTCCGGCCGGAAGCTCGAGCACCGCCTCGGCGCCGCCGCCGGCGAGGTTGGCGACCGAGAGCGCTCCGCCAAGGCGCTGGGCGAGGTTCTTGGAAATGTGCATCCCGAAGCCGTAGCCCGGCTTGCCGGTGCCTTCCGGGCGGCCGGCGAATTCATAGAGGCGGTCGAGCGCGGCGGCCGAGAACCCCGGGCCGCTGTCGCTGACCGAAAAGCGCAGCGCGCCGTCCGGCCCTCGTTCGGCACCGAGTTCGACCGCGCCGGTGTCGGTGTACTTGACGGCGTTGGACAGGAGGTTCGCGAGGATGCGTTCCAGGGCCAGCCGGTCGACCGAGATCACCCGCGGCAGGTCGGGCGCGGCGACGACGCGGAAGGCGAGGCCCTTTTCGCGCGCCCGCCCCGACCAGCGCGCCTCGAGATCGTAAAGCAGCCGCGCCATCTGCACGTTCGCGTGCTGGCCCTGATCGGCCAGCGCCTCGCCGAAGAGGAAGGCAAGGCCTTCCTCGATGAGCCGCGCCAGCACCTCGCCCGAAGAGCGGATGCGTTCGAGCTGGAGCCGGGTGCCGTCGTCGAGCCCGGTCTGGTCGATCAGGCGGAGCCCGCCGATGATGTCGGAGACCGCCGCGCGGAGGTCGTGGCCGAGAAGGGCCAGGCCGGAGGCCTTTTCAGCGCTGCCGGACGGGGCCGCGACGCTGCCGGCGGCGACGGCGTCGCCCGCGGTGGTGCCGGCGTCCGTGGCTTCGGGCAGGGGGGATTCACCGTCCAGTCGCATTAATGAATGTGTTTACGCCACGGCATCTGTCTGGCCAACATGTCTTAGCCGTCAAATCTGAACATGTTGCCAATCCGGCCCGGGGACCGGCAGGTCTCTGCCACCGGGTTCCGGCAGGCTCCTGACGCCTCAGCCGTAATGCGCCACCGGCGTTCCGGCGACTGCCGTCATGTTCAGCAGGCCCCGCGCGGTGATCGACGGCGTCACCACATGGGCGCGGTTGCCCATGCCCATCAGGATCGGTCCGACCTCGAGCCCGTTTGCCTTCATCTTCAGGATGTTGCGCACCCCCGAGGCGGCGTCGGTCGAGCCGAAGATCAGCACGTTCGCGGGCCCTTCCATGCGCGAGCCGGGGAACAGGCGGTCGCGGATCGACGAATCCAGTGCAGCGTCGATATGCATTTCGCCTTCGTAGATGAAGTCGGGCGAGCGGGTATCGAGCAGTTCCAGCGCGGCGCGCATCCGGCGGCCCGACGAGGTGTCCAGATCGCCGAACTGCGAATGCGCGCAGAGCGCGATTTTCGGTTCGGTGCCGAAGCGGCGGACATGGCGGGCGGCGCCGATGGCACTGTCCATGATCTGTTCGGGGGTCGGTTCGGCGTGGATCTGGGTGTCGGTGACGAAGAGCGGCCCGTCTTCCAGGATCATCAGGCTGAGCGCGCCCACGGGGCGTAGCCCGCCGCGCGCCAGGACCTGGCGGACGTAGTTCAGATGCCACAGGTACTGCCCGAAGGTGCCGCAGATCAGGCTGTCGGCCTCGCCCCGGTGAACCATCACGGCGCCGATGGCGGTGGTGTTCGTCCGCATCACGGCGCGGGCGATGTCGGGGGTGACGCCGCGGCGGGCCATCAGCATGTGGTAGGTTTCCCAGTAGTCGCGGTAGCGGGGGTCGTTTTCGGGGTTCACGATTTCGAAGTCGCGGCCCGGGCGGATCGGCAGACCGGCGCGTTCGGCGCGGCGTTCGATCACCTCGGGGCGGCCGATCAGGATCGGGATCGTGGTCATCTCTTCCAGCATCGCGTTGGCGCAGCGCAGGACGCGCTCGTCCTCGCCTTCCGCGAAGACGATGCGGCGGGCGGCGGCGCGGGCGGCTTCGAAGACCGGGCGCATCAAGAGCGCCGAGCGGAAGACCGAACCGTCGAGCTTCTGGCGGTAGGCGCCGAGGTCGTCGATGGGGCGGGTGGCGACGCCAGTATCCATCGCGGCGCGGGCGACGGCGGTGGCGACGGTGCCGATCAGGCGCGGGTCGAACGGCTTGGGGATCAGGTAATCGGGGCCGAAGCTGAGCTTTTCGCCGGCATAGGCGGCGGCGGCCTCGGCGCTGGTGGTGGCACGGGCGAGCGCGGCGATGCCGTCGATGCAGGCCAGTTCCATCGCGTCGTTGATGGTGGTGGCGCCGACATCCAGCGCGCCCCGGAAGATGAAGGGGAAGCACAGGACGTTGTTGACCTGGTTGGGAAAATCGCTGCGGCCGGTGGCGATGATGGCGCCCGGGGCGGCGGCGCGCGCGTCTTCGGGCAGGATTTCCGGAGTGGGGTTGGCGAGCGCGAAGATGATGGGGCGGGGGGCCATTTTCGCCACCATCTCCGGGGTGAGAACGCCCGGGCCCGAAAGGCCGAGGAAAAGGTCGGCGTCGGCGATGACATCCCCAAGGGTCTGAGGACGTTCTCCCTGGGCGTAGGCGGCCTTCTGCGGTGTCATTTCGGCCGCGCGGCCGTGGTGGACGAGGCCCGCGAGATCGCAGAGCCAGATGTTTTCGCGCCGGACACCGAGTTTCAGCAGCATGTCGAGGCAGGCGATTCCCGCCGCCCCGCCGCCGGTCGAGACGACCTTGATCGTGGCGAAGCTCCGCCCGGTGACATAGAGCGCGTTGGTGGCGGCCGCGCCGACGACGATGGCGGTGCCGTGCTGGTCGTCGTGGAAGACCGGGATCTTCATCCGTTCGCGGCACAGCCGTTCGACGGTGAAGCAGTCGGGCGCCTTGATATCCTCGAGGTTGATCGCGCCGAAGGTGGGTTCAAGCGCGCAGACAAGGTCGGCCAGCCGTTCGGGGTCGGGTTCGTTCAACTCGATGTCGAAGCAGTCGATGCCGGCGAACTTCTTGAACAGGACGGCCTTTCCCTCCATCACCGGCTTCGCGGCAAGCGGGCCGATATTGCCGAGGCCAAGGACCGCGGTGCCGTTGGTGACGACGGCCACCAGGTTCGCGCGCGCGGTGTAGCGGCTGGCGGTGGCGGGGTCGGCCTTGATTTCCAGGCAGGCCTCGGCGACGCCGGGGGAATAGGCGCGCGCAAGGTCGCGGCCGGTGGCAAGCGGCTTGGTGGCGCGGATCTCGAGTTTGCCGGGCTTGGGGAATTCGTGGTAGTCGAGCGCCGCCTGGCGCTGGCCGTCCTGCCGTGTGTCGTCCATCCCTGGCCCTCCCTTGGGATGGTTCAACGTTGAACGACCCCGGCGCCCGGCCCTTTCCGGGCCGTTGTCGCGCAATCTTTCCCGGATCGCGCCTGCCTAGGGCTTTACACCGCCCGCGCTCCGGAAAGAATAGCCGATCGCGTCAGGGGCCCCGGAACAGGGGGCGGGAAGGAACCAAGCCATGCAGAACATCCGTGCCGAGGTGCATCTGGCGACGAAGGCGCTGGCCGCCGACCTGCCGTTCTTCACCAAGTCCCTGGGCTTCCGGCTGGAGCGCATCTTTCCCGCCGACAGCCCGCGCGTGGCGGTGGTGTCTGGGCACGGGCTGCGGCTGCGGCTGGAGCAGGGCGAGGGGCCGGAGGGAACCATCGGGATACTCGCCAACGATCCGGTGCTGGTTGCCGGGGGCGCGCGGTCGCTGGTGTCGCCCGGCGGCATCCGGGTGGAGATCGGCGCGCTCGATCCGCCGGTCGTGCAGCCGCCGACCGAACACGCCTTCGTGGTGCGCAGGCTCGCCGACGGAGCGCCCTGGGTGGTGGGGCGGGCGGGGATGCAGTACCGCGATCTGGTGCCGACGCGGCTCGGCGGCGCGCTGATCGCCAGCCACATCCGCATCCCCGATGGCGGGCCGGTGCCGGACATGGTGCATTTCCACAAGGTCGGGTTCCAGCTGATCTTCTGCTACCGGGGCTGGGTGGATGTGGTCTACGAGGATCAGGGCCCGCCGATCCGGCTGGGCCCCGGCGACTGCTTCGTGCAGCCCCCCGAGATCCGACACCGGGTGCTGTTTTCCGGCGACAGCGTCGAGGTGATCGAGATCGGGGTTCCGGCCGAGCACATCACCGAGATCGAGCATGCGATGGAGCTGCCGACCCCCGCGCTGCGGCCTGAACGCGAATGGGAGGGGCAGAGGTTCGTCCACAATGTCGGCGCGAAGGGCGAATGGAAGCCGTTCCGCCTGCCCGGCTACATCGCTCGCGACACGACCATCGCGGCGAACACCAAAGGCGTGGCGGACGTGAAGGTAGTTCGGAAAGGTCAGGGAACGCCGGTTCCGACCAGCCATGACAGCGACATCCTGTTCGGTTTTGTGATGTCCGGCGCGATGACACTGGAAGGCGAGGGGCGCGACCCCGCGCCGCTCGCCGCAGGCGATGCCTTCGTCACGCCGCCGGGGATGACGACGCGCTGGGCCGCGCCCTCGGACGATCTGGAACTGATGGAAGTCTCGCTGCCCGCAACCTTCCGCACGACGCCCGCCGCCTGACCGCGCCTTTCTCTTCATCTTGGCCCAAGTATCCCGGGGTGGTCAGGAGGGGCAGGGCCCCGCCTGCCTTCGCTGCCGTCCGGGCCGCCGTCTATGGCCTTGCCAGCCCGGGCGCGTCCCTTCACTCTTTGCCTGAAGCACCCCGGAGAACCGACCGATGACCCTTCTCGACGCCGCCCGTGCCGTCCGTGTGAATGCCTACGCCCCCTATTCGCGCTTCAAGGTCGGTGCCGCCGTGCGGGGTGCCTCGGGCATCGTCTATGCGGGCGTGAATGTGGAGAACGTGGCCTATCCCGAAGGCACCTGCGCGGAAGCCGGGGCCATCGCGGCGATGGTGGCGGCGGGCGAGACGCGGCTGACCGAGGTGGCGGTGATCGCCGACAGCCCCGAACCGGTCCCGCCCTGCGGCGGCTGCCGGCAGAAGCTGGCGGAATTCGGAGACCGGGGCGTGACGGTGACGCTCGCCACCACCGGCGGTGCGATCCTCGAGACCACCATCGGCGGGCTTCTGCCCGGCGGCTTCACCGCCGACCACATGAAGAACGTCTGAGGCATGGACGCCGGATCGGATGCCGGAATGAGCGCCCGGGGCATCATCGCGGGGGTGCGCGACCGCAGGGGCCTGACCCGGGAGGCGGCGCGGTGGTTCGCGGCGGGCCTCGCTTCGGGCGCGGTGAGCGATGCGCAGGCGGGCGCCTTCGCGATGGCGGTCCTGCTCAACGGCCTGGGCGAGGCGGGCCGTGTGGCGCTGACCGAGGCGATGCGCGACAGCGGCCGGGTGCTCGCCTGGGACCTGCGGGGCCCGGTCCTCGACAAGCATTCGACCGGCGGGATCGGCGATTCGGTTTCGCTTCTGCTCGCCCCGGCGCTGGCGGCCTGCGGGGCCTATGTGCCGATGATCTCGGGGCGGGGGCTCGGGCACACCGGCGGCACGCTCGACAAACTGGAGGCGATCCCGGGATACCGGACGAACGTTTCCCCGGACGAGCTGCACGGACTCGTGGCCGCCACGGGCTGCGCCATCGTCGGCGCCTCGGCCGACATCGCCCCGGCGGACCGGCGGCTTTACGGCATCCGCGACATTTCCGGTACGGTCGAGTCGATCGACCTGATCACCGCTTCGATCCTGTCGAAGAAGCTGGCCGCCGGGTTGCAGGCGCTGGTTCTTGACGTGAAGGCCGGGTCGGGGGCGTTCATGAAGACGGATGCCGACGCGGGCGCGCTGGCGCGGGCGCTGGTGGACACCGCGAAGGGCGCGGGCTGCGCGACGGTGGCGCTTTTGACCGACATGGACCAGCCTTTGGGCCGGAACGCCGGGAACGCGGTCGAGGTCCGGGAATGCGCGGAAATCCTGACCGGGCGGCGCGGGGGGGGGGCGCTTCTGGAACTGACGGTGGCGCTGGGGGGCGAGGCGCTGGCGCTTGCGGGGCTGGCGTCCGGCCCGGAAGAGGGCGGGGCGCGCATCGCGGCGAGTTTCGCCGACGGGCGGGCGGCGGAGGTCTTCGGGCGGATGGTGGCGGCGCTGGGGGGGCCGGGGGACTTTCTCGCGAGCTTCGGCTACGACCTGCCGGAGGCGCCGGTCGTCATCGAAATCGCGGCCGACGAAGCGGGTGTCGTGGCGGGGATCGACGGCGAGGCCTTGGGGCAGGCGGTGGTGCGGCTGGGCGGCGGGCGGCTGCGGGGCGATGACAAGGTGGATCCGCGCGTCGGGCTGACGGGCCTGAAGCGGCTGGGCGAGACGGTGGGGAAGGGCGAGGCGCTGGCCACGGTCCATGCCGCGACCGAGGAGGCGGCCGGGGCGGCGGGTGCGGCGGTCCGGGCGGCCTATCGGATCGGCCCCGACGGTGCGGCCGGGCAGCTGGTCCGGGGGCGCGTGGCCTGATGGCGCGGGCGTTCCTGATCGTGCTGGATTCGGTCGGGATCGGCGGCGCGCCGGACGCGGGGGATTTCCACAACGGCACCCTGCCCGACACCGGGGCCGACACGCTGGGGCATATCGCCGAAGCCTGCGCGGCCGGGCGGGCGGAGGAGGGGCGGACGGGACCGCTCAGGATGCCGGTCCTCGATGCGCTGGGTCTCGGCCGGGCGGCGGGGCTGGCGTCGGGGCGGGTGCCGCCGGGGCTTGGGGCGGGGGCTGCGGGGCTGTGGGGCGCCGCGACGGAAGTGTCGCGCGGCAAGGACACGCCTTCGGGGCACTGGGAGCTGGCCGGCGTGCCGGTGCCCTGGGAGTGGCACTACTTTCCCGACACACGGCCGGCTTTCCCGCAATGGCTCATGGACGAGGCGGCGCGGCTCGCCGGAACGGAGGGAACGCTCGGCAACGGCCACGCCTCGGGCGTGCCGGTGATCGAGGCGTACGGCGCCGAACATCTGCGGACCGGCTGGCCGATCTGCTACACCTCGGCCGACAGCGTGTTCCAGATCGCGGCGCATGAAGAGACGTTCGGGCTGGAGCGGCTGCAGGCGCTCTGCCGGGACATCGCGCCGCGCCTGCATGCGATGAAGGTGGGCCGGGTGATCGCGCGGCCCTTTGTCGGCCAGCCAGGGAATTTCCGGCGCACCGGCAACCGGCACGACTATGCCATCGCCCCCCCCGCGCCGACGCTTCTGGACCGCGTGGCAGGGGCGGGGCGGAAGACCTACGGGGTGGGCAAGATCGGCGACGTCTTCTCGATGCGGGGGGTAGGGGAGCTGCGGAAGGGCGGCGGCGACAGGGGCCTGATGGAACATCTGACGGCGCTGGCGGCCGAGGCGGCGGAGGGATCGCTGACCTTCGCCAACTTCGTCGAGTTCGACACGAATTTCGGCCATCCGAGGGACGTGGCGGGCTATGCCCGAGCGCTGGAGTGGTTCGACGGGGCGGCCGGGGCGTTCCTGGCGCGGCTGCGGCCGGGGGACCTGGCGATCTTCACCGCCGATCACGGCAACGACCCGACCTGGCCGGGCACCGACCACACGCGCGAACGGGTGCCGGTGGTGGGCTGGGGGGCCGGTGCGAATGCGGTGGGGCAGGTGGGCTTCGCCGATGTGGGGGCGAGCGTGGCGGGGTGGCTCGGGGTGCCGTGGGAGGGGGCGGCGCGGAGTTTTCTGTGAGCTTGGCCCCGGCCGTCGCGGGAACGCGTGCCAAGGGGCAGGATTTTCACGAAAATCCTGCCCGGTCGGGCATTTCCTTCGGGAAGGAAATGCCCTTCCGCCTGGATGTGCGGGCCGGATAAGCGGGCCGCAAGGCCCTCGAAGGGTCTTGCTCCGGGCGGGTGCGCCGGTCAAAGGAAGGGAGCCAGGTTCCGGGGGAAAAAGATGCTTGACCACCTCACCGTCGTCACCCACCCGCTTGTCCAGCACAAGCTGACCATCATGCGCGACAAGGAGACCTCGACCAACTCCTTCCGCCGCCTCCTGCGCGAGATCAGCCAGCTTCTGGCCTATGAGATCACCCGCGAGATGGAGATGACGACGAAGCGGATCGAGACGCCGCTCTGCCCGATGGACGCCCCCACCATCGACGGCAAGAAGCTGGCGCTGGTGTCGATCCTGCGGGCCGGCAACGGGCTGCTCGACGGCGTCCTCGAACTCATACCGGCGGCGCGGGTGGGGTTCATCGGGCTTTACCGCGACCACGAGACGCTGCAGCCGGTGCAGTACTACTACAAGGTGCCGAGCCTGGTCGACCGGCTGACCATCGCGCTTGACCCGATGCTGGCCACCGGGAATTCCAGCGCGGCGGCGGTGGACCTCTTGAAGGGGTCGGGGGCGACGAACATCCGCTTCATGTGCCTTCTGGCCGCGCCCGAGGGGATCGCGCAGATGAAGGCGCGGCACCCGGATGTGCCGATCGTCACGGCGGCGGTGGACAGCCACCTGAACGAGCTCGGCTACATCGTGCCGGGCCTTGGCGATGCGGGCGACCGCATGTTCGGCACGAAATGAGGCGCGGCTTTACTCGCGCCGGTTGCCCGGGCAATGTCGCGGCCGGGCAAGGCCGAGGGGATCGGGGAGAATGCGCAAGATGACGGGTCGCTTCGTCCTTTCTGTGGCGCTGCTGGCCGGGTTCGGCTGGGCCGGTCCCGGGTTTTCGCAGGCGCTGAAGGATGTGGACGGGCCGGCCGAGGTGCCGCCGGCCGCCTTCACCGGCACCCAGTACGTCGATTCGCAGGGCTGCGTCTTCGTGCGGGCGGGGCTGGGCGGCAAGGTGACCTGGGTGCCGCGGGTGACCAAGGACCGCAAGCTGATGTGCGGCCAGGTGCCGACCTTCGCGGCGGCGGCCCAGGCTCCGGCCCCGCTGGCCGCTATGGCCGCCGAGCCCGCTCCCGCGCCTGCCGTGGCTGCCCCCGCCCCGATTCCGGCTGCACCCGCTGCGGCGCCGGCGGCGACGAAGAAGGTCGTCGCGAAGGCGAAACCTCCGGCGCGCAAGGCGGCGCCAAAGGAGGGCGCGTTGCTGGTGTCGGTCGCGGTCGTGCCGGGTGGGGCGACGGCCTGCGTGCCGCCGCCGAAGCTCGCGCAGCGCTTCACTCTGTCGAACGGCCGCCGTTTCCTGCGCTGCGCGGCGCCGGTTGCCGATCCGCTGGGCTATATCAAAGGGCTCGACCTGCCGGGAGTGATGGTGACGGGCGCGGCGCCCGGGGCGGTTCCGGTGAAGCCGCCGGCGGGCTATGTCGCGGCCTGGTCCGACGACCGGCTCAACCCGCGGCGCGGCGAGACCACGGCGGCGGGCGAGGCGGCGATGGCGGCGAAGTGGACGAACGGCACGCCGATGCGGCTGAAGCCGGGGGCGGTGCTGGTGAAGCCCGCGAAGGGCGGCCGGTACATCCAGGTCGGCGCCTTCGCGGTTGCCGGGAATGCCGACCGGGCGGTGGCGCGGGTGCAGGCGGCGGGGCTTCCGGCGGGGCGGTCGGCCGCGCCGGGGCCGGGCCTGACCGTCATCTTCGCCGGGCCCTTCGCGGCCGGCGATATCGCGGCGGCGCTGGCGGCGGTGCGGGCGGCGGGGTTCGCGGACGCCTTCGTGAGATAGGCGGGGCGGTGCGGCTCAATCCGTGCAGATATCCCTGAGCGCCACCCAGTCGGCGTCAGGCATCACCGGCCGGCCTGGCGCTCCGGCGAGGCGTTCCGCCAGCTCGCCGGCATCGGCCGGGATGAGCGGGGCCGCAGCGAGCCATGCGCCCGGGTCCACCTCAGCCTGCCGGAAGCGGTCGGCGAGCCGGTCGACGCCGGGCGCGGCGGGGGGCCGGGTAAGCAGGACCTCGGCATAGCCGACCATGCGGTCGGGGTTCAGCTCGCCGGTGGTCAGAAGCCCGAAGGCCGCGCGCGCGCCGCTCCAGGCCAGAAGCTCGGCGAGCGGGTCGGCCGCGTCCATCCGCGCCGCCTCGGCCAGAAGTTCCCCCGCCAGCGCCTCGGGCGAGGGGCTGGCTTCGACGGTGGAGCGGCCGATCAGGATCGCCCCGCCCGGAAGGTGCCGGGTACCCGAAAGGCCGGTGGCCAGCACGATCAGGTCGCCGGCCCCGGACCCGGAGAGCCGGGCCGACAGCCGTTCCAGCGCCGCGCGTCCCTCGGGCGCGGTGCAGGCGGCGCCGGTCAGGCGGAAGACATCGGCCATCAGCGCCCGGCCGATCGCCGCGCGGGTCTCGTCGGGTGCCGCCCGCGCGGCCTCGGCGACCAGCGCGCGCGGCACCCAGACAAGGCCCGAAAGCAGCAGAAGCGCGGCGGCCGCCAGGACCAGCGCAAGCCGCAGACGCCCGGGATGCGGCCGCCGTGCCTCGATCAGATGCTTCACCCGGGACAGCGCGGCGACCATCGCCGGGTCGTCGATCTCGAGGTCCTCGGCGGAATCCGGGCCCGGCGCGAAGCGCGCCGGCACCAGGCCGGGATTGGCCCGCCCGATCGCCGGCAGCGACCAATGCGCCAGCGCCCGGTTGGTGCGGCCGTCGGAAATCACCAGCGTCGCGTCGCCGAGCGCCACGATCACCTCGCGGCGGGGGCCGCCCTGCGCATCGCGCCACAGGCCCGGCGCTTCGAGCCTCTGGTATTCCCGCAGAGCCGTCATCGCCTGTCGCCCGTCATGGTTTTGGCGGGAACCATATCCCCGGGACGGGGCCCGGACAACCTGCGAACCGCCGGCGCCGGCCGCCCCTAGCGGCGGCGGTCGCGGCGCGACGACATCGGCTGGAAGGCCACGCCGACATGCGCGTCGCAATAGGGCTTGCCCGGCTGCGCGGCGAGCCCGCAGAACCAGAAGTCATCCGTCGCGGGATCGCCGATCGGCCATTTGCAGGTCCGTTCGGTCAGCTCCATCAGGGTCAGGCGGCGGGCCTTCTTCTCGATCTCGCGGACCGAGGCGAGCGCCTCGGGGCTGATTTCATTGGCCGAGGGCTGCGGCGGCAGCGGCTGGCCCGCCGGCACGATCGGCTTGCGCTGCGGCTGGCCCGGGGCCGGCGTCGCGGCCGGGGCCGCCTCGGCGCGCGGGGC
>JBJXFU010000007.1:0-114108 GCA_046155885.1 Paracoccaceae bacterium
GCCACTATCTGCCTTCGCGCGTCGTTCCGAATGCCGAGTTCGAGGCCAAACTCGACACCACCGACGAGTGGATCCGCACCCGGACCGGGATCGAGCGGCGGCATTTCGCGGCCGATGGCGAGTTCACCTCGGACCTTGCCGCGCGGGCGGCGGGCGCCGCGATCGACGACGCGGGGCTGCGGGCGTCCGACATCGATGCGGTGATCGTCGCGACCTCGACGCCCGACCTGACGTTCCCCTCGGCGGCCACCATCGTCCAGTCGAAGATCGGCATGACGCGCGGGTTCGCGTTCGACATCCAGGCGGTCTGCGCGGGCTTCGTCTTTGCGCTGGCCAACGCCAATGCGCTGATCCTGTCGGGGCAGGCGCGCCGCGTGCTGGTCATCGGGGCTGAAACCTTCAGCCGGATTCTCGACTGGTCCGACCGGGCGACCTGCGTGCTGTTCGGCGACGGAGCCGGCGCGGTGGTCCTGGAAGCGGCCGAGGGGGCTGGCACCTCTGCCGACCGGGGCATCCTGGCAACCGACCTGAACAGCGACGGGGCATACCGCGACCTGCTTTACGTCGACGGCGGCGTGTCTTCGACGCAGTCGGCGGGGGTCCTGAAGATGCAGGGCTCGGCCGTCTTCCGGCATGCGGTGGAGAAGCTGGCCGACACCGCCGAGCGGGCTTTGGGGAAAGCCGGGCTGGTCGCGGCGGATGTCGACTGGATCGTGCCGCATCAGGCGAACCTGCGGATCATCCAGGCCACATCGCAGCGCATGGGGGTGCCGATGGAGCGCGTCGTCGTTACCGTGCAGGACCACGGCAATACCTCGGCCGCGTCGATTCCGCTGGCTCTGGCCGTCGGCAAAGCCCGCGGACAGATCAAGCAGGGCGACCTTCTGGTCACCGAAGCGATCGGCGGCGGGCTCGCCTGGGGGTCGGTCGTTCTTCGCTGGTAAGGCTGGAATTCAAGGGCGTGCCCCAAACCCTTGATATTGACTTCGCTTTTCACTGGCACCAATGTCCCTGAAAACCTCGGGGGGACGTGATGAGCGAAAAGACCCTAACGCGCATGGATCTGAGCGAGGCGGTGTTCCGCGAAGTCGGCCTGTCGCGGAACGAATCCGCCCAGCTGGTGGAGGCGGTGCTGCAACACATGTCGGACGCCTTCGTGCGCGGCGAGACGGTCAAGATCTCGTCCTTCGGCACGTTTTCGGTGCGCGCAAAATCGGCGCGCGTCGGGCGGAACCCGAAGACGGGCGACGAGGTGCCGATCCATCCTCGGCGCGTGCTCACGTTCCGTCCCTCGCATCTGATGAAGGATCGCGTGGCGGACGGGAACAAGGCATAAGCCGGCGCGGCGATGTCCAAATCCGCCGAGGCCTTCCGCACGATCAGCGAAGTCGCCGAGGCGCTGGACACGCCGGCGCATGTGCTGCGCTTCTGGGAGAGCCGGTTCAGCCAGATCAGGCCGGTGAAGCGCGCCGGGGGGCGGCGGTACTACCGGCCGTCGGACGTGGCGCTTTTGGGCGGCATCCGGCGACTCTTGCACGAGGATGGGCTGACGATCCGGGGCGTGCAGAAAATCCTGCGCGAGAAGGGTGTGCGGCATGTCGCGGGGCTTTCGGGCGAGAGCTTCGAGGAGCCGGCCGGCGACGCGGCGGAAGCACCGGCCGGGCTGAACGGGTCGGAGCATGCGGCGGCTTCCGCCAGTGATGCTGCCGGGGCGCCGCCGGACACGGGCCGGCGCGACCCGGGCCCGGCCGAACGCCAGCCTGACCTGTTCGCCGGACCCGACGACGAGGCCGGCCCCGAAGCCCCGATGGAGATCGACGCGGTGGCGCAGCCCGAGCCGGGCGCTTCCGTCGCGGTGCCGATTTTCCAGGCGAAGGGTGGGCAGGGGCGCGGCGAGGCGGCTGCGGAGGGCGACGGGCCGGGGCTCGCGGCCCGGCTTCGCGGGCTCGATCCTTCCCGTGCGGCCGCCCGGCACGAGGAGCTGGCGCGCCTTTATCCCCGGCTTGCGGACCTGCGTGCACGGCTTGCCGGCCGGTCCTGAGCGAGTGCCCGGGAGGGTTCGCCCACGGCGCAGAAATGCCGCTTGTGCCCGGGCTTCGGCTTCGCCTATACACCCGCCCGTCGGGCCGTAGCGCAGCCTGGTTAGCGCGTCCGTCTGGGGGGCGGGAGGTCGAGAGTTCGAATCTCTCCGGCCCGACCATCATCGAAACGCCCGCCCTTCACCCGGGCGGGCGTTTCCGTATCGGAGGGGTGCCTTTGGCGGGGGCGGAGATGACGGGACCGGGCGTTCTTCCCGACCGCGGGATCAGGGGGCTGATCGCGGCGGGCGCGATCCTTGCGGATGTGCCGGTGACGGATGTGCAGGTGCAGCCCGCGAGCCTTGACCTGAGGCTGGGGCCCGTAGCCTACCGGGTGCGCGCCTCGTTCCTGGCGGGCGCGGGGCGGACGGTGGCCGGGCGGATCGCGGAATTCGGGATGCACGAGGTCGCGCTGGCCGGGGGCGCGGTGCTGGAGAAGGGCTGCGTCTATCTGGTGCCGCTGACGGAGGGACTGGCGCTACCCCCCGGCATTGCGGCGGCGGCGAATGCGAAGAGTTCGACCGGGCGGCTGGACCTGCTGACACGGGCGATCATCGACGGGGGGGTGGAGTTCGACCGCATCCCCGAGGGCTATGTGGGGCCGCTTTATGCCGAGATTTGTCCGAGGTCGTTCTCGGTGCTGGTGCGGCCGGGGATGCGGCTGAACCAGCTCCGCTTCCGGCACGGCGCGGCGGGGCTGTCGGACGGTGAGTTGCGGGCGCTGCATGCGGCCACGCCGCTGGTGCCGGGCGAGGCGCTGATCGACGGGGGTTTGGGGTTCTCGGTGGATCTGCGGCCGGAGGCGGGCGATCTGGTGGGGTACCGGGCGAAGCCGCATACCGGGGTGATCGACCTGGACCGGATCGGGCATTACCCGCCGGCGGAGTTCTGGGAGGAGGTCAGGACGCGCGAGGGGCGGATCATCCTGGACCCCGGGGCGTTCTATATCCTGGTCAGCCGCGAGGCGGTGACGATCCCGCCCGCCTATGCCGCCGAGATGGCCCCCTATCTGGCGATGGCGGGCGAGTTCCGGGTGCATTACGCGGGGTTCTTCGACCCCGGCTTCGGCTGGGCCCCGGCAGGCGGCGCCGGGTCGCGGGGGGTGCTGGAGGTGCGCTGCCACGAGGCGCCCTTCGTGCTGGAGCACGGGCAGGTGGTGGGGCGGCTGGTCTTCGAGCGGATGGCGGGGGAGCCCGAGCGGCTTTACGGGGCGGGGATGGCGTCGCACTATCAGGGGCAGGGGCTGAAGCTCGGCAAGCACTTCCGCGAGGGGTAATCGACCGGGGCGGCGCGCTTTACTTCGGGGTCAGCACTTCGGTGCCGTTTCCCGGCTGGTTGGCGACGGTCCAGACCCCGTCGAGAGACCTGTCCGGCTTCATCCTGTAGACGACAAGGCCAGAGTCGGACCCAAGCACGTAGCTTGCGGCAAAGACGTCGCCGCTGCGCATGCATATCCCGATCGAGGTTGTCTCGCCGGTGGTCCACTCGATGATGCAGGTCGTGTCGGATGTCGGCGTTATCCGCGCTTCGCCGGAATAGGGCGATCCGTCCGGATTGGTGCCCTGGACATCGTATACTCCTGCCAGGTTCTGCGCATAGGCCGCAGCGGAGGCAAGTACCGCAGCGACCACGACAAACCATCCTGCCCGCACGGTGCCTCTCCATGTCCCGAACGCGGCGATCCTGCCGCAGGGTCAGGCTACAGGCCCCCGATTTCCGTGGCAATCCACTCGCGAAACGATGCAAGGGGCGGCCAGTCGGCCCGCCACTGCGGCCAGACCAGCCAGTAGGCGGCGGCGCTGACCGCCGTGGCCTCGCCGAGCGCGGTCAGCCGGCCTTCGGCCAGAATCGGGGCGGCGACGAAGTCCGGCAGCAGAGCCACGCCGAGGCCGTGGGCGGCGCCCTGCATCATCGTCGCGAACTGGTCGAAGACCATGCCGCGCGGCGGTTTCGCCCCGATGCCTTGCGCGCGGAACCAGGCAGGCCAGGCATTGGGGCGCGACTCGATCATCAGGAGCGGCGCGGTGAGAAGGCTGGCGGGCAGGCCCGGCGCGAGGCGGGCGGCGAGGGCGGGCGCGGCGGCGGGGATAAGGCGTTCGGCGAAGAGCCGCAGGTGCCCTGCCCCCGGCCAGTCTTCGCGGCCATAGTGGATGGCGGCGTCGAAACCCGCTTCGGCGAAGTCGAAGGGGCGGAGCCGCGTGGCGAGGTTCAGCGTGATGCCGGGGTTCGCGGCCAGGAAGGCGGCGAGGCGTGGCGCCAGCCAGTGGGTGCCGAAGCCCGGCAGGACGGCGAGCGACAGGACCCCTGCCCCGCCGCCGGAGAGAAGCGTGGCGGTGGCGCGCGCGATGGCGTCGAGCGCGGGGCGGAGTTCGGCGGCATAGGCGCGGGCGGCGTCGGTGGGGCGGAGGCGGCGGCGGTCGCGGGTGAAGAGGGCAACGCCGAACTGGTCTTCCAGCGACTGGATCAGGCGGCTGACGGTGCCTTGCGTGAGGCTGAGGTCGCGGGCGGCTTCCGCCGTGCTGCCGGTGCGGCAGACGGCTTCGAAGGCGGCGAGGAGGGACATCGAGGGAAGGTGGCGGCGGGGGGTTGGCATATGCAGTCCATGAATGATGTGCGAAGGATTCCGCGCTTAACGGGCGCGGTCAAGCGGGCTAGGATGGGGGCTGATCCGTGAGACGACCGCCCCGCCCCGCACGAAGGAGACCCGCGATGACCGAGATGCCGAAGCTGAAGGCCAAGGACGCCCCCGATCTCACGCGCTTCGATTGGGAGGACCCGTTCCGCTTCGAGGACCAGCTGGCCGAGGACGAACGGATGATGCGCGATGCGGCGCGGGCCTATGCGCAGGAAAAGCTGAGCCCCCGGGTGACGGCGGCCTACCGCGAGGAGGCGGTGGACCCGTCGGTCTTTGCCGAGATGGGCGGGATGGGGCTTTTGGGCCTGACGATTCCCGAGGCCTATGGCGGGCTCGGCGCCTCGTACGTCGCCTATGGGCTGGTGGCGCGCGAGGTGGAGCGGGTGGATTCGGGCTATCGCAGCATGATGTCGGTGCAGTCCTCGCTCGTGATGTATCCGATCCATGCCTATGGCAGCGAAGACCAGCGGCGGAAGTTCCTGCCGGGGCTGGCCTCGGGCAAGCTGATCGGCTGCTTCGGGCTGACCGAGGCGGATGCCGGGTCGGACCCGGGCGGCATGAAGACGGTCGCGCGGAAGACGGCCGGGGGCTACGTGCTGAACGGCGCGAAGATGTGGATATCGAACGCGCCGATTGCCGATGTCTTCGTCATCTGGGCGAAGTCCGAGGCGCATGCGGGCAAGATCCGGGGCTTTGTGCTGGAAAAGGGCATGGCGGGGCTTTCGGCGCCGAAGATCGGGGGGAAGCTGAGCCTGCGCGCCTCGGTCACCGGCGAGATCGTGATGCGGGATGTCGAGGTGGGCGAGGACGCGCTGCTGCCCGGGGTCGAGGGGCTGAAGGGGCCGTTCGGGTGCCTGAACCGCGCGCGCTACGGGATTTCCTGGGGGGTGATGGGGGCCGCCGAGGCCTGTTTCCACGCGGCGCGGGCCTACGGGATGGACCGCCGGCAGTTCGGTAGGCCGATCGCGCAGACGCAGCTTTTCCAGAAGAAGCTGGCCGACATGATGACAGACATCGCCTTCGGGCTTCAGGCCTCGCTCCGCGTCGGGCGGCTGTTGGACGAGGGGCGCGCGGCGCCCGAGATGATCTCGATGGTGAAGCGGACGAACTGCGGGCGCGCCTTGGACATCGCGCGGGCGGCGCGGGACATGCACGGGGGCAACGGGATACAGGAGGACTACCAGGTCTTCCGCCATATGGCGAACCTCGAGACGGTGAATACCTACGAGGGCACGCATGACGTGCATGCGCTGATCCTGGGCCGCGCGATCACCGGGTTGCAGGCGTTTTTCTGAGGGCGCAGCCTTGAGGTCGCGATTGCGCGCCGGACGCCTGTAGGTCAGGGTCAGGGGCATGGAATCCGCCCCATCCGCCCCCCGACAGGTCCGCCGGCTTGCCGCTATCCTGATGGCCGATGTGGTGGGCTATTCCCGGCTGATGGCCGAGGACGAGGACGCGGCGCTGGCGCGGCTGAACCGGCACCGGGCGGAAGAGTTCGACCCGGCGGTGGCGCGGCACAGCGGGCGGGTCGTCAAGCTGATGGGCGACGGGGCGCTGGTGGAGTTCGCAAGCGTCGTCGACGCGGTGGACTGCGCGCTGGCGATCCAGACGGTGGCGCAGGCCGGCCCGGTCATGCAGCTCCGGATCGGGATCAACCTTGGCGACATCATCCTGCAGGGCGAGGATGTCTTCGGCGACGGGGTGAACATCGCGGCCCGGCTGGAACCCTTGGCGGCGCCGGGCGGCATCTGCGTGTCGTCGGTGGTCCACGAGATCGTGCGCGACCGGCTCGGCGCGGGTTTCCGCGACGGCGGGGAGGTCGGGGTCAAGAACATCGCGCGGCCGGTGCGGGTGTGGCACTGGCATCCGGCCGGGGCGGAGGACCCGGCCCCGGAGGAAGTCGCGCCTGCCCCGGCGCGCGGTCCGGACGGGCCGTCGATCGCGGTGCTCGCCTTCGACAACATGTCGGGCGACCCCGACCAGGCCTATTTCTCGGACGGCATCGCCGAGGACATCATCACCGATCTGAGCAAGGTTTCGGGCCTGACTGTGATCGCCCGGAATTCCAGTTTCGCCTACCGGGGCAAGTCGGTCGATCTGCGCGCGGTGGGCCGGGAACTGGGCGTGGGTCATGTGCTGGAAGGCAGCGTGCGCCGCGCCGGGCAGCGCGTCCGGGTGACGGCGCAGCTGATCGACGCGGCCACCGGCGCGCATCTCTGGGCGGACCGCTATGACGGCGATCTGGCAGACGTCTTTGCGGTGCAGGACGCGGTGACGTTGCAGATCGTCGAGGCGCTGAAAGTGCGGCTGACCCCGGTTGAAAGGGCCGCCATCGCCCGTTCCGGCACCACGGATGCCGCAGCGCACGACGCCTACCTGCGCATGCGCGATCTGCACTTCTCTTCGGGTCTGAACAAGCCGATCTGGACGCGCGCGATCCAGCATGGCCTGCGTGCTGTCGAACTCGATCCGGGTTATGCGCAGGCGCTCGGGCATCTGTCGGTGCTGCAATGGCTCGACTGGTTCAACGGCTGGTCGGGCGACGCCTTTGAGGTGATTTCCGCCCGCGCCGAAGGCTTTGCCGCGCGGGCAATGGCGGCCGATCCCGAAGAGCCCTGGGCGCTGGTCGCCGAAACGGCAGCGGCGCGCTGGCGGGGCGATCTGGACGCATCGCGCGAGATTGCCGCCAAGGCCCTTGCGCGCAGTCCCGACTTCGGGATTGCGCTTTACATCGATGCCGAGGTGGCCCTTCTGGTCGGACGGCCCGATGAGGCGCTAGCCTTCATGGAACGCGCGGTGCGACTGGATCCGGGCAACTCGCCGTTGCATTTGCAGCTGCTGGGTCAGGCGCATTTCCTGCTGAGCCGCTTTGAGACGGCTGCAACCGTGTTTCGCGAGCGGACGTCGGTGGCGCAGGAAACCGATATCGGCCGGGCCTGGCTTGCCGCCGCCCTTGGCCATCTGGGCGAGCACGCCGAGGCGCAAACCGTATGGGGCGACCTGATGGCGCTGGCGCCCGATTTCCGTATGGCCCCGAGACTGGTGCGGTATGGCTATCGGCGCGCGCAGGACCCCGCGCTGGTGCTGGAGGGGCTGCGGAAGGCGGGGCTGCCGACGGGGGAGTGAGCGGGAGGCGACCGTGCGACCGGCGTGCCTGCGCCGATCGTTGCGCGGGCCGGGAACGGGTCGCAGGCGGTCTTGCGAAGCGCTGGGCGGAGGCCGGTTTTTCCAGTCCGTGGCGCGGCTTTACAGGGACCCGGCGCGGCTGCTAGCAAGGTTCCTGCGGCCGGACGGTCGGCACGCCCCTGCCCCGCGGGGCGCCCCTTGTCCCTTGCCGCCGGACGGAGACCGGGATGCCCGACGCGCCCCCCGACGCGCCACCAGAGCGGCTCTTCCCGGAGCCCCGCCCCATCGCGGAGGTGTTGCGCGCGCATGTCGAGAACGCGGCGCATTTCTGGGTGCTTCTGAGCCGCGCGGCCGAGGCCCTGCCCGAGGGCGATCCCGAAGTGGTGAAGTGGTCGCGGCGGCTGACGGGCCAACTGGAAGGGGCGCGGCTGGGCGGGGATGCGGGGCTGGCGCTGGCGGCCGATCTGGCGGTGGCGACAGGCGAGGCGCCTGAGGTCTTCGTGCTGTCGGCGCTGGCGCTGGCGGCGGGGCGCGACGAGGCCCTGGTGCGGGCCGTGGCGCTGGCGGAGGCGGCGCCGGAGGCGGTGGCGGGGCTGACCGGGGCGGTGTCGCTGACGCCGCGTGGGGTGCTTGCGCCGCATGTGGCGGGCTGGCTGAACTCGCCGCGCTGGCCGGAGCGGGCGGCGGGGATCGCGGCCTGCCTGCGCTGGGGGCAGTCGCCGGGCAGGCATCTGGAGGTGCTGGTCCGCGATCCGGTGGCCGGGGTACGGGCGCAGGCGCTGCGGCTGCCCGGAGCGATAGCCTTCGCCCGGGCGCGTCTGGCCGACCCCGAGCCTTCGGTGCGGCTGGAGGCGGCGGCGATGCTGCTGCGGGCGGGGGAGCGGGCAGAGGATCGCGAGGCCGGGGCGGCGGCGCTGCGGGCGCTGGCAGGCGATGCGGGCTTGGCGAGCGAGCGGCCCGAGGTCGCGGCGGAGGCGCTCGACCGGGCGGTCACGGGGTCGCCGCCGCGCGCGCTCGCGGCCTGGATCAAGGGGCTGTGGGAGGCGCCGAGGACGGCGGCGCTGGCGCTGCGCGCCGTGGGGATCAACGGCGACCCGAAGTCATGGCCCTTGCTGATCGCGCAGATGGGCGAGCCGGCGCTGGCGCTTCCCGCCGGGCTGGCGGCAGCCGACATGCTGGGGCGCGAGCCAGCGGAGGGGGCACTTTTTACCTCGGATGCCGGGCGGCTGCCCGGGGCGGTGGCGGCGGCGCATGACCTTGACTTCACGCTGCTGCCGGACGCGGCCGCCTTCGCGGCGGTGCTGAAGGAGGGGCGGCTCGGGCGGGCGGCGGGCGAGGACATGTCGCTGCGGGCCCGGCGGCTCGACCGGCTGCGGCGCGAGGCGGCCCTGCCCCTGGCCGAGGCGGGGTAGCGGGCCATGCCGGACATGTGGATCCTGTCGAACGACACGGCGTTCCTGGCCGAACAGACGTTCCTCGGCGACCGGGACGGGGCGGACACCTATGTGCTGGCGGTGAAGGCCACGCATGACATCGCGGCCGACGGGACCTGCCTGCCGGCCGAGGATCAGGTGCCCGTCGCGCATATGCCGAAGCCTTCGGACCCCGACAAGCCGTCGAGCCTGATCGAGGAGACGGATTTCGACTTCATGAAGCCGGGGACGGATATCGTGGTGCTCGGCAACGCCTTCAACGCCGATCCGGCGGGCCGGGGCGAGGTGCGGGTGGGGCTTCTTTGCGGGCCGGTGCGGAAGACGCTGTCGGTCATCGGGCGGCGGCGGTGGCTGCACAGCGCGCTGGGGCCGGTCCTGTCGGAGCCGGAGCCTTTCCGCGAGATGCCGGTCAGGTGGGAGAACGCCTTCGGCGGGACCGACCGGCAGGGTGCGCCGGGCGAGGACGCGGCGGTGGAGCGGCGCAACCCGGTGGGCACGGGTTACGCACGGGGCATCGAGGGGATCGAGGGGATGGCGGCGCCGTCGGTCTTCGTGCCGGGTGAAGCTTATGTTCGCTGGTCCGACCGCCCGGCACCGGCGGGTTTCGCGCCGATCGGGAGGCACTGGCTGCCCCGGGCGCCGCGCGGGGGGACTTACGGCGACGCCTGGATGAAGACCCGGATGCCGCTCTGGGCGCTGGACCTCGATCCCCGCTTTTTCATGGCCGCACCCGACGACCAGCAGGCGATCCCGCATCTGCGGGGCGACGAGGAAGTGCGGATCGTCAACATGACGCCGGAGGGGATGCTGGCCTTCCGGCTGCCGGCGTTCCGGCCCTATGCCAATGTGCTGATGGCCGGGCGGATGCACCGGCTGAAGCTCTGGGTATCGACGGTCGCCGTCTACCCGGGGCTGCGGCGGGTGGTGGTGAGCTGGTGCGCCGCCCTGCCCTGCCAGGGCCTGCGCGAGAAGATCCGGTCCACCGAGGTCTGGGACAAGCCGCTGGTGCGGCGCGCGGCGGCGACCGGCGGCGATGATGACGAGGGGGACGAGGCATGAAGGCCGCGATCCTTTCGGTCGGCGCGGTGACGCCCATCGGCATGACGGCCGGGACGACGGCGGCGGCCTGGGCGGCGGATGTGCCCAACCACCGGATGCACCCGTTCTTTGTCGACGACCGGGGGCAGGAAGTGCTGATGGCCTACCTCGACGCGGTGACGCCCCTGGCCGAGGGCGAGCGGATGGCGATGCTTGCCGCCGGGGCGGTGGACGAGGCGGTGCGGGCTTTGCCCGGGGGGATTGCGGCCGATCTGCTGCTGGCGCTTCCCTCGCCGCGCCCGGGGATCGACGCGGCGGTGGTGCAGCGGATCGTCGCGGCGGTGCGGGCGGCGGCGGAGCCGAAGCTGACGATCCGCGAGGTGCGGCGGGGGCATCACGACCATGCGGGGGGCGTGATGGCCCTGGGCGCGGCGCTGGCGCGGGCGGCGGGGCCGGAGGCGCGGGCGTCTTTGGTGGTGGCGGCCGACAGCCTGATCGGGCCGGATGCGCTCGACTGGCTGACCGGCGCGGGGCGGCTTTTTTCAACCGCGAACCCCTTCGGGCCGATCCCCGGCGAGGCGGCGGCGGCGGTGCTGGTGGGCCCGCCGTCGCTGGTGCAGCGGGTGGGGCTGGCGCCCTTCGCGGCGCTGGTGGGCTATGGCGAGACGCGCGAGACCGCCGACAAGCCGCCGGGGCCGTGGCTGGGCCGCGCTTTGAGCGAGGCGATCGGGCTGGCCACCGACGCGATGGCGGCGGCAGGGCTGAAGGCGGGCGCGCTCTTCCCCGACCTGACGCCCGAGCCCTGGCGGGCGGACACTTTGGGGATGGGGCTGGTGCGGGTGGCGGACCGGTTCGAGCTGGCGGACGGAATGTCGGTTCTGGCCAACAGGACCGGAGACATCGGGGCGGCGCATGGGGTAGTCTCGGCCATCGTCGCGGGGTTCGCGCGGCGGTCGGGGGCGCTGGCCGCGCGGCATGCCTGCGTTGTCGGCATGGGGGCCGCGACGGGGGCGCGGGCGGCGGTGCTGATCGATCTGGGGGAGGAGGGCTGAGCGATGCCGGTGACCGTGAACGTCAACGACATGTCGCTGTCGCACAAGGCGTCGATGGGGATCGCGATGGCGACGGTGCCGGACGTCTGCAAGACCCCCGCGCCGCCCGCCCCGCCGGTACCGATCCCTTATCCCAACATCGCCCAGTCCTCGACCCTGTCGGGGGGAACCACCACCGTGAAGGCGGACGGCGGGCAGATGTGCGCCAACCAGCCGTCGAAATACGACATGTCGAACGGCGACGAGGCGGGGGTACTGGGCGGGGTCGTGTCCGGCGTGAACATGAAGGCGGCGGAGTGGATCCTGTTTTCGTTCAACGTCGATCTGGAGGGCAAGGGGGCCTGCCGGCTGAGCGACAAGATGACGAACAACAACAAGAATACGGTTTGTTTGTAGGGGGGGGACGGGCGCGTGCCGAATATGCAGACGCCGCTGGGCAAAATGACGCCGGAGGAATATGTCGCCTGCGTGATCATTTGCTGCGACCGGAAGCAATACGACTTCAATACGGATCCCGCCGACCCCGAAAAAAGCTGCCAAAGAATGGGCAGCAAGAAGCACTCTTGCGTGCTGCACAATCTTCGGGAACACACGAAATCGGGGGAATTGACACAGAAGAACAAGTTTCCAAACTCGGTTCGGGGCAATCCGCCTGTCAAGGACGTCGGTGGCCAGAACTGCATTCCCGATATTCTGCTGAACAACGGCCGAGGATGGCAGATCGTTGACGCCAAATTCCCCTGCGACCCCAAGAAGCTGAACCCAAAGCTGGGGGTGCCTCCGGCGAAGGCGGCCAAAAAGTCGACCGGGGTTCAATACCAATCTCCGGCGAAGTCAGGCAAATCAATGATGACGGATAAGGAAAAGAACACTTATCCGGACTACCCATTGCCGGACCCGGCGTCCAACAAACCACCCAAGTGCATGTCACCGAGCGATGCTAAGAAGATAAAGAGTGACTGCGCATGCAACAAGATGAAAATGACCTAAGGGAGTTGACGATGGCGGACGGCCGCTTCGAGCTTCGCGAAGATGGGACGGTGGTCACTTCGCACGTTTTCGGGATGAGCTTCTTTCTTTCGGGCGACGTTACCGATTATGCGGCCGATCTGATAGCTGTACAGAACGGGTGGCTGGACTTGGTGGGAAGGTCGCGCTTTGGGTGGTACGCGACTGAAACGATGAGCAAGCATCGCAAAGCAAATGCGAAGACGCTTGCGTTGCTTGCCAGTTGGCTTGCCCCCGACGCCCCGAAGCGCGATTACATCGCGATGATGCTGAAGGACGGGTCCGAGTACGACGAACCGGGTGCCGCCATCTTCCGGATTTTTGCCCACCCAGCCTATGACCCCGCCAAGAGTCTGCCGGCATACCTGCATTTGGCGATGCCTGCCGGAGAGGCGGCGGAACGGCTTGAAGTCTTGGAGAGTGTCTTTGTTTCAGTCTCCGGCCGTCTGCCTGTGTGCAGCGCGCAAGGTGGGTGGGGGATTGAGACGTCACCCTATTTCCAGGAAGAGAGCCATACGGCGGCCTGGGCCTTTTCCATGCGGCATCCGGGATTGGATGTCTTTACCGGCATCGATGATCGAAGGGCAGCGCGACTCGACGGTTTGCGCACGGTGAATTGGCTGACAGCGATAGGCTCCGACCTGCTGGCCGACGTTGGCGGTTCGGAGTCACTACGAAAACTCCTTCCTTCCGAAGTAACCATGGTCCCCCTGCCGAACGGTGGATTGGTACTGCGTGCAGGACCCGCTCCGGAAATCGGCGACGTGAACAGACGGGACCGGATTCCAGCCTATTCCGCTGTCAATGCGGCCCTGCGGCCCTTGATCGACCGGTGTGTGCCCCGGGCAATGGACTTCGACATTCGCAACGACGACGAGGGAACGGCGACGCCGCGTTGGTTCCGGCGCTTTGCGGGTCCCTCTTGATGAAGCTGCTGGCGCCGGAAAGAGTGGTTCTGAATGGCGTCTGCCAGCTGGAGGTCGACTGCGGGCGCGCATTGCCGGATGCGGAAGCCAGGTGGCTGTTCGATTTCCTTCGCGACTTGGCGGCGGTCGGGTCCCGTGGAGGGTTCGCGCCTTCGGGGGCCCGTGCGACGGCGATGACGCTGGAAAGGTTCGGGCCTTCCCGGCAGGGCGTCACAGCAGATTTCGATCTCTCCGAGATTGACCGCCGTTTTCTCTTCTGCCTTGAGTCGGCCCTTATCGCGCAAGGAATGGAGGTCCCCGTCCAAGAAATCAGGCTGGGCGACGGGAGCGGGCGTTTTCAGGTGATCGACGACGGTCTTTCAGGGGCAGACGCATCGGTTTTTCCGGAACTGCGCCAAGACCTGGGGTTTCCCTATTTGGCGGACGGCACCGTCACCAGCAGGATGCGCTCGACTGTGGTGACGCTTTCCGAGTCGGTAAATGCCGCGCTATGCGACCGCTTGGCGGAGTGGGTCGCCCCGTTGTTCAGCCTGGTCGAGGCGGGAGCCTTCGTCATGACGCTGCCCTACCCGGCGGAGGCGCGGAGTTTCTATTCCGGCGTTCAGCAGTTTGAAATGGACTCGCTCGAAATCGTGGTGGACCGGTTCGAGGCGGACGACGCCGCGTTCGAAATTCTTGCCAACATGTTGGCCGCTTTCCGTTCGTCCGGATTTCCCATCCTTCGAGTTGAGCAGTATTAGGGAGCCCCCTCCCCCTCAGTTCAGCTGCACGCTTCCCCCCTGCACCCGGTTTGCCCCCCGCGCGCGGCTGAGGAGTTCCTCGCCCTTCACGGCGATGCGGCCGTCGGCGTGGAGGGTGACGCTGGCCTTGCCGCAGCGCAGGATCAGGGTGCCTTTCGCCTCGACAACTTTCGGGGCGGTGCCGTCGGCCTCGGTCACCGGGAGCGGCGGGCGGAGGAGGCCGAGGACGAGGAGGTCGCCCTGAACGGTGTCGGCCACCGCGATCTCGGCGCCGGTGTCGGCGGGGGCGAGGTCGGCGAGGCTGCGCGCGGCGCGCAGGCCGGTGGTGTCGGCGACGAGGGGGTGGCCTTCGGCGTCGAAGCCCGAAAGCCGGGCGATGCGCAGGCCCGGGAGGAGCGAGAGGGTGGAGCCGTCGTGCATGGGCGCCCCTATTCGAAGCTGTAGGCGAAGCCGTCCGGCCCGCCGGTGACGGTGACCCTGCTGAGCGGCGAGCCGTCGAGCTTGCGGTTCAGGACCTGGCGGCTGAGTTCCGGCAGGAGTGTGTTGGTGAGGATCGCGTCGATCATCCGCCCGCCCGATTCGATCTCGGTGGCGCGGGCCTTGATGGTGTCCATCACGCCTTGGCCGATCACCAGTTCCGCCGCGTGCCCGGCCATCAGGCGTTTGGCGACGCCGCGCAGCTTGTGGCCGGCGATGGCTTCGATCATCGCGTCCGAGAGGGGGTAGTAGGGGATCGTCACCACCCGGCCGAGAAGCGCGGCGGGGAAGACCTTGAGGAGCGGCGTGCGGAGCGACTGGTTCAGCTCCTCGAGGTCGGCGCCGTGCTTGCCGCTGTCGGTCCGCGCCATGATCTCTTCGGAGCCGACGTTCGAGGTGAGCAGGATGAGCGTGTTCTTGAAGTCGATCCTGCGGCCTTCGCTGTCGTCCATCATGCCCTTGTCGAAGACCTGGAAGAAGATCTCGTGCACGTCGGGGTGGGCCTTTTCGACCTCGTCGAGAAGGATCACCGAATAGGGGTGGCGGCGGACCGCCTCGGTCAGGATGCCGCCCTTGCCGTAGCCGACATAGCCCGGGGGGGCGCCCTTGAGGGTGGAGACGGTGTGCGCCTCCTGGAATTCGGACATGTTGATCGAGATCAGGTTCTGTTCGCCGCCGTAGAGGGTGTCGGCAAGCGCCAGCGCGGTTTCGGTCTTGCCGACGCCGGAGGGGCCGCAGAGCATGAAGACGCCGATGGGTTTTTCCGGCGCGCCGAGGCCCGCGTAGCTGGTCTGGATGCGGTTGGCGATCATATCCATGGCGTGGTCCTGACCGACGACGCGTTCGGAGAGGATGCCGGCGAGCGCCAGCGCACGTTCGGTCGCCGAAGCGAGCATCCGGCCCATCGGGATGCCGGTCCAGTCCTGCACGACCGAGGCCACGGCATTGCGGTCGACCGACGGCAGGATCAGCGGGCGTTCGCCCTGGGCGGAGCTGAGTTCAGCCATCTTGGCGCGAAGGGCGGCGAGGGTTTCGGCGCGTTCCTCGGGTGAGAGCGGGGCGGGCTCGGCGGAGCCGGTGTCGGCGGGCGGCGCCCCGGCGGAAGCCGGGGCCTCCGGTTCGGCCGCTCCGCCACCGGGGGCGGTCCGTCCTTCGGAGGCGGGGGCCGCAGCTTCCGCCGGGGCGGGGGATTCTGTCGCGGCGGGGGCGCCCAGGTCTCCGGCCGCGCCCGTTTCGTCCACTGCCGCGCCCTGCCCGCGCAGCTTGGCGCGCAGGTCGAGAATCGCCTCGACCATCGCCTTTTCGGCGTCCCAGCGGTCCCTTGCGGCCTGGAGTTCATCCTTTGCCTTAGCGATCCCCCCGGCCACCGCCGCCTTGCGGTCGGTCACCTCGATGCCGATCGCCTCTTCGCGTTCGATGATGCCTTCCTCGACCTCGAGGCCCTGAAGGCGGCGTTCCACGTCCTCGACCTCGGCCGGGGTGGCGTGCTGGCTGACGGCGACGCGGGCGCAGGCGGTGTCGAGCAGGCTGATCGCCTTGTCGGGAAGCTGGCGCGACGGGATGTAGCGGGCCGAGAGGCGGACGGCGGATTCGAGCGCCTCGTCGAGGATCTCGACCTTGTGGTGCTTCTCCAGCACCCCGGCCACGCCGCGCAGCATGCGGATCGCGGCGTCCTCGGCCGGTTCCTCGACCTTGACCACCTGGAAGCGGCGGGTGAGCGCGGGGTCCTTTTCGATGTGTTCCTTGTATTCGGCCCAGGTGGTGGCGGCGACGGTGCGCAACTCGCCCCGGGCGAGAGCCGGTTTCAGGAGGTTCGCGGCGTCGCCCGTCCCAGCGGCGCCGCCCGCGCCGATCAGCGTGTGGGCTTCGTCGATGAAGAGGATGACGGGCTTTTCGGACGACTGAACTTCGTCGATCACCGCCTTGAGGCGCTTTTCGAATTCGCCCTTGACGCTCGCCCCGGCCTGCATCAGCCCGATGTCGAGCATGTGCAGGTCTACCGCCTTGAGCTGCGGCGGCACGTCGCCGCGCGCGAGGCGCAGCGCGAAACCCTCGACCACGGCGGTCTTGCCCACCCCGGCCTCGCCGGTGAGAATCGGGTTGTTCTGCCGCCGCCGCATCAGGATGTCGATGATCTGGCGGATTTCCATGTCGCGGCCGATGACCGGGTCGATCTTGCCCGCCCGTGCGCGTTCAGTGAGGTTCGTGGCGTATTGCGAGAGCGCGGACTGGCCGCCGGGCTTGGCCTTGGGCTTGTCCTCGGCCGCCTGGGCGGGACCGGTGGCTTCTATCGATTCCACGAGCAGGTCGGAAAGCTGGCCGGACATCGAGGCGGGGTCGATCTTGTCGAACTCGAGGCTCATCTTGAAGAGCAGGCCTTCCAGCGCCGGGGTCTTCAGCGCGCCGAGCAGGATGTAGGCCGAGCGCACGCTGGTGTCGCCGAATTCGAGGCTGGCGAGCGTCCAGGCCTCGCGGATGGCATGGAAGAGATGATCGGAGAATTCCTCGACCGACCCGGCGCCATGCGGCAGCTGGTCGAGCGCGCGTTGCAGGTCGCCCTCAAGGCGGCCTTCGTCCACCCCGGCGGATTTCAGGAGAATTTCGAAATCCGAACGTTCTGCGCGGGAAAGTCCCCAGACGAAGTGAACAAGTTCCACGTAGGGGTTGCCGCGCGCCTTGGCGGTCTGCGCCGCGCCGGAGAAGGCCTTGAGGCAGACCGGGTTCAGCTTGCCGACAAGCTCTTTGCGCTTGAAGGTCTCGGGGGTCGCGCGCTGGGCCATGTCGTTTCGTCTCGCCAGTTGGGTTCGGGTTGAAACTCGCCTTACCAAGAAAAAGCGGGCACGTTTACCAGAAGCTAGTCTATGTTGGACCCGCGCGTCACGCCTCAGTTTTCACGCCCGCCCCGTTCGCCTGCCGAGGAAGCCCAAACATGATCCCACCGCTACCCGGAGACATTTTCCAGCCGGGACAGATTCTCAACAACACCTACGAGATAGAAGGCGTGCTGGGGCGCGGCGGAACGGGCGAGGTCTATCGCGCGCGCAACACCGTTACCGGGCAGACGGTGGCGATCAAGGCGCTGAGCAAACAGTTTTCCGGCACCGAGCAGTCGCTGGAACTGATGCGGCGCGAGGCGGAGATGCGCGACGTGCGCGACGACGCGGTGGTGCGCTACTTCGAGTGCTCGCGGTCGGACCAGGGGCATATCTTCCTGGTCATGGACTTCATCGACGGGCCTTCGGTCGCCGACCTGATGGCGCGGCGGTCGCTTGACCAGCGCGAGCTTCTGATCATCGCACATCGCGTGGCCCAGGGGCTGCTTGCGGCGCATACGCACGGGATGGTGCATCGCGACCTGTCGCCCGACAACATCATCCTGAGGGGGGGCGAGCCGGACCGCGCGACGCTGATCGATTTCGGCATCGCCAAGGACACTGCGCAGGGGGCGCGCACCATTGTCGGCAACGACTTCGCGGGGAAGTACGAATACGCCTCGCCCGAGCAGCTCGAGGGCAAGTCCGAGACGCGGTCGGACCTGTATTCGCTGGGGGCCACGCTGCTGGCGGCGTTCCGCGGGCGGGTGCCGTTCGAGGGCGCGCTGCCGGGCGAGATGATCCGGCGCAAGCAGAGCCCCCTGGACACCGAGGGCGTGCCGGAGCCGCTGAAGGGGCTGATCGACGCGCTGACCAAGCCCAAGGCGGCGGAGCGGCCCGATTCGGCCAGTGTCGTCGTCGAGCGCCTGGCCGAGATGCTGGCGCCGAAGCGCGGTGGCGGGCGCGAGGCGGCCGCGCGGGCCCGGCGCGCGGCGACGGCTGTACCCCGCGGTGGCGCGGCGGCGCCAAAGCGGTCGGGATCGGGGCTTCTGTGGATCGGGCTGGTCATTCTGATCGCGGTGGCAGGCGGCGGGGCGTGGTATTCGGGTCTGGTGGGCAAGATGTTTCCCACGCCGCTGCCCGTCGCCTCGCCCTACCGGCTTTCGGCCGCCTCGGGCAGTGACAGCGCCCGCGCCGTGCTTTCCGGCAACGCTCCGTCATCGGAAGCCGCGGCGGCGATCGCCTCAGCTTTCTCTACGGCGACGGGGCAGCCGACGGAAGCCTCGCCCCTCACGCTCGCGGACGGTGTGCCGAGCGAAGGTTGGGCCGGTTCGGTGGCGGAGCTTTTCGGGAATCTTGGTGGCATCGAGGGTTGGACGGTCGAGGTGAGCGGGACCGAGGTATCGATTTCGGGCCTCGCCTCCGATAGCGCGACGAAGGCCGAGGCCGGAACGCGGCTTGACGGCTGGGCGGGCAAGGGCGGCTTCGATCTGTCGCTGGCGCTCGCCGCCGGGCCGAGAACCCTGGCGTACGAGGCGGTGGCGCCGGTCCTTGCGGAGATGGCCGATTGCGGGCGGCTTTCGGCCGAGGCGCCCGAGGGCGGGACCTGGGGGCTGGGCGACACGATCCGGGTGACAGGCTACGCGGCCGGGTCGGAGACGGCGGCGGGTGTGGCGGCGCGGCTGAAGGAGATCGCCGGTGACCGGCAGGTGAAGGTCGATACCTCGGTGCTGAACGCCGATGTCTGCGCGGTGCGCTCGGTGGTTCCGGACGCGCCGGACGACCAGCTTTCGATCTGGTTCGGCGACGGGGCGACGGGGGCGGCCAACACCACGGGAATCTTCCGGCAGGGCCAGAACCCGATCGTGGAGATCCTCGCCCCCGACAGCCTGACCGGTCTGAAGCTGACCGTGGTGGTGGTGGACAACGAAGGCAAGGTGTTCAGCGTCGTCCCGAACGCGCTGGACGCCGAAACTTCGGTCGACGCGCTGGGCAAGGTCGAGCAGGGGGTGCGGAGGGTCAGGGTGCTGCATTCCGCGACGCTGGCTTACGATTACCAGCGGCCGAAGGTGTTCTTCGTCACCGTGGACCCCGACAACTTCGGCAAGCAGGAGGTGTTCGCCTTCCTGTCCAAGGATGAGCTGTTCAACCCCCGCAGGCCGGCCGAGGAAAGCGTGGAGTCCTTCGTCAAGGCGCTGCGCGAGGCCCAGGCGGCGGCGCCCGGCAATATCGTCGGACTGGCGGCGCGACTGCTGGAATCCCGACCTTGACCCAAGGTCAAAAACAGCGAAGATCGCCGCTAGAGGCGCGATTTCACAGCAGTTGTTGACGGGGCTTCTTGCCGATGGCGGATTTGCAGGCCTTCCTCGAGCCGATCGCCGGACCCGACCCGGCGGGCGCGGAATTGCGGAACGATCCGCGTTTCCACGAGCTCGAACGGCTGCTCGATCCGGCCGGCCGGGAACGGCGGGCGGAGAACCTGAAAGGCGGCGGCACCGGGGCTGCGGCGATCGACTGGTCGACGCTGTTGGACAAGTGCGCCGAGCTTTCGTCGGAGGGAAGGGATGTCCGGCTGCTGATGCTCGCGGTCCGGGCGCTGGCGGCGCAGGACGGATTCGACGGACTGGCGCAGGGGCTGCGGCTTCTGGCCGAAACGGCGCAGCGCCATTGGGACCACCTGCATCCGGCGCTTCGTGAAAATCCTTCCAAGCAACAGGCGGCGCTGCGGCGGCTCAACGCCTTCAAGCAGGTCGAGAACAACGAGAACGGGCTTCTCAGCGATCTGGAGTTCAATATCGCGGCCCAGGCGAAGGGCATGGGCTTCGCCAGTGGCTCGGACATGGCGTTTGCGTCGCTGACGCCGGCATCGCTTCTGGCCGAGCGCAACGACGCGATGAGCGACAAGGACCGCACCGAGTTCATCGCCCAGCACGAGGCGCGGGTGAACCGGGTCATGGGGGTGCTTCGCGTCATAGCGGCGGAGCGGCCGGACGACCTTGCGGCGCTGGCCGAGGGGGTGCGTTCGGCGCGGGCGGCGCTGGGCGAACTTGAGGCGGCGCTCGACGCGCACGTGATGGAGAACGGGGTTGGCGTGCGCTTTGCCACGCTGGCGAAGTTCCTGACCCGAATCGATACGACGCTTGCGCCGCACCTGCCGGCGGGCGGGCCGGCGATGACCGAGGAGGCTCCGATGCCTGAGGCGATGCCCGGAGCGGAATCGGGGGCGGAACCGGCGGCGATCCCGGCGGCGGGCGCGGAGGGCGCGGTGCGCATGGCGGTGGCCCCGGTCCAGGCCGGTCTGCCGGCACGGATCACGACGCGGGCCGAAGTCGAGCGTGCGCTGGACCTGATCATCGACTACTACGAGAAGATCGAGCCGTCCTCGCCCATCCCGCATCTGGCGAAACGGATGCGGAAGATGGTGCCGATGAACTTCCTGCAACTGATGGCCGAGCTCGCGCCGAGCGGAATGAAGGATTTCCAGGGGCTTGTGGGCGCCCTGGAGGAAAAGGCCAAGTAAGACGCCGCAACCCCGAGGAGGAGTGCTGAAGCTATGAGCGAAAGCAAGCAGAAGGTGATCGAGCGGAACCGCGCGCCGCGGGTCCAGATCGCCTATGACGTGGAGCATTACGGCAGCCCGACGACCATCGAGCTTCCGTTCGTGATGGGGGTCATGGCCGATCTCGCGGGTGCGTCGGAGACGAAGGAGGCCAAGAAGGCCCCTGCCGACCGGCAGTTCACCGAGGTCGACGCGGGCCGCTTCGGCAAGTTCATGGAGGCGCTTTCGCCGCGCGTGAAGGCGCGGGTTCCGAACAAGCTTCCCGGCAAGGAGGGCGAGGCGACCGACGAGGAAATGTTCGTCGATCTGTCGTTCAAGAACATGGGCGACTTCGCCCCCGACAAGGTCGCCGAACAGGTTCCGGCGCTGGCGGAACTGATGAAGATGCGCCGGCAGCTCAACGAGCTTCTGGGCTACATGGACGGCAAGGTGAGCGCCGAGAAGCGGATCGCGCAGCTTCTGACGAACGAGCCCTTGCTGCAGCAGGTCGCGGACGACGCGCTGAAGTCGGGCAAGGGGGAATAAGCGATGTCAGAGGCCAAACAGGGCGCCGCCGGCGCCGCAGCCGAAGCCCAGGCGCTTGATCTTGGGGAGTTCAGCGACCTTCTGGAGAAGGATTTCCGTGTCAAGGAGGACGAAAGCGCCAAGCTGAAATCGCTGGTCGCCAACCTTGCCATCGCGGCCAAGGACCGGTCGGGCACGGCGACGATTTCCGGCAACGCGGTGAAGTCGATCAAGTCGCTCATCGCCGGGATCGACGCGCTGATCTCGACCCAGATGAACGAAATCCTGCACAGCCCCGAAGTGCGGCAGCTCGAGGGGACGTGGCGGGGGCTTCACTACCTGGTCAACAACTCCGAGACCGACCAGAAGCTGAAGATCCGGGTGATGAACATCACCAAGGAGCAGCTTGCCGACCAGCTCGAGGATTACGAAGGCCAGATGTGGGACCAGTCGCCCGCGTTCCGGGCGCTGTACACGTCGGAGTATTCGCAGTTCGGGGGCGAGCCCTATGGCTGCCTGGTCGGCGCCTATGAGTTCAGCCACCATCCGAAGGACGTGGCGCTGCTGAGGAACCTGTCGGGCATCTGCTCGAGCGCGCATGCGCCCTTCATCGCGGCCGCTTCGCCCAAGCTTTTCCGGATGGAAAGCTGGCAGGAACTGCCGAACCCGCAGGACCTGCAACAGATCGTGTCGTCGCCCGACTATGCGAGCTGGCAGTCGCTTCGGGAAAGCGAGGATGCGCGGTACATCGGGCTGACCATGCCGCGGGTGCTGGCGCGACTGCCCTACGGGGCCGACACCGTGCCGGTGAAGGGCTTCGCCTTCGAAGAGACGATGGACGGCAAACACGACCATTTCGTCTGGATGAACGCCGCCTTCGCGATGGGCGTGAACATCAACCGCAGCCACAAGCTTTATGGCTGGGGCACGCAGATCCGGGGCGTGGAATCGGGCGGCACGGTGCTGAACCTGCCGGTCTACACCTTCCCGACCGATGACGGTTCGGTGGCGATGAAGTGCCCCACCGAGATCGCCATCGACGACCGGCGCGAGGCGGAGCTTGCCAAGCTCGGGATGATGCCGATCCTGCACCGCAAGAACACCGATCTTGCAGCCTTCATCGGCGCGCATTCGCTGCAGGACGACGAGGCGCGGGCCGGCCGGCTGGTCGATCCGGACGCGCAGGCGAACGAGCGGTTGAGCGCGAACCTGCCCTATCTCTTCCCGGTCTGCCGCTTCGCCCACTACCTGAAGGCGATCGCGCGCGACAAGGTCGGCACGTTCAAGGAACGCGGCGACATGCAGAAGTGGCTGAGCGAGTGGATCAACCGGTACGTGCTGCAAAGCACCGCCGGCGCCGATGACAAGCTCAAGGCGCGCCGGCCGCTGGCCAAGGCCGAAGTGCAGGTGGACAGCGTCGAGGGGCGCCCGGGCTACTACAACGCGCGCTTCTACCTGCGGCCGCACTATCAGCTTGAGGGCATCAACGCGAGCCTGCGGCTGGTTTCGGAACTGCCGTCGGTCAAGGGCACCTGACAAGCTTCATCAACGTCGAACCACAAGCATAGGGAAGGAAAAGTAGAATGCCGATTTTCATGAAGATCGACGGCGTCAAGGGCGCGGTGCAGGCTGTCGGGTACGAGGAGCATATCGCGCTCGATTCGATCCAGTACGGGGTCGGACGGGGCGTTTCGTCGTTCACCGGCACGTCGCGCGAGGTTTCGTCGCCGAGTTTTTCGGAAATCTCGTGCTCGAAGACACTCGATTCCGCTTCGCAGCCGATCTTCCGGAACGCGATGTTCGGCGACGCGATCGACGAGATCAAAATCTTCTTCGTGCGCGACAAGACGATGGGCGAGCTTGAAGCCTACCTCACGATTACACTTCAGAACGTGCTGGTGACCAACTATTCGATCTCTCACTCCAGCGGCGGCGACGTGCCTTCGGAGAGTTTCTCGCTGAACTTCATGATCCACCACCACGAGCAGACCTGGCGCTCGGACGACTATTCCGAGGGCGGCGAGGACGAGTCGTCCTACGACCTGTCGCAGATGAAGCCGATCTGACCGGGCCGGCGCCCGGTGACCGAAGCAGGGGGATAGCCGGCCTTGTCCGAGGCAGGCATTCATGCGCGTCGCGAGGCGGTCCAGCCCAGTCTCTGGGACCGCCTCGTCGACGACTTGCCGGGTTTGGCGGCGGAAACCGAAGCGCGCCGCGCCGAGCTTGAAAAGGAGATCGGCGCGGAGCGGATGGCGCGTATCCTCGCGGGGGGCCACCGGGCGCTGGAACAGGAGATCTCGCTCGACCCCGAGGAACGGAAGGCCGTGCATGTCCTGCTTACCCAGTTGCAGCGGCGGACGTTCCTGGAAGGCCGTTCGATCGTGGTGACGCCGGACGTCCTGCGCGAGGCGGTCCGGCGCGACATGGAGGCGCTGTTCAACACGGAAAGGACGCAGTCGGGGTTTGTGGCGACCGATATCGAATGGCAGACGGCCGAAACGCCTGGTGAAGTGCTCGCCGGCTTTCCGGAGGTGCGGCGGAGTGTACTGAACTACGGCGTGCCGTCGTTCTCGGGACGGCGGGCATCGGATTTCGATGCGTCGTCCCTGGCGCGGGAGCTGAAGGAAGTGGTGGCCACGTTCGAGCCCCGGTTCAAGCGCGACACGATCCGTGTGACCGTGAACGCCGGTCAGGGCGGCGACTTCCGCATCTCGGTCGAGGCGATGCTGTTGATGTCGCCGGTTCCCGAACGGATGCGGCTGTCGACGAAGATCGACCTCGACAACGGCGACGCGAAGACGGTGATCGAGGAAGTGTGATGGACCGCGCCTTCCTGACCTATTACGAGGCCGAGCTTGCGCATATCCGCGAGATGGCGACGGAATTCGCGGCGATTCATCCGACGGTTGCGCGCGGGCTGGCGCTGGATTCGGTTCCCTGCCCCGATCCCTACGTCGAGCGGCTGCTCGAGGGGGTCGCCTATCTGGCGGCGCGCACCCGGCTGAAGGTGGATGCCGAAAGCAGCCGGTATGTGCGGGCGATCCTCGATTCGCTCTATCCCGATCTGGCGGGGCCGGCGCCGGCGATGTCGCTGGCTGTCCTGCACCCGGGGCCGCAGGTGCAGACCATGCCCGACGGACATGTCGTGGCGCGCGGCACCCGGATGATCGCGGCCTTCAAGGAAGGCATAGCAACGCGGCCGACCTATTCCACGGCGCAGGACGTGACGCTTTGGCCGGTGGCGCTGGATGCGGCGGAGTACCTGCAGGACAGGGGCGCGCTGAGGGCGGCGGGTGTGCCCGAGCGGCTGTCGGCCGGGGTCGATTCGGGCCTGCGGCTGACGTTCCGGCGCGAGGGGGCGGGGGCGATGTCGGAGCTTTCGCTCGACCGGCTCGACCTTTGCTTCGCCGGGGGGCCGCGAGCCGGGGCGATCTTTGACACTGTCTTCGGGGCCTGCGCCGGGGTTGTCGCGCGCATGGCGGACCCGCGCGCCGCATTCCAGCCTGCCGCCGCCCCCGCGATGGTCGGGATCGCCGACAGCGAAGGGCTTCTGCCGCGCACCCGTCCGGCTTTCGAGGGCTACCGGCTGCTGCGGGAATACTTCCTGATGCCGGAGCGGTTCCACTATGTCCGGCTCGGCGGGCTGGCACCGGCGGTACGGTCCTGTCCAGGGCCGAAGCTGGAACTTGTGGTGCTGTTCGACCGCCCTTGCCCCGAGATATCGGAGGTCGCGGCGCGCGACTTCCGGCTTTTCGTGGTGCCGGTGGTCAACCTCTTCGAGAAAGAGTGCAACCTGGTCGAACTGGACGGCCGCGCCACCGCGCATGCGGTCTATCCCGACCGGACGCGGCCGCGCGACTTCGAGGTCTATCGGCTGACGAAGGTCGAGGATGCCGACAGCGATGGCCCCGCGGCCGAGATCGCCGAGCTTTATTCTGGCGGGATCGCGCGGCGGACGAGCCTTGTCTATACCACCGAGCGGCGGCCGCGTCGGGCGACCGAGGACGAGGTCCGGCGGGGGCAGATGCGGACGAGCTATCCCGGCGACGAGCTCTTCATTTCGCTCGCCCGGCCGGCCGGCGCGCCGCCGGGGCGGGCCGTACAGAGGCTCGACATCCGCGCGCTCTGCACCAACCGTGATCTGCCGATCCTGGACGACAATCCGGGCCTGGCGCTTGAAAGCGGCGATCCGGTGTCGCGGGTCGAGCTTCTGTCGGCCTTCCGGCGGCCGCGTCCGGCGCTGGCGGCCGCGTTGCCCCGGGTGACCGGGACGGGCGAGACCGAGCTCGATGACCTGGCTTGGCGGATGGTGGCGCAGTTCTCGCTGAACCATCTGTCGCTGACCGAAGAGAGCGCCAACAGCGAGCCGCTTCGCGCGATGCTCGAACTTTACGCCGACCGGGGTGATCCGGCGCATGCGCGGCATGTGCGGTCGGTGACGAAGGTCACCTCGCGGCCGCTGGTCGAGCGGCTGGGGCTGCCCGGGCCGATGTGTTTCGGCAAGGGCATGGAGATCGTGCTTGACGTTGACGAGGGGCCGCTGGCCGGATCGAGCGTGCTGCTTCTCTCGGCCTTGCTTTCGCGGCTGTTCGCGCGGCATGCGGGGATCAATTCCTTCGTCAGGACGAAAACCCGGCTCAACCAGAGGCAGGAGGAGGTGACATGGCCGATGTCGCCGGGCATCCGCGCCCCGATCTGAGCCACCGCGACACCGAGCCCCTGACGATGGGCTTCTTCGAACTGCTGCGGCGGCTCGAAACCGATGCCTTGCGCTTTGGGCGGGCCGGCGGGCCGGAGCGCGAGCCGGCACGGCTGGGCCAACGGGCGAGGCTGTCTTTCTCGACCCGCGATGTCGGCGGTTTCACCCCCGGGGCCGAGGGCCGGCCGCCGCGGGTCGAGGTCGAGCTTCTGGGGCTGCTCGGGCCGGAAGGCGCGCTGCCGCTGCACATCACGCGTTGGACGCTGAACCGGCTGTCGGACCGCTGGTTCGCCACCGGCGAGGATCACGGCAAAGCCGATACGACCTTTCTCGACTTCGTCAACATGCTGCAGCACCGGATGCTGGCGCTCTACTGGCGCGCCTGGGCCGACCAGAAGGGCGAAGTGCAGGCCGAACGCGGCACCGGCGGGCGGTCGCGGGCGGTGCTGGGGGCCCTGGCGGGGACCGCGCTGCCGGGGATCTGGCCGGGGAGCGGAGCGGCGGAACGCGGGCGGCGGCTGGCGATCCGGCATGCAACGTCGCTTGCCTCGGGCGTACACGGGGTCGAGCGGCTGACCGGCTATGTAGGCGAACTTCTGGGCGCGCCGGTCGATCTGGTGGAGTTCGTGGGGCACTGGATGGAAATCCCGGCGCATCTGCAGACCCGGCTGGGGCGGTCCTATGCCTCGCTCGGAAAGAGCGCCGCGATCGGAGCGAGGAGTTTCCAGAGGCAGACACGCGCCGAACTGAGGGTCGGGCCGATCGACCTGGGCACCTACCGGCGGCTGCTGGCGGACGGGGCGCTGGCGGCCGAGTTGCGGCATGCGGTGCGCTTCGCCTGCGGCGAGGATATCGACTTCGACCTGCGGCTGGTGCTGGCGGCCGGGGCGGTGCCGGACCCGGTCCTGGGCAAGGCGCAGCTTGGCCGGACGCTCTGGGTGTCGCCCGCGCGGCGGCAGGACGCGGACGACTACCGCATCCGCTTTTTCACCGGCGGTGCGGCGGGAGTGGCGGCATGACCCTGAGGCTGGTGATCGAGCATTCCCCGGTGGTGCAACCGCAGCCCGAAATCCGGCACGCGGGGGGCGAGCTGGTGATCGGGCGGGGCGCGGATTGCGGCTGGCAGATCGAGGACCCCGAACAGGTCGTTTCGCGCCGGCATTGCGTGATCACCGGTGGCCCCGACCGCTGGACGGTGACCGACATGAGCACGGGCGGGCTGTTTGTCGACGGCTCGGGGCGGCCCCTGGGCCCGGGAAACAGCGCGCCGGTCGAGAACGGGACGCGGCTGCGGCTGGGCGACGTGCTGATCCGGGCCGAGACCGGGGCGGCGCGCGCTGTGGCGGCTGCCGCCCCGGGGCCGGCCGATGCGCCGGACGATTTCTTCGCGCGGCGCGAGGCACCTGTGCCGCCGCCGCCCCGGCCCGAGAACCTGCCCCCGCCGTTCGAGGGCGAGCGGCGGCCGTTTTCGGAGCCGGTCGCCGCGCCACCCGCCGCGCCACCGGCCTTCGACGATCCCTTCACGCTCGACCCGTTCGGGCTGACACCGCGCAAGGCAGACCCGGTGCAGGAACCCGCAAGAGAGGCGAAGAAAGGCGGAGGCGGAACCGGGTTCGGGCCGTTCTTCGATGCGCCCGTCGCGCCGCGCGGTGGCGGCGCGGGCACTTCTCCGGCGCCGCCCCCCGGCAGTGGCTTCGACGATTGGGGTTTTCCCGGCGCGGCGGCGGCCCCCGGGCGCGCCCCCGCCCTTGACGGGGAGCGCGGGCCTGAACGCGGGTTGCCAGAACCCGAGACCAGGCCACCGCAACCGGAGGAGGCGGGCCCGCGGCATCGCGAGGCCCGCTCCGAGCCGCGCGTCGGTGCGTGGGACGCGCCGCCGGGCGGGGGTGGCAATGCCTTTTCGGCCGGAGAAAGCGGGGCGGAGTTCGCAGACGACGCGACGGACGGGAGCGCGGCCAGGGAAGACCCCGGGGAGCAGCGGCCCACGCCGGCCCCGGCGCTGGCTGAGGGCGGTTCGGGCTGGCGGGAAGCCGTCGCGGAAACGGTTCGCGACCGCGCGCCCCCCGCGCAATCGGATGCCAGCCCCGCTGCCCCGCCCCATGCCCCGCCCCCTGCCCCGCCCCCTGCCCCGCCGCTTTCCACGCCGCTTTCCACGCCCGCCACACCACCCCCGGCAGCGCAGATGCAGCCGGTCGCGGCAACGCCGCCGGGGACAGACGGCGCGGCCCTCGCCGCCGCCTTCCTGCGCGGCGCCGGGCTGGACGGCACCGCCCTTCCCGCAACCGAGGATGACATGGAGGCGGTGGGCCGGCGGTTCCGGCTGATGGCGGAAGGGCTGATCCTGCTTCTGCGCGCCCGCGCCGAGGAAAAGAACACCGCGCGGGTGGCCCGGACGGTTTTCGGGGCGCAGAACGTGAACCCGCTGAAATTCGCGGCCTCGGCCGAGGAAGGCGTCGCGGCGCTGGTCGAGCACCGCGGCAAGGGGTATCTTGAACCCGATGACGCGATCACCGCCGCCTTCCGCGACCTCACCGACCACCAGATGCGCACCTGGAGCGGCCTTCAGGGCGCGCTGCGCCGGATGATCGACCGGTTCGATCCGGCGGCGTTCGAGGCCGAGGTCGAGGATATCGGGCTTCTGAAGTCGCTGCTGTCGGGCAGCCGGGGCGCCCGGCTCTGGCAGCTCTATGCCGAACGCTACCGCGATATCGCCAGATCGGCCGAGGACCGGTTCCTTGGCGAGGTCGGCGCCGATTTCCGTGACGCCTATGAAGGCAAGAGGAGGGACGAGACATGATCGAACGCCGGGATTTCCTATTGGGGACGGTCTCGCTTGGGCTGCTCGCGGCCTGCGGGGGGCCGGGATCGGTTACAGTGACGGCGATGGGCACGGCCGGCATGAACCCCGGCGCCGACGGCGCCGACCGCCCGGTCACGGTGCAGGTGATCCAGATGCGCGGCACCGGCGCCTTCGACGGCTCGGACTACTTCGCACTGCAGAATCCATCGGCCGCGCTGGGGGCCGAGTTCGTCCGCGCCGACGCGATCGCGGTCGGGCCGGGCAAATCGGCGTCGAAGACGATCGGGCTCGATCCGGGTACGGTGGCCATCGGGATCGTGGCGGGATTCGTCAATCCGTCGGGCAAGAGCTTCCGGGCGAAGTCGGCGGTTTCGGCCACGTCCAACGCCGCCTTCAAGGTCGAGGTGACCTCGGGCGGGCTGAAGCTCGTGCCGGCCTGAGGGCGCGGGGAACCGGGGTCGGGCGGGCGCAAGGGGAGAGGTATGGCGGAAGACAACAGGGTCGTCTGGTCCGAGGGGCTGTTCCTTCGGTCGCAGCATTTCCAGCAGCAGGACCGCCATACCGAGGGCCTGATCCGGGGCGCGCTGCGGGCCGCGCCGCTGCAGGCCTGGGGATTTTCGCGCATCGAGCTCGACCGCGCGGCGCTCGATACCGGGCAGGTATCGGTGCTGGCGGCCGAGGGCCTGTTTCCCGATGGCACGCCCTTCGCAATCCCTTCGCAGATGCCCGCGCCCCCGGCGCTGCCCGTGAAGGCGGGAAGCGGCGGGGGGGTCGTGGCGCTGGCCATACCGGCTTCCCCGCCCGGCGCCGCCGCCATCGACCCGGCGCATGGCGAGCCGTCGGGGGCGCGCTACCGGGGCGTAATGGCCGCCGTCAAGGACACCGTTCGCGGCGGGGCCGAGGCCGAGGAGATCGAGATCGCGCAGCTTTCGGCGCGGCTTTTTGCGCCCGGCGAGGATGCCGGGGGCTACGTCATCCTGCCGGTGGCGCGGATCGACGGGCTGAAGGCGGACGGGGGCGTTGCGCTTGCCGAGGGCTATCTGCCGCCCGCGCTCGGGATCGGCGCGGTCCCCTGGTACGGGATGCTCTTGCAGGAAATCGTCACCGGTCTCGACAGGATCGCCGAGGCGCATGGAGGCCAGATCCTTGCCGGCGCGGGCAAGTCGGTTGAGAACCTGCTGGTCCTCGACGTTGCCAACGGCGCGCGTCCGCGGATGGCGCATTTTCTGGCGCAGAACCTGCATCACCCCTCCGAGCTGTTCCTGGAGCTTCTGGGGCTCGCCGGGCGGCTGGCGACCTACGGCGCTTCTTCGCGGCGGCTGGGCGAGCTTCCGGCCTATGACCACGGCGACCCGCAGCCGGCGTTCTTGGCGCTCGCCGACGCGCTGCGTTCGTTCATCCTGTCGCTGCGCCATGTCGAACCGAAATCGCGTGCGTTGCCGGTGGCCAGGCACGCGCAGAACGTCTGGAAGGTCAGGATCGACAATCCCGACCTGCTTCGGACCGCGCGGATCGTGGTGCGGGTGGGGTCGAACATGTCGGACGAAAGCCTGCGGCGCATCTTCGTGAGCCAGGCGACGGTGGGCGCGGCGGACGCCTTCGAGAAGCTCTGGAAGTCGCGTCTGCCCGGGATTCCGCTGAAGCCCCTGAATTCGCAGCCGAGGGAGATCCCGTATGACGGGGACCGGCTGTGCCTGGAGCTGGACCAGAAATCCGAGCACTGGGCGCAGCTTCTGGACGCGCCCGGGTTCGTGATGGGGGTGTCGGGCGTGCTCGAAACCGAACCCCAGATCGACGTCTATGCGGTAAGCCGGTGACGCCATGAGCGACAAGGACGATCCCTTCGGGCTTTCGAACGACGCCGGACGCACCCGCATCCGGCCGCAGCGGGGCGGGCAGACGGGGGGCACCACCGGCCCGGGGCTGCCGGGGGCCGGACAGGCCGGCATCGGCGGGAGCTTCGGCGGAAGTCCGGCCGGCGGCTATGGGCAGGCGGGGTACACGCAGGCAGGTTACGCGCAGGGGGGCGCGCGGAGCGCCTATCCCAGCGGCGCGCCGACACAACGCGTCCGCCACACCCGGCTTCACGGCAACCCGCTCGTCGCGGCCTTCTCGGCGCTGCTGGAGCTTGCCCCCGAGCTTGAGCGGACGGCTCCGCCCGGCCAGCCGGAAACGCTGCGGGTGCGGCTGCACGACAACCTGATCGACGCCCGCGACGCCGCCGTGGGCATGGGGATCGCGCTGACCCGGGCGGATCAGGCGGCCTGGTTCGTGGCGGCGCTGATCGACGATCTGGCGATGAACACGCCCTGGGGCGGGCACAGCGACTGGCCGAGCCGTCCGCTGGTGGTCGAGCTTTCGGGGGATGTCGACTCGGGGACGAAGTTCTTCGACCGGGTCGACGAGCTTCTGCGGCACCTGAACCGCGACCCGCAGATGCTGGAGCTTGCCTACTACTGCCTCGGTCTCGGATTCCGGGGCAAGTTCCGGCCGCAGCCAGGGGGCGGCGAAGGGCCGCTGATGGCGCTGAGAAGTCAGATCATGCGGGCACTGCGGAACCCCGAGACCGACCGGGCGGAGTTGTCGCCCAACTGGCGCGGGGTCGCGGCGCCGGACGAGCCGCGTCGCTTCGCGGTGCCGATCTGGACCATCGCGCTGGCCGCGCTGGCGATCGTCGCCGGGGTCTATACCTTTCTCGGGTTGCAGCTTTCGGCCAAGGCCGAGCAGCTTTACACCGCAGCCGCCGGCCTGCCGCCGAAAGACCGTGCCGGCATCGTGCGGCCCGAGCGGGAAACGGTTGCGCCAGAGGTCACGATGCCGGAAATCAAGATCGAACCGGTGATGGTCGAGCTTCTGCCCGCCTTCGCCGCCGGCATTCCGCCCGACCTCGTCAGTTTCGTGCAGGCGCGCGAAGACGTCTCGCTGGCGTTCCTGGTTCTGCAGGGGGTGGACCCCGAGCTGTTCCGTTCGGCCAAGGCGGACGTGAATGAGAAGTATCTGCCGCTGGTCACCGCCATCGCCAAGGTGATCGTCGAGAACGGCGACACCATCCCGCGCGTTACCGTGATCGGCCATACCGACAGCGTGCCGGTCCAGAAGTCGAACCCGTTCCAGTCGAACCAGGGATTGTCCGAGGCGCGGGCGGCCGCCATCGCTTCGCTTCTGGCCACCGCCGGAGTGCCCCCCGAGAAGATCAGGTCTGAGGGCCGGGCTGACACCGAACCCGTCGCCGACAACGCCACCAAGGCGGGCAAGGCGCAGAACCGGCGGGTCGAGATCAAGATCGAGAAGAGCTTCGCGCCATGAGCATCCTGAAGGCGATTCTCCGCTTCCTTTTTTCTCGCCGGCTCTGGGTTTTCATTGGCGTCGTGCTGGTCTGCTGGCTGATCTGGCAGTACGGCAGTCTGGTCGAATTCGGCGGCCGCGCGCCGCTTGAGTCCGACATGTCGCGCGGCATCGCCATCGCGGTCATCGCGGTGCTTTATCTGTTCGGTCTTCTGCTCGCGCAGCTTCGCGCGGCGCGGCGGAACCAGATGTTCGTGGCCGAGCTCGCCCGCCCCGCGCCGGAAGTCGCGGCCAAACCGGGCGAGTCGAACGTCGCCGAGATCAACACGAAGTTCCAGTCGATCCTGACCGAGATGAAGCGCTCGAAGCTCGGGAACCGGAAGTTCCTGCGCGACATGCCCTGGTATCTGATGATCGGCCCGCCGGGCACCGGCAAGACGACGGCGCTGCGGCAGTCGGGGCTGAACTTCCCCATCGACCTGTCGGATGACATCAAGGGCGTTGGCGGCACCCGCAACTGCGACTGGTTCTTCACCGAGGACGCGGTGCTGGTCGATACCGCCGGGCGCTACGTGCAGCAGGCCAGCGACCCCGAGGCGGATGCGGCGGAGTGGGTGGGCTTTCTCGAGATGCTGAAGAAGCACCGCGGCAAGCGGGCGCTGAACGGCGTGATCGTCGCCCTGTCGCTACGCGAGCTGCTCGGGCCCGAGGCCGAGTTGCGCGTGCACGGGCGCGAGATCAGGAAGCGGCTGGCCGAGTTGCGCGAGAAGCTCGAGATTCAGCTGCCGGTCTATCTGATGATTACCAAGACCGACCTGATCCCCGGCTTCGAGCCCTTCTTCGCCGACCTCTCGACGCGTGAGCGCGAGCAGGTATGGGGTGCCACGCTGGCCCCCGACGCGCGCGTCGACGGGGTGCTGATCGAGCGCGAGGCGCGCGCGCTGACCGGCGCGGCCGAGGCGCGCCTGACGGGGCGCATGGCGGAGGACGCGACGCTTTCCCGCCGGGCCGAGGTGTTCCGTTTCCCGGCGCAGATGGAGCGGATCGAAGGACCGCTGAAGACGCTGATCGACGCCGTCTTCGGCGAGAGCCGGTACGAGGAGAGCCCCTGGCTGCGCGGCTTCTATCTGACTTCGGCGACGCAGGAAGGCTCGCCCATCGACCGGCTTCTGGGCGACATCGCGGGGGCTTTCGGGCTTTCGCCCGAGCCGCCGCAGCGGCGCCAGCATGGCGAGACGCGATCGTACTTCCTGCACGACCTGCTGGCCGGGGTGATCTTTCCGGAAGCCGGGCTCGGCCAGTTCGACGCGGCCGCCGAGGAGCGGCGCCGCTGGATCTGGCGCGGCTCGGCCGCGGGTGCGGCGCTGGTGACGACGCTGGCGGTCCTGGCGTTCCTGTTTTCGTATCTCCGCTATTCCGGCGCGATCGACGATCAGGCGCGGCTGACCGCCGACCTGAATGGCAAGCTCACGCTTGTCGCCGCGAAGCAGGCCCCGGCCGATCCTTCGGCGCTTGACCTGAACGATGCGCTTGAGGCGGTGTCCGAAGTGTCGATCGCCGCCACCGAGGTGCAGCCGGGGGTTCTGACGCTGGCCGGGCCGTCGGCGCAGCCCGAACTGGCGAGGGCGCAGAAGATCGCGTACGACCGGACGCTCAAGAACATCCTCGAACCGAGGATGGTGGCGCTTCTGGAAGCGACGATGTGGAAGAACATCCGCGAGCCGGTGTTCCTTCTCGGTGCACTCAAGACTTACAACATGATGACGGGGCTTGCGGACTACGAACCCGACTACATCGCGGACTGGTGGCAGAACGCGCTTCCCGGCGCGGCCCCGATCGGCGCGGTCTTTCCCAACGAGGCGGCCCTGGACCACCAGCTGGCGGCCATCGAGCGGGCCCGCGACGATGCCGCCGCGGACCGTATCCAGCCGGACAAGAAGCTGGTGGCCGCAGCGCTGGAAAGCATCTGCACCATCCCGCTTTCAGTCAGGGCTTACGATGCGCTTCTGAACGACCCGGCGGTGGCCGACCCTGCCCTGCCCGAGTGGCTGCCGGCGGAAAAGGCCGGCCCGAACGGGCAGCGTGTGCTGACGCGGCTTTCCGGGTCGAACCTGCGGTCGGGGATCCCGGGGGCCTTCACCTACGCGGGTTTTCACGGCACCGTCTGGGGCCTGATCCCGACGGTCGCGGAGCGCCAGCTTCAGGACCGGGCGGTATTCGCGGGGGGGTGCCCGGAGAGCGCGAACATCTCGCAAGTCGAACTCGAGAACGATATCCGCAAGCTCTACGTCGATGACTACATCGACCATTGGGAGACCTTCCTGCAGGATATCCGGATCGCGCCCATCGGCGATCTGCAGGTGGCGGCAGCCAATCTGAAGGACCTGGCGAGCCCGGAAAGCACGCTGAAGCGGCTGGTCACGGCGGTGGTCGAGGAGACCGACCTGACGCGGGTCGAGGAAGAGGGGGATTCCGCCGCCGGCGACGCGGCCGCCAAGGGGGCGCTGAAGGTCGTCAAGAAGGCCGCGGGAAAGGCCGGCAAGTTGGTCGGTGCGGCGGCGAAGGCGGCAGGCGGCGCGGGGGGCGAGGAAGGCCCGCCACCGGGCGACGAGATCGCGCGGCACTTCGCCGACATTAAGTCGGTGGTACAGGAGGTGGAGGGCAACCCGCCGAAGATCGGCGATCTGGAGCTTGCCTTCGGGGGGCTCGCCGCCGAATTTCAGCAGGTGATGATCACCGCCGACCCGCAGGCGACCCTGACCGAACGGGGCGGGTTGCCGACGCTGCTCGGTTCGCTGTCGGCGGTGGCCGCGACGCTGCCCAAGCCGATCGACGCCTGGGTGCTGGGCTTCGCGCAGGACACCATCGGCGTGACGCGCGACGCGGTCCTGGCCGAACTCAACGCGCGCTGGAAGAAGGACGTCCTGCCCTATTGCCAGCAGGCGACCCAGAAGCGCTATCCGTTCGACCCCGAGAGCCCCAACGACGTGCGTTCGGACGATTTCCAGAAGCTTTTCGGGCCGGGCGGACTGTTCGACACCTTTTCCAACGAGCAGCTGAAGCAGCACATCGACACCACCGTCACGCCCTGGGCCTGGCGGGCAGATTACGGACTGGACCCGGCGACGCTGGCGCCCTTCGAACTGGCGGACAGGATCAAGCGCGGGCTTTTCTCGGGCGCGACCGGGCCTTCGATGGGTTTCGTCCTGGAGCCCGTGGAGATGACGCCCGAGACCGAGCGCGCCGTGCTGGATCTGGATGGCCAGCAACTGGTCTATTCACATGGGGCAGTGAAGGCGGCCGAGATGCGCTGGCCAGGGCCGAACGGGGCGAACCAGGTCACGCTGTCGCTGATCCCGCTGGACGGATCGGGCGAGGCACTGACCTCGGAGACCGGCACCTGGGCCTGGCTCAGGCTTCTGCGCAAGGGAACCCTGTCGAAGACCGACCTTCCGGACGTCTTTAACCTGCGCTTCTCGCTCGGGGGGCAGTCGATCGCGCTGAAGATGACGGCGCTGTCGGTCACGAACCCCTATGATATGACGATGTTCAAGGGCTTCTCGTGCCCGGAGAAGTTCTGACCGGGGAACCCTATGCGGGGTTCTTCGGGAAACTCCCGTCGGCGGGGGATTTCGTCGCGCGGGGGATTTCGCCGGCGTTCCGCCGCGCCTGGGACGCGTTCGTGACGCGCCATATCGCGCCTCTCGCGGCCGGGGGCGGCTGGCCGGACGGGGGGTTGCGGTTCCGGCTGGTTTCGGGCGGGCGGGTGGCGGCCGGCGTGGTCGTGCCTTCGCGGGACGCGGCCGGGCGGCGGTTTCCGCTGAGCCTGATCCTGGCGGGCGAGTCCCTGCCTGGGCCGGAAGGACTTGACGCCTGGTGCGACCTGGCGCTGGCGGCCGCAGGGCCGGCGCTGGAGGGAGCAGACGGGCCGGATGCGCTTTGGGCGGCGCTCGACATTCTGGAACTGCCGGGCGACGGGGCGGGCGCGGGCGGCGCGGCAATGCTGGTCTGGGCGCGCGGCACGGCGCCGGTCGCCGTCGCGCCGGAGGCGCCGGGGGCGGCCATCGCTGGGCTGGTCGGCGCGGGCCCCGGCCCCGGCCCGGACGCAGGTACCGGTCGCTGAACGGCCGGCCGCGGCGTCAGTTCATCGCGATCTTGGACCCCTTCACGGTCACGTCGCTCGACGCCTTGACGGCGATCTTGCCCGAGCCGTCCAGCGTGATGTCCTTGCCCTTGATGGTGATCGTGCCGTCCTTCTTCATCGTCACCTGGGCCGAGCCGCACTTCAGCGTGATCTCGTCGGTCACCTCGATGGTGTACTTCTTGCCGACCGAAAGGCTGGCGCCACCCGCCACCTTCTGCGACTGATCGCCCCCCACCTCGACGCTGCGCGAGCCAGCGACGTTCAGTTCCTGCGCACCGCCCACCTTGGTGCTGTGGGCGCCGCCGACTTCGAAGGCCTGCTGGGAACTCACGTTCACCGTCTGGCCGCCGCCCACGGTCCAGCTGTCGTTGGAGCCGACCGTGTGGCTCTGGTCCGCGCCCACCGTCACCGTTCGCGCCGCGCCAATGGTCATTTGCTGCGCCGCGCCGACCGTCCGCGCTTCGTTCGCCGCGACCGTGTCCGTGCGGCTGGCGCCGACGCTGACGCTTTGGTTCGCCCCCACGGTCTGGCTGTGGTTCGCGCCGATGCTTTCGGTCGAGTTCGATCCGACTGTGATCGTCTCGTTGGAACCGACCGTAAGGGACCGGTTGGAGCCGACCGTCTCGTCGTCGTTCACCCCGATCGAGACAGTGCGGTTGTTGCCGACGGTCACCGCCTTGTCGTTGCCGACCGTCTCGGTGCGGTCGTGGCCGATGTCCTGCTTGGCGTCGTGCCCTACGTTCTCGGCGAAGTCGTTGCCGATCTTGCGGGATTCGTTGTTCTTGACCAGTTCGTTGTGGTCCTTCTCGGCCTGGAAGTAGACCTCTTCGGAACCCTTCTTGTCCTCGAACCTCAGCTCGTTCCAGCCGCCGCCGCCGAGTGAGGAATTGGACTTCCAGCCCGACTGGGTCGCCTTGCCGGGAAGCTCGTAGGGCGGCATCTGGGCGGCGTTGTAGACGCGGCCCGTGATGATCGGGCGGTCGGGATTGCCATCGAGGAAGTCGACGATCACCTCCTGCCCGATGCGGGGGATCTGGATGAACCCCCAGCCGGCTCCGGCCCAGGCCGTGCTGACGCGGATGAAGCAGGTCGACTTCTCGTTCTTCTTTCCCTCGCGGTCCCAGAAGAACTGGACCTTCACGCGGGAATACTTGTCCGTGTAGATTTCGGAACCCGAGGGCCCGACGACCACCGCTGTCTGCGGGCCCTTCATCACCGGCCAGACCGTCCGTCGCTCCGGGCGGAAGGGAGTGCTCTTGGGTGCAACCGTCAGGTCGGCGACATAGTCGAGGTCCAGCTCGCCTTGGCGGACGCGGGCCTGCGAGTAAGCGATCCGGTAGTCGGCGCGCAGGACGATGTAGGTGTCGTTCTCGATTTCACGCGGGAACTCGATGAACTTGAAGCTGACCCCAGAGTGCAGCTTTGTCGATGTGGCGCGGGCAGCAATACGCAGGTCCGGGGCCTGCAGGGCGTGCAGACGCACCGGCGCGATGCGGTCACCGTCCTTCATTTCAAGATAGACGCCGGGGTAGCTGTAGTTTTCGTGTTCGAGATCGTCGACCAACGGGTTCTCGGTCTTGGTCATTAGATCAAGCGCGGGTTTTTCGAAGTTGTAGTCGGTATGGGCGTACTTGCCCGGTCGGACGCTGGAACGCGGCTGCCAGTCGGTGATGTAGTCGCCGTCTTCGGTGGCGACCGCTCCGCCCGGCTGGTATTCGATATCTCCCACGCCCGGCGCCAGTTCAATCGTGGCGTTCTGGTCGGCAAGCACCATCGTGTGCGCGCCCTCGGCATAGTTGAACCAGTAAAAAATGCCTTCGTCCTCCATCAGGCGTTGGACGAAATCGAGGTCGCTTTCGCCGAACTGGACGCAGTATTCTCGCGGGCTGTAAGAGGCCTTCAACTTCAACGTGAAGATGCCTTTGTGCTCCTTGAAGACCTTTTCGAGTATCTGCACGGTGGACATGTTCTGGAAGATGCGGTTGTCGGTCTTCTGCGACAGGAACCAAAGCCAGGGCCGAAGCGTCACCGAATAGCGCGAGACATCGCCGGCGAAGTCGACGAAGGCGAATTCGGTGACATGGCCGTTGAAATAGCGCGGATCGCTGTCGCCGATCGTCACGGTCATCTTCTTGCCGAGGAAATCCTTGGCGAGAAGCCCCGATGAGGCGGTCTGGAAGAGCGCCTCGAAGGCGAAGGGGCTGCTGACATGGTCGCTGCCGCGCATCTCGGCGAAGTCGAGCGCTTCGGAGGACCCGTCCAGGGCGATTTTCATCAGTCTTCCCGGGGGTACTGCCAAGGTTCCGCTCCTCGTCCGTTGCCGTCGCGCGGTATTGCTCCGCGACGACTATACCGCAATTCCCGCCGCCGCCGAGGGCGGATTTCCGGCCCGCCCGGCCGGTTGTCCTGACCCTACAGGGTCTGCGGACAGGTGAGCCCGCGCGCGATGCCACGAAGCGACAGGGGGTTGGCCGGGTTCGCGAATTCGGCCGCGACGAAGACCCGCGCGCCGCCCGAGCGCAGGTCGATGAGGAAGCGTTTTCCCCCGTCGCGTTCGCGCAGGCGGAGGGGTTCCAGAAGGTGCATCATCCCCCAGGGCCCGGGCGCTGCGAGGCTGGCCTTGCCTTCCGGCGCCTCGAAAAGCACGTCGATCCCGAGCGCGGGGTCGCGGCCGGGCCAGGAGAGCGCGAGTTCGTCCGAGGTGGTGTCAACCGCCCCCCCGTCGCCGCCGAGCGTGACATGCGCCTTGCCTTTGTCGGCCAGCGCGTGAAGGTGGAAGTCCGCGCCCACCGCGCCGTCCTTGCCGATCAGGCCGGCCGAAAGCGCCGCGGCGCGCTGGAAGAAGGCGGCGCTGTCTGCCGAAAGCCCCTCGAACTTCGCGGCGGGCTTCCATTTCCAGGGATCCGACCCGGTGTCGATGTAGTCGGCCACCCGCCCCTTCTGGAAACGGTCGAGCACACCGCCCGGGGCGAGGAAGCGCGCCAGCGCGGCCAGGTCGGCGTCGGGCCCCTCGGCCGCGAAGGGGAAGCGTCCGTCGAGTGCCGCGCCGCAGGCGGCCAGCGCCTCGGCCTGCCAGGCGCGGGTGAGCGGGTTGGTCAGACGGTCGGCATGGGCCGAGCCGGCCTGGGCGAGCGTATCCTCGACGAGGCCGACGATGGCGCGGGGCGCGCGGTCCAGCGTCCGGATCGAGCCCGAGCGGTCCTGCACCGACATCAGGGTTTCGAGCGTGTCCCGGTCGCTGCCTTTCGAGGAGGCGAGCGCGACGTTCAGCCGGGCGAAGAGGTCGGTGATTTCGCGCATGCGGCCGTCTTCGATGTAGTCGATGGCAGACCCGAACCGATAGGTGACCGCGAGTTGCATGTCGTGGGTGCGGCGCGGGTCGTCGCCGCCGGCCTGGTGCCAGATTTCGCGGACTACCGCCTCGATGGGCGAGACCCCCGACGAAAGGCCACCGGAGATGAGCACGGCGCGGTCGGCGCTGCTGAAGGGGGCGACACGGAGGTCGTCGAGGAAGGTCGACCAGATGTCGAGTGTGCGGGACTGCAGGCGTCCCAGGAGGGTGTCGGGAGTGTCGTTGCGTGGCTGCGGCGGCGGCGAGAAAAGTCGCGCCGCCTCGTCGCGCGCCTTTTGGACCGCCAGCCCCGCCCCCGACGTCCGCGCCATGTCCCAGCCGGCGGCGGTGAAGAGGCCGGGCACCGGTGCGGCCAGCGAGGCGCCCGAGCGGCGTTCGAAGAGCGCGGTCATGCCGGGGATCGCGGCCTCGGCGGTCCAGCTCGGCAGGTCGCGGGCGGCTTCGGAACGTTCGAGTTCAAGGAATGCCCGGTCGGCTTCGGGCGCGTCGGCGGCGAAGGCGGTGGCCTGATCGAGAAGCTCGGGGTCGGGCTGGAGGGACGGCCGCGCCGGCGCGGCGAGGCGCAGCACATGCGGGGCCAGGCCGGCGAGCGTGGGATCGGCGGCCTCGCGCGCGCCGGCCCAGCCGGCGACCCAGGCGGGCGACCATTCGTCGGTTCCCGAAAGCACCGACCAGGCGCGCAGGGTATCGTAAAGCGCGACCGCGTCGCCGTCCGTCGCGATCGCGGTGTCGATGGCACCGGCAAGGACGTCCGGCAGGTGCCGTGCCAGGGCCGCCTGATAGGCGCCCTCGGCCCGGGTGCCGGCATCGAAGCCGAAGGTGCTGGCGGCAAGGCGGATCGGCGCGTCGGAGGCCTGCGCGACAACGCGCGCCGCAGCGGCCTGAAGGCGGTCGAGCCGGGCTGCCAGGTCCGGAATGTCGCCGGCACGGTCGAGGCCGATCTGCACCGCCTCGGCATCGAAGACCCGGGTGAGTTCGCGGTGGAACCGCCATTCGACATAGGCCGCCCAGGAAACCACCGAGAGCAGGAAGGCCGCGACGAGGACGACAGTGATGCCGGTCCAGTTCGTGGGCACGTCGCGTTCATAGCGCAAACGGTCGCCTTCGAGCTGGTCGAGGCAGCGTTCGAGGAAGCGGCGAACACCATCGAAGTCGTGCCCCGCATCGGCGGCACGGCGGATGAAGTCGCGCAGCGTCGCCGACGAGACCTCGCGGCCGTCGAAAAGCAGCCGGTGCGCGCCCGCTGCCCACGGCTTGATGTCGAGCCTGCGGTTGCCGCGAGCCTTGTTGTCAAGGATGAGCGCGAGCGCGAGCCGCGCCGGCGGGACGGTCGAAGGCACGACCCCCTGTCTCAGCGCGTCAGACGAAAAGCGCTCCAGCAGTGTGGCGGCCTGCCGGAGCAGCGCCCCCATCTCTTCGCCCTCGGCCTCACCCAGACGTTCGGCATAGGCGAGGACAGGCTCGGCGAGGCGGTCGTAGAGGTCCGGCGGGGCGGCCGGCATCGGTCAGAGTTTCCCCTCGGCCTGCCATGCCGCGAGGGTCTCTTCGCCCACCTCGAAGTGCATCGAATCCTCGCGGTTGTAGACGGCACCCCAGTACCAGCCCTCTTCGTTGAAGTATTCGGCCAGGACGACAAGGCCGAACTGGGTGGCGCCGTCGGCGAAACCGTCGAGGTCGCCCTCGAGCGTGAGGTCGATGGCGGTACCCCAGGAATGGTTCGAGATCGCGGTGTTGGAACCGCGGATGAACCGCACGCAGAGCGCGCCGGCGGTGCCGAGCTTGTCGTGGATGTCGGGATCGGATTCCTTCAGCCTGGCCAGCACCCGGGCGAGGCTGTCGAGCGCCGGTTTCAGCATCGTCACGGTGATCGGGCCGATGGCGCGGGTTTCGACCAGGGACTTGAGCTTGGGGTCGGTGATCGCCTGGCAGTCCGTCGAATAGCTGTCACGGGGCTGCCCGAGGATGGCGAGCATCGTCTTGTTGCGGGGCTGGGTGATGCCCTTGTTGAAGCGCGTCTTCGCGAGCTGCATCTGTTCCGTCAGCGCCTCGGTCGCCGGTGGCGTTTCGAAATTCTCGTCCGGCAGAGACAGGTCGACGGACAGATTCCCGGCCAAGCCGGCGTCCGCCGCGTTCGTCTCCTGCACGGCGGCGATGGGCGCCCGGTTGGCAATCAGGCTCATTTCGTCGCGGAGCCGTTCGAGGTCCGAGCGGAGCGAGGTTGCCTCGGCGGTGATGGATTCGATCTGCGCCTGCGCTTTCGCCAGCGCCTCTTCAAGCCGGGTCAAGCGAAGTTCGGTGCCGCTGTCGGCGGTGTCGAGAAGCGTGGTGACGATGGCGAAGGCGACGGCGGCGACCACGACGCCGATGGCCACGATGATCGGCGCGATGAGCTGGCCCTGCGCCTGCTGCTTAGGTTTCATTGAGATCGACCACGATGACCGACACATTGTCGGGCGCGCCGTTCGCCAGCGACTCGCGCACCAGCGCCTCGCATGTCCGGACCGGGTCGTCGCCGGCGCCAAGCGCGCCTTCGACGGCGCTTTCGTAGAGCGCGCGGGTCAGGCCGTCCGAGCAGAGCAGCAGCCGGTCCCCGGCGAGAAGCGGCACTTCGGCGGTGTCAGGTTCGAGTTCAGCATCGCCCCCGACCGCCCTGGTGACGATGTGCGAATCGGGATGGTCCTCGGCGGCTTCCGCCGAAAGGCTGCCACTCTCCACTAGGTCCTGCACGACCGTGTGGTCGCGCGTCAGCAGGCGCAGGCGGCCGCCCCGGAACAGATAGGCGCGGCTGTCGCCCGCCCAGGCGAGGTGCGCCCGCGCCCCGGCGACGATCAACGCCACGACGGTGGCGCCCATCCGGCCCATCCCGGGTTCGGCAGCCTTGGCCAATACACGTGAATTGGCCTCGGCGAGGCGGCCGGTCAGCGCCGGGAGCGGCGGTTCGTCGTCGCGGATCGTTTCGATGCAGTCGATCACGAGGTCCGAGGCGACGTCACCGTGGCCATAGCCGCCCATCCCGTCGGCGACCGCCCAGAGCCGTCCCGAAGGGTCGGTCAGGATCGCGTCCTCATTGCGGTCGCGGACCATGCCGCGATGGGTGAGGCCGGCGCCGGCGATGACCGGAAGCAAGGGGCGGGCGGGGGGCACGACCGTATCGGGGCTGTTCAACTGACCGCCCTCGCGCCGGCGCGGCCCTCTGGCGGCGCAACGGATTCCGACCACCCGGATGGTGACATGACCGCGACCGACCTCAAGCTGTGAATTGCACGCAAGGCCATCCTAGCGTAAACTCTCCAAGCCTTTAACCAGATTTTCACAGTGGTCATCATGCTCCGCTTCCGCCTCGCGGCCGCCATTTCGCTTTTGCTGCTTCCCGCCATGCCCGCCTTTCCGGGAGACCTGACGGACGAGCAGCTTTTGGCGCTTTTCGCCAAGCAGCGGGAAGCGTTCAAGGCCGCCAAGGAGGGCGGCGGGCAGACGCGCGGGCTGACGCTGCAGACGATGGATTCGGTGACGGCGACGACGCTGGCGCCGACAATGGGCGCGCCTGCCGGGGCCGATGCAGGCGGGGCGATCGCATCGGCGGGCGATGGCGGGGTGACGGTGAAGCCGGCCGGCGGGCTGACGCCGCTTGTTCCGGACGCGACGGCCTCGGCGGGCAGCACCGCCGCGCCGCTGCCGGACGGTACTGCGCCGGCGGTTCAGGGCGACGTCCAGCCGCTGACCGCTTCGGCAGGGGGTGACGGGCTGGCGCCTCTGGTAGGTACCGGCGGCACCGAGACTACGGCGACAGGTACGGCGCCTGCGCTTGTGCAGCAGGCGGCGGCGGATTCGCAGGTGATCGCGGTGCTCGCCCCCGAGATGCAGGTGAACATCAACGTCCGCTTCGGCTTCGATTCCGCAGCGCTGAGTGACGACCAGAAGCCGGCTCTGGCACAGATGTGCCGGGTCATGCGGCTGAGCGATATCGGGCTGTTCGAGGTGGCCGGGCACACCGACGGCTCGGGCTCGGCCGACTACAACATGAAGCTGTCGCAGCTTCGCGCCGAAGAGGTCATGCGTTACCTCGTGACCGATTGCGGGATCGCGCCGGAGCGGCTGCGGGCCGTGGGCCTGGGCGAGGAGCTTCCGCTGAACACCGGCGACCCGCGTGCGCCGGAAAACCGCCGGGTGGAGTTCAAGGCGCTGAGCTGAGGCCGGCCCGATCCGGTTCAGCCGAGCGCCGTCACCTCTTCGGCGTCGATGATGATCGGCATTCCCCAGAAGGCGGACAGTTCCGCCTCGGCCGTGGCGCGGGCCGCCGGATCCTGTGGCAGGCGTTCGACGCGGAAGCCCCAGGTTTCGAAGGGGGTGGGGCCGCAGGCGCTGAGGATGATCGGATCAACGCCTTTCTCGTAGGCCATCGCGGCTAGGTGAAGCGCCAGCCGTTCGGCGTCGGCAGGTATGGCGGAAAGGCGGATGCCGATCGCCGCCGATCCGGGCGCGCGGGTGTGCAGAAGCCGCATGGACGGCGGCGGGCCGGAATGGTCGCGGACGACGGGTTCCGGTGCGGGGATCGGAGCGGACACGGCGCCCCCCTTGGCGCCTCCGGTGAGAATGGCGTCGATATCGAGAGGGCGGTCGGCGGTGATCCGGCCGATGACCTCGCCCCAGAACTCGCGGTTCATGCGCCGGCCTCCTTCGCGATGATCGCGGCGGCTGCTGCCGTGCCGGGCGCGGGGAGGTCGGCTTTGGCAAGCACCGCGCGGACCTCTTCGGCACGGCCTTCGAGGAATTCGTCGAGCGTCCGGCCGAGCTGCATCAGGTCTTCGGCCTTCACCGCCGCCGCGAGCCCGCGCTTCGCCGCCGCCTTCGCCCGCGCCTCCTGATCGTCCATGTAGGGCGCCATCTGCGGCACGAAGATCGTCGGCACGCGATTGTAGAGCGCCTCGTGGAAGCTGTTGTAGCCGGCGGCGGAGATCAAGGTGTCGGCGGCAGCGGTAAGTTCCGGGGCGCGGGTGGTATGGACGACCCGACTATTCGCCCAGCCGTAAAGTCCGCGCGGCACGACCGACCCGGGCCAGGCGAGCATCACGTGGAGGATATCTGGGCGGCGGGCGATCAGGTGGGCAAGGTAAACGAGCTGCGGGCTGCGGTCTGCGGCAACCCCGGCGCCGAGCATCGTCACGACGAGGTGGGTGAACGGGCGGCCGGTCAGCGCGGCAAGGCGGTCGCGCAGCACCCTGCGCCCTTCGCCGAGCGCCGGAAGCGGGTTCACAATCGGCCCGACCGTGGCGATCTTCGGGCCCCAGCTCACGGGGCGGTCGAGTTCGTCGAAGGCCTCTCCCGGAACGATGACGCGCGGGAAGGCCTTTTCCCGCTCCAACAGCCGTTGCGTGGCCTGCCCCGGCTGCCAAAGCCCGCGGCGGACCCAGATGCCGCGCGCGCCGGTTTCGCCAAGCGCTCGCAGGACAGCGTCATAGACGAAGCCGCCATCGAAGACGATCAGGTCGCCCTGCCGCAAGTGTCGGCGGAGTCGCAGGAAGTTCAGGATATCGGCCGACAGCCGTTCAAGCTGGTCGCCGGTGCGGGCGACCAGGCCCGCGACAGGGCGGCCGGAGCCGGAGAGAAGGGTGGCGCAGCTTCCGTGGGCGAAGAACGCGACGCGGCCAGGGTCGGGCACTGCAGCGGCGAGGTGTAGCGCACGGCGAGCGTGGCCGAGGCCGATGCCGTTTGTCGGCAAGAACCAGAGCTTGGCGTCGGGCGGGGGGTCGGGCGGCAGAGCCTCCGGCTGCGGCGCGGTCGGGCGGGTCAGGCCGATGGCGCGCTCCAGCCGGTCGAGGTCGGCGGCCGTTGCCCAGGGGCTTTCGGCGGTGGCACGGGCGAGGCGGGACAGGTCGGGAATGACGCTTCCCTCAATGAACGCGCCGAGCGCGAAGAGATCGGGGGGGGCGCGAAGGGCCGGGGCCCCTGCCGCGCCAAGGGCTGCATCGGGCGTCAGGTCAAGCAGGACCGCGCCCCGGAGCAAGGCGGCTACGCCGATTGCGGCGGCGCGCTGGGAGGCGGGGGCCCCGGCGGCAAAGGCCACGAGGTCGACCGAGGCGGCTAAGGCCGCAGGCGAAAGCTCGGTATCGCGGTACGACGGGAGCCCGAGGGCGGACAGATTTTCAGCCTGCGATCTGGCTGAGGCAGGCAGGATGACGCGCAACGCGAGTTTCGGCGACTGTGCCAGCGCCAGAAGGCCGGAGCGCTGGGCGGGGTCTTCGACCTGTTCGGACTCGAGCAACAGAAGGAGGCGCCGGCGGGACGGGTCGGGGATAAGGCCGGAAGGGTACGCTGGGGCGAAAAGCGGTGTTGCGGTCTGGCAAGGCCAAGGGCGGGGCAAGAGCTCGCTCAAATCGGCGACAAGGGGCTCGCGTCCGGCGGCGTGGGCGATGCGCGCCAGTGCCAACTGCCGGTCCTGCCACCCGGCGAAGCGGCCGATCAGCGCCACCTTCCGCAGCCCCGACGCCAACCCCCTGATCGCCGTCACGCGAAGCCCGTCGACGCTTTCGCCGCCGATCAGGATCAGCGTCTGGGGCCTGACGCCTTCGGGATCGCAGAGATAGGGCGCAGCCTCGTAGCGGAGGTCGGGGGCGAGGTCGGGCGGCAGCGTGCGATCGTCGATAAGCGGGCGGTGGCCGGCGGCAGCGAGCGCACCGGCGAAGAGGAGCTTGGCCTCGAAGGCCTCCAGCCCGTCGTGCCCGGCCTCGATCAGGATCATGCTGCCACCGGCTGCGCGAAGAGCGGCGCGAGGCGGGCGAGGAAGGCATCAGGCCGGTAGACCGCCAGCGCGTCCTGCGCGCGGCGCACCTGGCCTGCATAGGCGGCGGGGTCGGCGATGAGGCGGGCGACGATTCCATCCACCTCGCCGGGCTGTGCCACGATCACACCCTTCCCGAAGACGCGGCCCGCCTCGGGTCCGGCGATGACCGGCTTGCCGGCCATGATCGCCTCGGCGATGACGCGGCCGAAACTTTCCGACCAGGTCGGCGCGGTGAAGTAGATCATGAAGTCGATCCGCCCGAAAAACGCCTCGGTCGTGATCGCCCCGAACGGCAGCAGCGTCCAGTGCGGCCGGGCGCGTTCGCCTTCGGTCAGAAGCTCTGTCCCCATCAGCACGTTCGCCTCGGCATGCGGCGGAAAGGTCAGGTCCATCACGGCGATCGGCGGATACTTCTCGAGCCCCTCACGGGACAGTCTTCCCCGCCGGTCGCGGGGAGCGGCTACGGGCGGGCGCGGCGGGGCGACGATGACATTCGTCCAGTCCTCCGGCAAGACCCGCCAGCCGGCGATCCCGGGCCGCCGTGAAAGCCACGCTTCCAGACACTCGCGGTTGTGCGCCGAAACCGGCGCGAGCCACCTTTCGACCGCGACAGCGGCGCCGGACAGCACGTTCAGCACCCGGGCGACGTCGAACCCCTCATGCCCGCCGGGGCGAAGGAAATTTTCGTGCGTGACGACGACGAGCTTGCGGGCGACGATGCGGGAGGGGATCTCGGGGTAGGTGCTGAGGAAGATCGGATTGTGGATCACCACGATGTCACCGGCGATCACCGGGCTGTCCCACCCGATGTCGCAGCCAAGGTTTTCGAGGGCCGACGCCACGGCGGGCGTCACGGACTGGCCGCGAAGGAACCCCTCGCTGAAGGAGTGGAACGAAAGTCGCGCGATCCGCGAGGTCACCGAAAGCTCGGCGAGAAGCGACGAGGATGTGCCGCCCCGGAAGCGCGGATCGACAAGATAGGCCAGCCGGAGGCCGGAGGCGGTAGCCACGGGGATCGTCACGGAAGCGCCTTCCCCCTCAATACGGGCGGCCGCGGCTCTGGACGATGGGCGAGCTTGCGGCGAACACGTCGACATTTCCGACATTCATCGAGATGAGGAAGTTCCGCAACTCGATGGCAAGCGGGTCGTCGCCGGCGGTGAGCGCGGGGTTGGCGATCACGAAGGACCAGAGCGCGCCCCAGTCCCGCTGCGCGATGAGGCTGTCGATCACCACGAGCTGGTCGAGGGTAGCGGCGGCGTGCGCCCGCGTCCCCCCGCCGATGAGAAGCAGCGCCGTGACGATGGCGACAATGCGCGCCGCCGTGTTCGTGTACCCCATGTTCCTTGCCGTCCGTTCGTCGCGCTTCTTCAGGGGCCGAGGGTCCGCAGACCCGCGATGATGCGGTCGCGAAGCGCCTGTTCGATGATGGTCTGGCTTGCCGCAGCCGGACGCGCGGCGGCCGGCTTCGCCGCCTTCGCAACCTTCGCCGGTTTCGCAGCCGGCGCCACCGTGCCGGGGGTCTTCAGCCAGACTTCGATGCGGCCGGAGGGCGGGCCGCTGCCGGAGCCGGTGAAGTCGCGCGGCTCCGCCCCCAACGCGAGCGCCGCCGCTTCCGCAGCCGGCCGGTCTTCGGGGTGATAGTAGCGGACGTTGTCGCGGCGGATGACAAAGCCGGTCGGTCGCGTCTCGGTCGCGGTAAATCCCGCGGCGGCAAGCCGCGCAATGGTTGAGGCAAGATCGGCCTCGGCGACCGGCCCGGGCGCCATCACCAGAAGCGTCACGTTGGGGAAGGCGGGAACCGGGCGTCCGGCCGGAAGTCGGGCGCCGGCAAGTTCCGGTTCGGGGCTTCTGGCGGCGGGCGGCAGGGCGGCCGAGACGAGTGTGACGCCACGCAGATCCGGGAAGCCGGCCAGGGGCGCGGGGGCCTGGGCCGTGTCGTCGGCGGGCGCGGCCGTGTCCGGCACGCCGAAGCCGGGCGCGGCGATCATGGCCACCGGCACGGGTGCCGGCCCAGAGGGAGCGGCGGGAGCGGCTTCCGGGCCGCCGGGGCTGACCGGGGCAGCAGTCACCAGGGCCGGAGCGTAACCCGTTATCAGGCCGGGCAGACGCACGGCGGGCTCAGGGGCCAGCGCGGCGACCGCTGACGGCGGTGCGACGGCGAACTGGGCGGCGGGGGTGGCGAGGCGGAAGGGGGCCACACCTTTCTGCGCCGGCGGAGCGAATCCGAGGTCGGGGCCTGGGGGCGCGGAAAGAACGTCGGAACGGGCCTGAGGCACGACCGGGTCGGCGGACGCCACGGAATACGGAACTGCGACCGGGTCAGCCGGGGGCTGAGCGAGACCGTCCGAAAGCGCAACGGATACAGCAGGTCCAAAGGGCGCGACGTCCGCTTCGGCGGGGGCCGCGGCCGGGGTTGCGGCGGCAGGGGTTGCGGCGGCAGGGACGGTCGGTTCGCGCGCTGCGGCGGCGACGGATTGCGGCGCCGCGACCGATGGCGCGCCGAGCGGGTCCGGAGGGAAATACCTTCCGAAAAGCGACGCGGCTGCGGTCAATCCGATCCCGATGCCGAGGCCGATCGAGAATCCGACAAGGATGGCGAAGGGCGTCACCGTCCGTCCGCGCCGCGCCGGGGCGACCGGACGCAGCGTCTCGGCCCGTCCGTCGCGGATCGCCTCGGCCATGCCGATGTCGAGCAGCAGGGGACCGTTCCGTACCGCCGGTGCCGTCAGACTGTCCGTCCTCAAGGCCGGAGCCGGGGTTCCGGTCGCCGGCCGGGCCGGCCCCACCTCGGCCTGCCCGCCCGCCGAAAAGAGCGTGACGCGCGGAGGCTGCGCCGGGGAACCCGCACGGACCCCGGCTTCGGCGTCCGTCCTGGCAGCCGATTTGCCGGCGACGGCCGACGTGACGGGAACCTCCGGCAAGGCCCTATCGCCCGTGCGCGGGCCGGGGAAAAGGACGACCGGCACCGCGGTCCGCGGTTCGGCGCGGTCCGGATCGGAACGGCGGACCACCGCCGTAGCCGGTGCCGTAGCCGGTGCCGCTGCCGGTGCCGGTGCCGGTGCCGGGGAAGCGGGCACGGCGCGGAGCGTGGAGGAAGGGGGCGGGGGGGGCGTCTCTGACCGGTCACCGGTGAGCCGCGCCTCGATCGCCCGGAGCCGTTCGGGCGGAAGGTTCGGGGGCAGCGCATCGCGGTCGACCGGGTCGGAGGCCGGTGCGCGGTCCGGCGCGCGTTCCCAAGGCCGGGGTCCGCGCCTTTCGAAGAAGGAATCGGCCGGGCGGCCTTTTTCCTGCAGCAGACGCTCACGCCGCGCCCGCGCCTCGGCGAGGCGGTGCTCCCAGGTTCCGGCGTTCAAAATCGCCTCAAGCCCTTCTGGACCGGCCGAAACCGGACCGCCGGGCGAATTCTTCGCACCGTCCATCCCCGCTCCACCCTGACAGCGGGCCGGACAATCCGGCCCGTGGGCGCTCCGAATCCCGCAAGGGCCGTCCGCCGGGGAAAGCGAACCTTCGGCACCACCCGCAAAAACGATACCGCGTCCGCGCGCGGGAGACAAACCTGAACTTGTCTAAGTTGTTGCGTCTCCGAACGGTTGTCCGGCCGGATTGCCTGGATTGTCGACCGTGCTGAAACGCCTCTGCGGCACCCTCGGCAGGACGCAGAGCATCTCGTACAACAGGTTCGCCCCGATCAGCGCGGTATTGCCGGTCGGATCGTAGGGCGGCGAGACCTCGACCAGATCGCCGCCGACCAGGTTCAGCCCGGCCGCGCCGCGCACAATTTCGAGCGCCTGCCAGGTGGAGAGGCCCCCGGGTTCGACCGTGCCGGTGCCGGGGGCGAAGGCGGGGTCGAGGCTGTCGATGTCGTAGGTCAGGTACACGGGCGCGTCGCCGATGCTGGCGCGGACACGCTCCATCAGGGGCGAAAGCGAGCGGTGCCAGCAGTCTTCGGCCTGTACCACCGTCCAGCCCTGCTGGCGCGCCCAGTCGAAGTCGTCCGGGCCGTAGCCGGTGCCGCGCAGGCCGATCTGGAAAACCTTGTCGTTGATCAGGCAGCCTTCCTCCCACGCCCGCCGGAACGGGCAGCCGTGAGCGACGGTTTCGCCGAACATGGTGTCGTTGATGTCGGCATGGGCGTCGATATGGATCAGCGCCACGGGCCCGTGCTTTTTCTTCATCGCGCGCAGGATCGGCCAGGTCAGCGTGTGATCGCCCCCCATCGTCAGGGGTACCGCGCCCTGGGCCAGCACCCGGTCGTAGTAGTCGGCGATGATGCCGATGGTCTTCTTCAGGTCGAAGGTGTTGATCGGCACGTCGCCGATATCAGCCACCTGGAGGTGGTCGAAGGGCGCCGCGCCGGTGGCCATGTTGTAGGGGCGCAGCATCCGGCTTTCGTCGCGAATCTGGCGGGGGCCGAGGCGGGTGCCGGGGCGGTTCGAGGTGCCGTGATCCATCGGGATACCGATCAGGGCGACGTCGAGGCCCCCTGCCCCGTCCTGAACCGGCAGGCGCATGAAGGTTCCCGGGCCGCCCGCGCGGGGCATCTGGTTGCCGCCGAGCGGCTGGTTGAAGCGGGTCATGCGGACTCCTTGCCGTCAAGCCAGGCGCGGATGATGGCGCGGTGGCGGGCGCCATCGTAGCTGGGGAAATGCCCGCCGTGGACGATTCGGACGGGCAGGCCGTGCAGGCGCACCATGCTGCGGTGATAGTCGGCGGCGTTGGCGTGGTAAGTATCCTCGATCAGCGGGCCGTCATAGACGATGTCGCCGGAGAAGAGGATGCCGGTTGCCGCTTCCCAGAGCGCGATGCCGCCGGGGCTGTGGCCGGGGGTGTGGATCACTTCGAAATGCCGGTCGCCCAGGTCGATCAGGTCGCCGTCCCAAAGGAGGCGCGTCGCCGGGGCCGCTTTCACCCGGTATGTGGCCGAGGTGTAGGGCGCGGGCGGCAGCGCGGTGAAGATCTCGTCGGTGACGTAGGGATCGGCGAGGGTGCGCTTCCGGTCGGGGTCGCGCAGGAGATGCGCCTCGGCGCCGTGGCAGAGGCGGCAGTCGAATTCGTGGTGGCAGCCGATATGGTCGAAATGCGTGTGGCTGGCCACCGCGTCGAGCGGGCGCCCGGTGAGTTGGGGGACCCAGGCGCGCAAGGGCACGGCGCCCATGCCGCTGTCCACCAACAGGTCGCGGTCGCGCCCCCGGACGTGCCAGAGGTTGCAGCGGTAAAACTCGCGGATATGCGGCTCGTCGATCCAGGTCACGCCGTCGCCCACCGGCCGGACGCGCCACCAGTCGGAGGGGTTGGCGCCGGCGGGGGTCAATCCCTGGCCCCCATCAGCGCGTAGTCGGTGGCAGCGAGCCGCGCGACCTCGCCGGGTTTCGGGGTGGCGGTTGGTGGCAGGCGCACGGTCAGAATCAGGTCGGGCTGGCTGAGCGAGGCGAAGGTGGCACGGACATGGGTGCCGAAGAAGGTCGTATCGACCAGCCGCGCCTGGCCGAGCGGCAGCGCGCCGTCACCGATGACGATGGCCTCCGGGCGGATGACCACGATGCACGCGCCTTCGAGGGGCGACGAGGATGGAAGCAGATCGGGGGTGACCGGTACGCGGTTGATCTCGCCCAGGAAATCCGCGGAGAAAAGCGACTTCGGGCGCAGGTAGACCTCGCGCGGGGGGCCCTGGTCCATGATCCGTCCGGCGTTCATCACGACGATGCGGTCGGCGCTGGCCATCGCCTCTTCCTGGTCATGGGTGACGTGGACGAAGGTGGTGCCCACCTTGCGCTGGATCGCCTTCAGTTCGTCCTGCATCTGCCGGCGCAGCTTCAGGTCGAGCGCGCCGAGCGGCTCGTCGAGAAGGAGGACATCCGGCGAAACGGCGAGTGCTCGGGCCAGCGCCACCCGCTGCCGCTGGCCGCCGGAAAGCTCGTGCGGTCGCCGCCCGCCGCGACCCGCAAGGCCGACAAGCGCCAGCATGTCTTCGGCGCGGGCGTGGCGTTCGGCGCGGCCCTGCCCCTTCATCCTGAGCCCGAAGGCCACGTTGTCCAGAAGGGTCATATGCGGGAAAAGCGCGTAGTCCTGAAAGACGGTGGTGGTCGGCCTTTCCTTCGGCGCCACCCGCGTCACGTCCCGCCCGCCGATCAGCACGCGGCCCTCGGCCGGTTCGAGGAAGCCCCCCATGACGGAAAGGAGCGTGGTCTTGCCGCAGCCCGAGGGGCCGAGAAGCACCACGAATTCGCCCGCCGCGATGGTCAGGTTGACGCGGTCGAGCGCCAGTGCTGTACCGAAGCGGTGGGTGACGGCGTCGATGGTCAGAGGGGCGGTCATCGGGCGGGCGCCTTGAACAGGCGGAACTGGAGAAGGACGACAAGCGCTGCCGAGGCAAGGAAGACGAGGCTGCCGATGGCGTTGGTGGCGGGGGAAAGGCCCGAGCGCAGCATCGACCAGATCTCGACCGGCAGGGTCACGTCGAAGCGGGTGTTGAGGAATGCGATGATGAATTCGTCCCAGGAGAAGGTGACCGAGAGGAAGAAGGCGGCCGCCAGCGAGGGTGCGAGCATGGGAGCCGAGACGTGCAAGAGGACCTGCGCCTCGGTCGCGCCCAGATCACGGGCGGCGCGTTCGGCCGATTTCTGTTGGTCGCCCATCGCGGCATAGGCGATGGCGAAGCAAAGGGGCAGGTTGATGACGACATGGCCGATCCCGGTGGCCAGAAGCGAGGGCGGCAGGCCCAAGCGGTTGGAGACGGTCAGCAGACCGAGGCCGAGGACAAGGGTCGAGACGGTCATCGGCGCGATCAGAAGGCCGCGCAGCCAGGCCGAGCCGGGAAGGGCGACCCGGGCGAGCGCGTGGGCGGCGAGGAAACCGAGGGTCAGGGCGATGGCGGAAGAGGCGGCCGCGACCACGAAGGAGTTCAGAAGGGCGGCCATCAGGTCGCGGTCGGTCAGCACGTCCTGGTACCAGCGCAGCGTCGGGCCGGTGAAAGGCGGGACCGGCAAGCGGCTGTCCTGGAAGGAAAACAGCACCAGCACCGCGACCGGCAGGTAGATGAAGGCGTAAAGCGCCAGAAGGTAGAGCCAGCCGCCCGCGCGCGCTATCCCCCTCATAACCGGTCGAGCCTCAGCCACCGCGCGGAGGCGAGGTAGGCGAGCGTCACGAGGCCCATGAGAACCACCGACAGGGCCGAGGCGAGTGGAAAGTTCCCGCTTCGCCCGAGTTGCAGCATGATGAGCTGTGGCAAGGTGAGTTCGTTGTTCCCCCCGAGGATCTGCGGCGTGATGTAGTCGCCGATGCACAAAACGAAGGTGAGGAACGCGCCCGTGACCACGCCGGGCAGGGTTAGCGGCAGGATGACGTGGCGGAACGTCTGGAACGCGGAGGCACCAAGGTCGGCGGCGGCGCGGGCATAGTTTGGGGACAGCTGGATCAGGTTGGCGTAGGTGGTCAGCGTCAGGAGCATCACGAAGAAGTGCACGAAGCCGATCACCGTCGCCGCCCTTGTTGACGCGATTTCAAGGGGTTCCACGATGAAGCCTATGTTGAGCAGAGCCTTGTTCAGGACCCCGTTCTGGCCAAGGACCAGAAGCCACGAGTAGGAGCGCACCACATAGGAGGTCCAGAACGGCAGCACCGCCAGCACCAGCGCCAGCCGCTGCCACCGCGCGGGCACCCGCATCGCGATCAGCCAGGCGAGCGGCCAGGCGAGCAGGACCGAGATCACGGTGACGATGAGCGTGATCTCGACCGAGACCGCGATGGCGCGCAAAAGCGGGGCTTCGGTGAAGATGCGGAGGTAGTTGGCGGGGGACAGGGCGGGCACGACGGTCCGCCCTTCCATCCGGGCGAGGCTGGTCGCGGCCATCACGAGGAAGGGAGCGACGAAGAAGGCCGATGTCCACAGAAGCCCCGGCAGGACGAGCGTCCAGCCGAGGCGGCGTTCGCGGATGGCGAGCGTTGTCACTTATGGAGGAACGGCTGTAACTGTCCGCTACTGCTGCAACATTTCCGTCCACATGTCCTGCATCGCGGTATCCAGCGCGGCGTCGGGGATCGGGTAGAGCTGGGCGCGCTTCAGGAAGTCGGGCTGCTGGTCCCAGCGCAGGATCGCCTTCTGGTCGGCGCTCAGCTGGTCGCCCGCTTTGGCGTTGGCGGGCATCCCCCAGTAGCAGGACGAGGTGGCGAGGCGGGCCTGACCTTCGGGGCTGACGATATACTTCACGAAATCAAGGGCCAGCGCCTGTTTCTTCGAGCCCGCAAGGACCCCGATCGACTGCGCCCAGCGCACCGCGCCCTGCTTCGGGATCGTCCAGTCGAGGTTGGGGTTGTCGGCATGCAATACCGCCGTCAGCCACTCGCCGCCGCCGATCAGCACATCGACCTCGCCGGTGGCGAGGGCGGTCTGCGACGAGACCACGTCGCTGACCTGTTTGGAGACGGCCTTGAGCTTGAAAAGCGGGTCCCTCAGGCTGGCGAGGGTGTCCGCCGTGATGCCGGCGGTGGGGATGCCCTGTTCGACCGCGACGAGGCCGAGCACCGGCAGGTAGTAGTCGTAGATCGCGATCCGGCCGTCGTACTTGCCCGACCAGAGGGTGGAAAGGTCTTCCATATCAGCGGGATCGACCTTCGTCTTGTCGTACGAGATGGTGTTGTAGCCGAACTTTTCGGTCACCGCGTAGGTCTTTCCGCCGCGGGTGTTGTTGGCCGCCATCACCAGTTCGGGGAAGAAGTCGGCGGTGGGCAGCTGGTCGGCCGGAAGCTCGGCCATCAGCCCCTGATCGACGGCGCGGCCGACATCGACCGCGTCGATGACCAGCACGTCCCAGTCGCCGGGTTGCGACTGGTCGAGGATCGCGAGGCCGGCGGCGGTGCCTTCGTATTCCTTCAGGTTCACCTTGACATCGTGAGCCTTTTCAAAAGGTTCGACCAGCGCCGGATCGGTGTGGTCGCACCAGACGAGGGCGTTGAGTTCCTCGCCCGCGCGGGCTGCGGCGGCGAGCGCCAGCAGGCTGGCGGTGAGCGAGAGGCAGAGCGCGGTACGGGGCATTCGGGGTCTCTCCTGTCGGTGATCCTCGGGCGCCTCTTGGTTGGGCGCGGCGGGGAAAAGGATTGAAGAGGGGGGTTTTTGAAGTCAATATCAAACTTGAACCTGGATACAGATTTAGACCGATGAACGATACCCCCGCCCAGGGATTGCGCGCCCGCCACCGGGCCGACCGCACAAGGAGGATCTTGGACGCGGCGGCGGAGTTGTTTCGGAAGGCTGGCTATGAGTCTGTAACGCTTGAGGAAATTGCCGTTTCGGGTGATGTGTCGGTGGGCACGCTTTACAACTACTTCGCCACCAAGGGCGACCTTCTGATGGCGATCGTCACGCTGGAGGTCGAGGAGGTGCTGGCGCTGGGTGCCAGGCTTCTGGCCAGCCCCGGTGGCGCCTTCGGCCCGGCGCTGGATGCGCTGGTGGGGGGGTACTTCGACCATACGCTCACCTACCTGTCCAAGGACATGTGGCGCCGCGCCATCGCCTTGTCTATCGAAGCGCCAGGGACGCCGTTTTCCCTGCGATATTCGGAACTTGACGGGCGACTTTCTGATCAGGTCGGAGGGCTTGTCGCGGCCTTTCAGGCGAAGGGAAAGGTCCGGCCCGAGGTGGATGCCCGGGTGGCGGGCGAGGTGATCTTCAACAACCTGAACAATGCCTTCATCGAGTTCGTCCGGTCCGAGGCGATGCCGATGGCGGCGCTCAAGGCGCGGGTGGCCGCGCAGAACGCGATGCTTGCGGCGGCGCTCGGGGCGGGGTGAGAGGGGGGGCGGGCGTTGCGTTAACCGGGGTTCGGGGCGGGTCGGCAGTTATCCTGAGCGTATCCTGGGCGTATCCTGAACGTATCCTGAGCGGGGCGACGTGCGGGGCCGGGAGAGTCGTTAACCGGGACAGGCGACCGGGCTATGGGAAAAGGAGTCGGGGCATCCCCCGACCTGCGGGGCGACCTCCGGGGCGACCTGCGGGGCGCGCTCAGAGGCCCCGGCCGATGCCGCCGTCCACGCGGATGTTCTGCCCGGTGATGTAGCCCGCGCCGCCGGAGGCGAGGAAGGAGACAGTCGCGGCGATTTCGTCAACCGTTCCGTAGCGGCCCATCGGGATCTTGGCCTTGAAGGCGGCGTTCTCGGGAAGACTGTCGATGAAGCCGGGGCAGAGGTTGTTCATCCTGACACCCCGCGCCCCCCACTGGTCGGCGAAGAGCTTCGTGTAGGCGGCAAGCCCCGCCCGGAACACCGACGAGGTGGGGAAGGCCGCGTCGGGTTCGGACCAGACATAGGTCGAGATATTGACGATCGACCCGCCGCCCCCGGCGGCCATCACCGGCGCCGCCAGCCGCGAGGGGCGAATGGCGGAGAGGAAATAGACCTCCATCCCGGCGAGCCAGTCGGCGTCGGTCAGGTCCGCCACCGGGCCGCGGGGGCCGTGGCCGGCACTGTTGACGAGCACGTCGATGCGGCCCCAGGCATCGGTCACGGTGCCGATGAAGGCCCGGATATCGTCGTCCGAGCGGTTCGAGCCGGTGAACCCGATCCCGCCGAGCTCGCGGCCGAGCGCCTCGCCCCTGCCCGAGGAGGAGAGGACCGCCACCCGGAACCCGTCGGCCTTGAGCCGCCGCGCCGCGCCCGCGCCCATGCCGCTGCCCCCGGCGGTGACGACCTCGACTTTCTGTGTGGTCATGTGATGTCTCCCGTCGTGCAAGCCGGTTCCCGGCCGGAGGGACGGTAGGCCATTCCGGCGGCGGCGTCACGCGGGGTGCGGGGATGTGGATAAGGAAGCGCCTCAAGGGAATCACCGCCCGCCCCATCGGGAGGGCCCATCGGCCCTGCCACGGCGGAACGCGGCCACTTGCCGCCCGGTCGCTGGAACAAGGTCGAGCCTTCCTGAATGGCGAAAGATATGCATTGGCAGGGGCAAGTGACCCTGCCGACCGCGCAACGCTGCCACGTGCCGCCCGGGACGCCCGCGTCTCGGGCGCCTGCCTGCCCCTGGGCCGGGCGCTTCGCGCCAGCCCAGGCAGGCGCTGCCCTACCCTGTCGCGGGCTGAGGTGGTTTGGCGGAGGCGTTTCCGCATGAGCGGGGGCATCCCTCCGCCGGAGGGCTGCCCCCGCTCAGCCCGGCGGTGCCGTCGAGGGACTTCCTGCGGTAGGCGCCGCCGCCCGCCGCAGAGCGTCTGCGGCCCAAATTGGTGCTGGCCTATTCGATCAAGCAGGGAGAGGGCCGGTCCCTGCCCGTCAACGCAGACTGGGGGGGCGGGGCCACCCGCACCCCTACCCCCCGCAGAGCCGCGCGTGTTCCTGGATCGCGAAGCGGTCGGTCATGCCCGCGACGTAGTCGAGGACCACCCGTGCGAGGTGCGTCTCGTCCCTCGCCCGTGCCACGTCGGCCCGCCATTCCGCCGGAAGCAGCCAGGGTTCCTTCAGGTAGAGCGGAAAGATGTCGCGCACCACCTTGGTCACGCGCGCGCGCTCGGTCACCACGGTGGGGGCGCGGTACATGCGGTGGAAGAGGAAGGTCTTGATCGCCTTGAGGTTCTGGAAGAGCGGCTTGGAGAAGCGGATCACCGGGCGTTCCATCGCGCGGATCGCCTGGGCGCTGGCGGGGCGGGCGGCGGAAAGCCGGGCCTCGGCCACCGCGATCACATCCTCGACCATCACGCCGAAGACGCGCCGGAGCGCCTCGTGCCGGCGCCGCCCGGGGTCGAGGTTCGGCCAGCGGGCGTCCACCTCGGCGAAGGCGGGGCCGGTGACGGGAAGCCCCATCAGGTCGGCTTCGGTGAAAAGCCCGGCGCGCAGGCCGTCGTGCAGGTCGTGGTGGTTGTAGGCCACGTCGTCGGCCACCGCCGCCACCTGCGCCTCGGCCGAGGCGAAGCTGGTCAGGCCGAGGTCGAATCCGGCGTTCACCTCGGCCAGCGCATAGGGCATCAGCGCGGGGTCGGTTACGGAATGCGAGCCCTGCGCATGCAGGCCCCAGACAGGGCCGTTGTGCTTGGCGATGCCTTCGAGGGTTTCCCAGGTCAGGTTCAGCCCGTCGAAATCGGCGTAGTGGCGTTCCAGCCGGGTGACGATGCGCAGCGCCTGGGCGTTGTGGTCGAAGCCGCCGTAGGGAGCCATGAGTTCGGCCAGCGCATCCTCGCCCGTGTGGCCGAAGGGCGGGTGGCCGAGGTCGTGGGCGAGCGCCACCGCTTCGGCAAGTTCGACGTTCAGGCCGAGCGCCCCGGCGATGGTGCGGGCGACCTGGGCAACTTCGATCGTGTGGGTCAGGCGGGTGCGGAAGTAGTCGCCTTCGTGTTCGATGAAGACCTGGGTCTTGTGCTTCAGCCGCCGGAAGGCCGAGGAATGGATGATCCGGTCGCGGTCGCGCTGGAAGGGTGAGCGGAAGGTGCTGGTCGCCTCGGGGAAGCGCCGGCCGCGGCTTTCCTCGGGCTGGCAGGCATAGGGGGCGAGCGGCATCGGCGCCTCGGCTTGTGGGGCGGTCGGGTCCTTCTTATATTGAACGGGCCCGGATGACATGGGGCGAATGAAATGGGTGTCCGCCGATGGACCTGACGCTGCCCCCGAAAGTGACGCCCCGCGCCTTCGCGCGGCTGGCCGAGATCAACGCGGCGACGGGCGCGGCGCGCGCCCTGCGCGTCGCGGTCGAGGGCGGGGGGTGTTCGGGGTTCCAGTACGACATCCGCCTCGATGACCCCGCGCCGGACGATCTGGTGCTGGAGGGTGGCGGGCAGAAGGTGCTGGTCGATGCGGTGTCGCTGCCGTACCTCGCCAATGCGGTGATCGACTTCAGCGAGGAGCTGATCGGCGCGCGCTTCGTGGTGGAGAACCCCAACGCCACGTCGTCCTGCGGCTGCGGGACAAGCTTCTCGGTCTGATCCTAGAGGTACAGTCCGTCTTCCAGGCGCAGGCAGGAGGCCGGCGGATGGTTTGCCGTGGTCGCGTCGGACTGCCGCTTCGCTTCGCGCTCTGCCAGCCTTTGCGTCGCGATATAGCCACGCGCCCGAATGACCGAGGCCTGGCCGTCCGTCCCGACGACGACCGCCCAGCAGGACGCCATCCGGCAAGAGGGGCCATAGATGGCGGGCCCGCTTGCGGGCACGTCGGTGTCTTCGGCCTGTGCAGGCAAAGCGACGGTCATGCCGGCGGCCATGCAGGCGACAACGAGCCGGATTGAAAGCGCGATCAACGACTTCTCCACCTAAGCGTCCTCCGAACGGTTGTCGGTTTCACGACCACGGTAGCCTGCGCCCGGGCATCCTGCGTCCACCAAACGGTGGACAGGAAGCGGGCAGCGCCGTAGTGACTCCGAACAGGGTCCCCATTACCTTTTCGGATCGACAAGCCGTCGCTATTGGAGCCACGTCGGAGGATGACGGAAGACCTTCGCCCTTCGGCATTGCTGGAACTGGTCGGGACGGACTGCGAGTCTCTCGTGGAGGCGTTCACCGAGGGCTTCGCCCTTTTTGACAGCGACGAATGCCTCACCCTGTGCAATTCCCGGTTCCTGGGACTGATGGCCCCGGGAAGCCGCAACGGCATCCGGCCCGGGCTGCGGTTGGTCGAGGCCTTGCGCGGCCTTCTGGACAAGGGCCAGACAGATCCTTCCGGCGGGAAATCCGAGGCTTGGCTTGCGGCCGAGCGCCTGAGGCACGGGGCGCCCGGGCAGCGGCACGTTCAGCGTTGCAAGGACGGGTCCACGATCAGTTTCCGGACGGAACGGCTTGCCGACGGCGGCATGGCCGTCCTGTGTTCGGACATCACGACGGGCCGCGACGCCGGCGCGGAGCGCCTTAGGGGCCCGCCGGTTTTGAAGACCGCGCGCGTCGAAACGACATCGGCTTTCTGGGAGGAGGACTGGTCCGACGTCAAATCGGCGGTCGATGAGATCCGGCGCAGCGGCGTGACGGACCTCGGGGCGTTCTTCCTCGCCAACCCTTCGACCACGCTTGGCATCCTGAGACGCGTGCGGTTTCCCGGTTTCGACGACGCGGCGGTCGACCTGTATCGCGCCGATTCCCGCGTGGAACTTGAGCGATTTCTTGCGCCTGCCCCGGACTCGGCCTTTGTCGCATACCCGCTTGCGGTCGCCGCCCTGGCCGGCGGGAAGCATCAGGTTGAGTTCGCAACCTCGGACAGGGCCGTGGACGGGAACCACCTGAGGTTGATCGAGACCTTTCAGTTGCCGAGCAGCAGCACCTCGGACTGGTCGTGTATCCTCTCTTCATCGAGGCCAATCGCAGGGTCTCATGACGAGCCGGCGACCCCGGGACGAGGCCGTTTGCATCGCGCGCAGTCATCGCTGCCCACGGCCTACCTGTCGTCCGTCCACACCCGGACAGTCGTCTCGATGCCAGTGGGGCCCGCGACTTCCGCGTGGCGTATCGAGGATCAGGTCGCGCTGCTGCCTGGCGCCGTCTGCGTGGTGGACGCTTCTGCCCGCCTTATTGGCTCGAATGCGGCGGCCAAGCGGATGCTCGCCGCAGGAATTCCCATTCAAAACGCCCGCGGCAAGCTCTCGCTAGGCGATCGAACTGCGTCGAAACGTCTTCGCGAGGCCATTGGGCGTGCGACAGGGGACGTGCAATCAGACGGAAACCCGCGCGGAGAGCTCGTTGCGGTCCACCTTGAAGGTGGCGCCCCCCGCGTCCTGCGGGTGATCCAGGCCGATCACCTGCTGAAAGTCCCTGATCCTTCGGATCGGAAAGCCGCCGCCATTCAGATTTCAGGTGAGCCGTCCGGGGGATCGGCCGGAGAGGCGATCGCCTGTCTCTTCGGGCTTACCCGCGCGGAAACACGTGTAACGGAGGGAATTATCGGGGGCCGGCCGCTCAAGGAAGTCGCACGCGACATGGGTATCGCACCGGCGACGGCCAAGACCCATCTTTTGAGGGTCTTCCGGAAAACCGGCAGTCACCGCCAAGTCGACCTGATCCGACTTGCGGCGTCGCTGGAACTTCCGGCGGCCGCCGCGACGCGAACCTAGAGCGGGATGTTGCTTGGGTGAGTCTTGGTGAAGAACCCGAACACCACATCCTGCTGCGGCTGGGGGACGACCTTCCCAATCCGATGCACGTCCGGGCCGCGCATCACGCCCGCGTGATCGTGCGATCCAGATCATGGCCCGGGCGCGTCTGCGGGCTCTGGATGGCAGCGGGCACGAAGACCGCGCTGTCCTGGAGGACATCATGAGACTGACCAGAAGAACGGCGCTTGCCGCGATCGCGTCGCTGCCCGCGCTCGCCCATGCCGGAATCGCCGTCGCCGCCGAGACCGCGAGCACGGTGACCCTCTCGCTCTGGGACAAGGGCCCCACCAGCATGGACATGATGGACACGCACCCGATGATGGGGATGGCGATGATGAAGGGCGCCGACATGTCGGTGGTGACGATGGGGATCAAGGCCGATGTGAGCAGCATTCCGGCGGGCGAGATCACCTTTACCGTGGCGAACGATTCCAAGGACATGGTCCACGAGATGATCGTGGCGCCGATCAGCAGCGACGCGACAGCCCTGCCCTATCTGGCCGACGAGGAAGCGGTCGACGAGGATGCGGCGGGGGCTATCGGAGAGGTGTCGGAACTCGATCCCGGCAAGGCGGGGACGCTGACGCTGCATCTGCAGCCAGGCGAGTACATCCTCTTCTGCAACATTCCCGGCCACTATGCCCTGGGGATGTGGACGCTGCTGACCGTCACCGGCTGACGCGGCTTCTTGCCCGGCAAGGCTGCCTGGCGCGCTGTTTCTGAAAGGAAACCAGGGCGCCAGGGTGCAAGGTGGCTGCCGGAGAGGCTGATTGCGCAGCGTAAACCTTCGGCGCAGCATTCCGTGCTTTCGGGCCTGATGGAACGAAAGTTCCAGAGCCGTCCGCCGCACCGCGGCGTAACTCATGCTGCGCACGCGTTCGGCGTGACGAGGAGAAATTCGGATGAGACGATCAATCCTGGGCACGGTCGTGGCTGCCGTTATCGGCGCATCGGCCGTGACCGCCGCCCTGGCGGTGGATGAGAAGAAGTCGGTCGTGCACGCCACCCTTTGGGACAAGGGCGGGGAGGCGATGGGCAATGCGATGGACGGGCCGATGGACATGGGGATGGCGATGGGCGGCACCGCCGACGCCGCGATGGCCGTCGTCGGGATCAGGCTCGACAGCGATACCGTTCAGGCGGGCGAGATCACCTTCGAGGTGACGAACGCCTCGCAGGAAATGATGCACGAGCTGATCGTCGCCCCGGTCGCCGATCCGACGAAGCCGCTTCCCTACAGCGCGGACGACCAGCGCCTGGTCGAAGAGACGGCCGGCGCGCTGGGCGAGGTGCCGGAAACCGATCCGGGCAAGACCGGCACGCTCACGCTGCATCTCGATCCCGGCGTCTATGTCCTTTTCTGCAACATCCCCGGTCACTACGCGATGGGGATGTGGACGAAGCTGACAGTCACGGGCTGACCGGAGGGACATGGGGCGGGCGGCCCGCCCGGGCCGCCCTTTGGCGCGACGCGGCGCCGGGCGTGCGTGGCGCCCGGCATGTGCAAGACCCGCCGTCGCTTGTCCCAGGGTCGGCTGGTGCTAGAACCTTCCTGTGGCATGCGGGAGGCGGGCTGGCATGACGGTGATCCTGATCCTCGGTTCCGGCCCCGACGCGCTGCGCGCGCGGGAGATGCCGGGGGATGCCTTCGGGCTGATCCTGGCGATCAACAACGCCTGGCGGGTGCGCGCGGACTGGGACGAGCTGATCCTGCCCTGGGACTTCCCTCCCGAACGTCGGCCACCCGCGCTTCGGCCGGGGCAGCGGATCGTCGGCGAGGAGATGTTCGTGCCGGCGCAGAACGCGCTTGGCGGGTTCGTCTATGCGGGGGGCACGATGGCTTTTACAGCGGGCTACTGGGCGCTGCACACCCACGCGCCGAGCATCATCGCCTTTCTGGGCTGTGACATGGTCTATCCGGCCACCGGGCCCACCCACTTTTACGGCACGGGCGAGCCCGATCCGCTCAGGGTCGATGTCACGCTCGCCTCGCTCGAGGCGAAGTCGGCGCGACTGATGGTGATGGCGGCGATGCGCGGCACGGCGGTGGTGAACCTGTCGCAGGGGGCGTCGCGGCTGGCGGTGCCGAGGGTGGAGCCGGAGGGGGTCGCGGGCGCGGCGCCCCTGTCCTTCGATGCCGGGGCGGCGGCACGCGCGGCAGAGCTTGAAGGCGCGCTGGGCTATGTCGTGCCGTCGGGGCGCTACTGGGAAGAGGCGGCGCGCTTCGATGCAAGCGCGCTGGCGCGGCTCGACGCCCTGTGGCTGGATGCGGCGCGGGCGGGGTGAGCTTGGCGCTTGCCGGGCGCGGCGGCGGCGGTCAGGATGGGCGGGCTTTCCGGGGTTCGGGCGGGTGCCATGCAGATCGCGACCTTCAACGTCAACGGCATCAAGGCGCGGCTCGAAGCGCTGAAGAAGTGGCTGGCCGAACGCACCCCGGACGTGGCGGTGCTGCAGGAGATCAAGTCGGTCGACGAGGGCTTCCCGAGGGCCGAGATCGAGGCGATGGGCTTCGCGGTGGCGACGCACGGGCAGAAGGGGTTCAACGGCGTGGCGATCCTGTCGCGGTTGCCGCTGAGCGAGGTGGTGCGGGGGCTGCCGGGCGACCCTTCGGACGAGCAGGCGCGCTGGATCGAGGCGACGGTGGCGGGGCGGCGGAAGGTGCGGGTGGCGGGGCTCTACCTGCCGAACGGCAACCCCGCGCCGGGGCCGAAGTTCGACTACAAGCTCGCCTGGATGGAGCGGCTGGCGGCGCGGGCGCGGGAGTTGCTGGCGACCGAGATGCCGGTGGTGATGGGGGGCGACTGGAACGTGATCCCCGAACCGGCCGACGCGGCGCGGCCCGAGGCCTGGGTGGAGGACGCGCTCTTCCGGCCGGAGAGCCGGGCGGCGTTCCGGGCGATCCTGCATCAGGGCTGGTCGGACGGGTTCCGGCTGCGCGAGCCGGGTCCGGGATTCTATTCCTTCTGGGACTATCAGGCGGCGGCCTGGGAGCGGAACAACGGCATCCGGATCGACCACCTCCTGCTCAGCCCGCAGGCCGCCGATCTGCTCCTGGAGGTGCGGATCGACAAGGAGGTGAGGGGACGGGAGAAGCCCTCCGATCACGTGCCGGTCTGGGTGGAGATCGACGCGTAGGCCAGTCGCGGCGGCGGCGAGGCCAGGGAATACCCGACCTAGGTATTCCGGTGAGTGCGAAGCTGCGTCTGGCGGGAAACGGGGCCCGCCCCGCTCACCCCCCCTGCCCGCCCGTCACGTCGAACCCGTAGAGCCAGTCGAACCGCGCGGCGTGCCGCCCCGGCGCGAGGCGCGCGGCGAGGCGGAGGGCGGTGTGGGCGAGGTCGCGGCGGAGGCCGGTAAGGTGGTAGTTGCGGGCATTGGCGTTCGCGGCCGCCACGGCGCGCAGGACGCGCGGGCGGCGGGCCGCCTGATAGGCGGCGAAGGCATGGGGTGGCGCGTCGTGGTTGGCGAGCGCCTCGGCCAGGACCCAGGCATCCTCGAGCGCGAGGTTCGCGCCCTGCGCGAGGAACGGCAGCGTCGGGTGCGCGGCGTCGCCGAGGATGGCGGCGTTCGGCCCGTGCCAGCGTTCGGCGACCGGATGGCGGAAGAGGCCCCAGAGGGCAGGCCGCTCGATCCGGTCGAGCCAGCCCCTGACCTCGGGCAGGAAGTCCTCGAAGGCGATCCTGAGCGCGAGCGGGTCGTCGGTCAGCGACCAGCTTTCCTCGGCCCAGCTCCGGCGTTCCTCGACCGCGACGATGTTCCTCAGCGTTCCGCCGCGCAGCGGGTAGGTCACGAGGTGGCGTCCGGGGCCAAGATAGACGCGGGCAACCGGGGGGATCGGGCCCTCGGCCGGAAGCGTGGCGCGCCAGGCGACCTGGTGGGTGAAGAAGGGCGCAACGCGGCCGTTCAGCGCCTCGCGCAGGGTCGAGTGCAGGCCGTCGGCGCCGAGGAGGAGGTCGGAGATCAGGGTTTCGCCCGAGGCGAGAGTCAGCGAGGGGCGGTCATCGCCGAGGTCGATACGGTCCACGCGGGCGCCGGTACGCACCGTGGCGCCGGCTTCGGCCGCGCCGGCGAGGAGAAGCGCGATCAGGTCGGCGCGGTGGAGAAAGCGGTAGAGGGGCGGGAATTCGCCGATGCCGGGCTCACCCGGTGAGAGAGGAAGCCGGGCGACGCGGGCGCCGGTTTCGCCGTCGGTCAGTTCCACCGCCTCGGCCCGCTGGCCGAGGCGCGCGAGGCTTTCAGCGAGGCCCAGCGCGTTCAGGACCCGCGCGCCGTTCGCGGCGATCTGCAACCCGGCGCCAACCTCGCGGATTTCGGGGGCCTGTTCGAAGACGGTGACTTCGGCGCCCCTGAGCGCCAGCGCGCGGGCGGCGGCAAGGCCGGCGATACCCGCCCCGATGACGACGATGCGGCTGCCGGTCAGCATGGCTCACCCCCTTCGCGCGGGCCGAGTGTCGGGCGGCGGGCGGGGTTTGTCCACCCCGAGCGCTGCCGGAGGGAAGGGAAATCCTTCACGAAGGATTTCCCAGGGCGGCAGAATTTTCGTTAAAATTCTGCTGCTTGCGGGCGGGTGGGGGCGAGTCCGGCGGGGCTCAGTCGTCGCGGTGAACGCGTTCGCGGCGTTCGTGCTTTTCCTGCGCCTCGAGCGTCATCGTGGCGATGGGTCGCGCGTCGAGCCGCTTCAGGCTGATCGGCTCGCCCGTCATCTCGCAATAGCCGTATTCGCCGTTCTCGATCCGCCTGAGCGCGGAATCGATCTTGGCCACCAGCTTGCGCTGCCGGTCGCGGGTTCTGAGTTCGAGCGCACGGTCGGTTTCCTCGCTCGCCCGGTCGGCGAGGTCGGGAACGTTGCGGGCGCTGTCCTGCAGGCCCTCGAGCGTTTCGGCCGACTGCTCCATCAGCTCGTTCTTCCACTGGATCAGCTTGCGGCGGAAGTATTCGAGCTGCCGTTCGTTCATGAAGGGCTCGTCCTCGGCCGGACGGTAGTCCTCGGGAAGAAAGACTTCGGCCTTCATCTCCGCTCCCTTGCCGTCTGCCGGGCGATCCGGGATTTGTGCGTATGTCATCCGGGTTTCGCTCCTCGGGCGCGCTCATAGCCCATGCCGAAAGGGATGTCACTAGCCCTCGCGGTCGCCCTTGAATGAAACCCGGGGGGTCGCTAGAAGTTGTGAAGTGCTCCCTCCATATCCGTGAAAATGCGATGAAATTCAGTGGGACCGGGTCCTATGTCGCGACCGGCGATCTGATCGTCGCGGTTAACGCGGCGGTTGCTTTGGAACGGCCTTTGCTCGTCAAGGGCGAACCCGGGACCGGGAAGACCGAGCTGGCCCGGCAGGTGGCGCTGAGTCTGGGGCTCGGGCTTGTCGAGTGGCATGTGAAATCGACCACCAAGGCGGCGCAGGGGCTTTACGATTACGACGCGGTAAGCCGGCTGCGCGACAGTCAGCTGGGCGACGCGCGCGTGCGCGAGGTCAGGAACTACATCCGGAAGGGCAAGCTCTGGGAGGCGTTCGAGACGCCGGCCAAGGTCGTCCTGCTGATCGACGAGATCGACAAGGCGGATATCGAGTTTCCGAACGATCTTCTGCAGGAACTCGACCGGATGGAGTTCTTCGTCTACGAGACGGGCGAGACGATCAAGGCGCGGCACCGCCCGGTGGTCATCGTCACCTCGAACAATGAAAAGGAGCTGCCGGACGCCTTCCTGCGCCGCTGCTTCTTCCACTACATCCGGTTTCCCGACGAGGCGACGATGCGGGCGATCGTGGCGGTGCATTTTCCGCAGGTGAAGGAGCGGGTGCTGGCGGCGGCCCTGACCGCCTTCTTCGAGATCCGCGAGACGCCGGGGCTGAAGAAGAAGCCGTCGACAAGCGAGATGCTCGACTGGCTAAAGCTGATCCTGGCGGAGGACCTTGCGCCCGAGGACCTTCGCCGCGATCCCGGGTCGATCCTGCCGAAGCTGCACGGGGCGCTTCTGAAGAACGAGCAGGATGTGCAGCTTTTCGAGCGGCTGGCGTTTCTGGCGCGGCGGGACAGGTAGGAGGACGGAATGGCGGGGTACGTGCTTTACGGTCGGCTCGAAACCGGGTCGGCGGCGGCCGAGGCGGCACTGGCCGAGGCGGGGGCGGTGTTCGGGCTGCGCGAGGTGCCGGGCGGGGAAGAGGCGGCGCGGGCCTCGGGGTTTCTGGCGGTGAACCCGCGCGGGCAAGTGCCGGCGCTGGTGCACCCCTCGGGCGTGGTGATTACCGAGGGGCCCGCGATCCTGCTGCACATCGCCGACGCCTTTCCGGCGGCGGGTCTGGCGCCGCGCCCGGGCAGCCCCGAGCGGGCGCGGCACGACCGCTGGCTGTGTTTCCTGCATGCCAACTGCTACGAGGGCGAGCTGCGGCGGTTCTATCCCGACCGCTACACGACGGATCCCGGCGGGGTCGAGGGCGTGCGGGCGGCGGCGGAGGAATATGTGAAGCGCCACTATTTGCTTCTGGAATCCGAAAACGCGCCGGCGCCCTACCTGTTCGGCGACCAGCCCACGGTGCTCGACCTCTATCTCTGGATGCTGCTGCAATGGACCGAAAGGGACTGGACGGCGACGCATTGCCCGGCGCTGCTGCGGCTGGTCGATGCGGCCGCTGCCCGGCCGAAGGTCGCGCCGGTGCAGGCGAGGCATTTCGGATGAGCGCGCCCATGGTGCAGCCGGTCATCCGCCCGGTCGAAGCCGGCGACGAGGCGGAGTGGCGTCGGCTTTGGGGGGCGTATCTGGCCTTTTACGAGACGGAACTGCCTGACGAAGTCTTCCGGTCGACCTTCCGCAGGGTCAGCGGGGCCGAGCCCGGCGGGCCGCGGGGATTGATCGCGCTGATCGGGGCCAGCCCCGTCGGGCTGGTGCACTTCCTGTACCACCGGACCTGCTGGGCGGAGGCGGACACGTGCTATCTGCAAGACCTTTTCGTTTCACCCGAGGCGCGGGGCACCGGGCTCGGACGGGCGCTGATCGAGCGGGTCTATGCCGAGGCCGACGCGGCGGGGGCGTCGCAGGTTTACTGGATGACGCAGGAATTCAACTACCGAGCGCGGATGCTCTATGACAGGATCGCCCAGAAAACGCCGTTTATCGAGTATAACCGGCGCTGAACGGGCCCCTGAAGGGCCGGGCGGAGCCGACAGCCGGGGATGAGGACTGACAGGAACAACGGGGCGGCGTTTCGCGGCGGCCGGAAGGTCTGGCGCGGGCTTGTCGGGAGTGTGGTGCTTGCCGTCCTTTCCGCCTGCGTGCCGCCGGAACCTCAGGCCGGACGCCGGTTGGACCCCGACGCGCCCATCGCGCTTCCCCCCGCGCGCGCTTTCGGGGCGGCGGCGGTCATGGTACCGACACGGTCGAACGCCGAGATGGCACGGGATTTCCTCGACCTGTCGTTCCGCATGGAAAGCGGGCGGGAGGTCGCGAAGCTGACCCGGTTCGGGGGGCCGGTGGAGGTACGGCTGACCGGCCCGGTGCCGCCCTTCGCCGAGGCCGACCTGAACCGGCTGATAACCAGGCTCCGCGCCGAGGCCGGAATCGACATCGGCCCGGCCGGCACCGGGCGCGGGGCGGAGATCACCGTGCAGTTCCTGCCGCGGCGGACGATCCAGGCGCTGGTCCCGGCGGCGGCCTGTTTCGTGGCGCCGAACGTATCGTCCTGGGACGAGTACCGCCGCGCCCGCGGCTCGGCGCGGACCGACTGGACGGCGCTGACGGTCCGCGAGCGGGTAGCGGTGTTCATCCCCGCCGATGTCGCGCCGCAGGAAGTGCGCGACTGCCTGAACGAAGAGATCGCGCAAGGCTTGGGGCCGCTCAACGACCTCTACCGGCTGCCGGATTCGGTCTTCAACGACGACAACGTGCAGGGCCTCTTGACCGGGTTCGACATGCTGATGCTGCGGGTCCACTATTCGCCGCGCCTGTGGAACGGGATGTCGGAAGCGGAGGCCGCGGCTGTGGTTCCGGCGGTGCTTGCCGCGGTCAATCCGCGGGGCGGTCCGGCGGGACTCGCGGCGGCTTCCGATGACACGCCGCGCGCCTATGTCTCGGCGATCGAGACCGCGCTCGGGCCGCGCGCTTCGCCCGAGGCGCGGCGAGGGGCGGCCGGGCGGGCGATCGGCATCGCCGAGGAACGTGGCTGGCGGGATGCGCGGGCGGGGTTCGCCTGGTTCGTGCTGGGCAGGCTTTCGCTTTCCGGGCGACCGGATCAGGCGCTGGAAGCCTTCGGGCGGGCCGAGGCGATCTATCGGGGCCGGCCGGGCATGGCGCTGCAGGCGGCGAATGTGGGGATGCAGTTCGCGGCCTTCGCACTGTCGCAAGGGGACGCGGAGGCGGCGATCGCGCGGGCCGATGCGGCGGCGGGGCCGGCTGCGGCGGCGCAGAATGCCGCGCTGCTGGCGACGCTTCTGCTGATCAAGGCCGAGGCGCTGGATATCGGCGGGCGGGAAGGCGAGGCGGCGTCGGTCAGGGCCGAGGGGCTGGGCTGGGCGCGCTATGGCTTCGGGTCCGGGGCCGAGGTGGCGCGGCGGGCGACCGAGATCGCGGCGCTGTCGCCGGCCCGGCGCGCGGCATCGGTCAGGAGGCTTATGCAATGATCGTGATCGCGGGGCTTTTCATCGGGACCTTCTGGGGCTGGCGAGCCGCGACCCGGCGCGAGGGCAACCGTTTCGACCGGATCCAGTTCGCCCTGGTCTATGCGATCCTGTGCGGGCTGATCGGGCTTCTGATCACCATCGTCCTTGCCCGGATGGCGTAAGGCAGGGGGCGGGGCGATGTTCCTGCCGTTCTTCGCGACGCTGCGCCGGCACGGGGTTCCCGCCACCCTGCGCGAATACCTCACTTTGGTAGAGGCCGTGGCGGCGGGGCTTTCGGATTTCTCGGCCGAGACCTTCTACCATCTCGCGCGGGTCACCCTGGTGAAGGACGAGCGCCACTTCGACCGTTTCGATCTGGCCTTCGCCGAAGTTTTCGACGGGATCGAGGCGATGCCTTTGGAGGCTCTGGTCGAGGCTTTGTGTCTGCCGGCGGACTGGCTGGAGAAGCTGGTCGAGGCGGACCTGAGCGCGGAGGAGCGGGCGAGGGTCGAGGCGCTTGGCGGGTTTTCCAGGCTGATGGAGACGCTGCGGGAACGGCTGGCCGAACAGAAAGGGCGGCATCAGGGCGGGTCGAAGTGGATCGGAACGGCCGGCACCTCGCCCTTCGGGGCCTGGGGATACAATCCCGAGGGCGTGCGGATCGGTCAGGATGTCGGGCGGCACGGACGGGCGGTGAAGGTCTGGGACCGGCGCGAGTTCCGCGACTATGACGACGCCGCGCCGATCAGCGCGCGGAACATCCGGGTGGCGCTGCGCGCGCTGCGCCGCTGGGCGCGCGAGGGGGCGGCGGACGAGCTTGACCTGCCCGGCACAATCCGGGCGACGGCGGACCGGGGCTGGCTGGACGTGAAGGTCAGGCCGGAGCGGCGGAACGCGGTGAAGGTTCTGCTGCTCCTCGATGTGGGCGGTTCGATGGACCCGCATGTGAGGATGGTGGAAGAGCTTTTCTCGGCGGCCCGGTCGGAGTTCCGGCACCTGGAATCCGTCTACTTCCACAACTGCCTTTACGAAGGCGTCTGGCGCGAGAACCGCCGGCGCCGGGACCGGCAGGTGCCGACGCGGGAGGTCCTGCGGACCTACGGGCGCGACTGGCGGGCGGTGTTCGTGGGCGATGCCGCGATGAGCCCCTACGAGATCAGCGAGCCCGGCGGCGCGAACGAGCACTGGAACGACGAGCCCGGGCGGGTCTGGCTGGACCGTGCGCGGGTGCAATGGCCGCGCAGCCTCTGGCTGAACCCGCTGCCCGAGGCGGAGTGGCGGCACACGCGGTCGGTCGGGATGGTACGGGAGATTTTCGAGGGCGCGATGTTTCCCCTGACGCTCGAGGGATTGGGGCGGGCGGTGAAGTCGCTGCGCTGAGGCGCGGGCGGGTCGCGGGAAAGGCGGAAGGGGCCTCTGCATTCGCTGGCGGCGCTGCGACTTTTCCCTGATATCCTGATGGTCTTCGAAGCAGGGGATGGGGGACGTTGGGATGCTCAATATCTTCCGGCGCGCCATAGTGAAGCGGGGCAATTCCGTCGAGGCCAACCTCAGGCGCCATCGGAACACGGCGCAGTCCCTGGGGTCGGCTGGTCTATTCACCGTGGCGGCTGGCTACAAGCTGGGGCTGAAGGAGGCGTTCCCGGACGGATTCGATCCGCAGGCGCTGCTGACCGAGGATTTCTGGCGGAAGGCTTACGAGCTTGTCTCGGGTCAGCCGACCCTCGTGCTGCTGATTGGCGCGGTGGTCGGCTGGTATTTCCTCTACATGGCGGCGGTCGACAACGAGATGGGCGTCCTGCGGTCGCTCTATTCGGATGACAACCTGCCGAACGACTGGGAAAGGACTTATGGGCGGCGGCGCATCGTGGCTATCGCGATCCTGGTTCCGCTGACATTTTTCGCGCTGGTGCTGACGGCCGATATCTGGCCCGTCTTCTGCGCGATCATGCTTTTGCTGAACGTCGTGGACGCGCATGCCAACAATATCCTGCGGCGCAACCTGACGCATCATTTCAGCGCTGCGCGCTACGATCCGCCCGATACCGACTGGAAGGAACCCTACATCCGGAGGCGCCGCGAGATCGCTCTGGACTATTGGGTGCAACGACCGCAGATCGAGCGGATCGGGGCGATGATGATGGGCACGGCCGTCGTGATCGCCATTTCGGCGCAGACGACGATCATGGGGGTTCTCGTCTCGGACTGGGTTCCGGCGATCGGCATCGTTCTGATCATCTTCGGCAACGAGCTCACAATGGGACTCTGGCGGACCGAACGGGACCGGCGCCTGGACGCGGTGCAGGACGACGAGGACGCCTTCGATCTGCGGCGCCTGCGGGGGGTCCGGGCCGCGGACCTTGCGGCCGCCGGCAAGACCGAAGGTCCGCAGCCGAAAGCCTGAAACCGGACAACAAGCGAGCCAAGACGCCCGGGGCCGACAAATGCTGCTACGCCTTCTACCGTTCCTTCTGATCGTCGCCTACGGGCTAGTCGTCTGGCGCGTCTCGGCCCGGCGGCTGAAACGCGAGCTTGACGAACGGTCCTCGCCGCTCGCCGATCCGGCGCTCGCGCCGGTGCTGGGGCGGCTGGCGCGGGCGGCGGGGCAGCCGGGCATTGCGGTGATGATCTACGAGGTCGAACCGGTGAACGGGCTTGCCGCGCCGGACGGACGGATCTTCCTGACGCGCGGGTTCTACAGGCGGTTCGGCTCGGGAGAGGTGACGGCGGAGGAGATCGCCAGCGTCATCGCCCACGAGATGGGGCATGTGGCGCTGGGCCATGCGCGGCGGCGGATGATCGACTTCACCGGACAGAACGCGGTGCGGGCGGTGCTTGCCGGTCTTCTCGGGCGGTTCCTGCCGGGGGTCGGGGCCTGGATCGCGGGGCTTGTGACCGCGATGGTGGCGGCGCGGCTGTCGCGGCGCGACGAATACGAGGCCGACGCCTGGGCTGCGGCACTGCTGGTGAAGGCGGGGATTGGGACGGGTCCGCAGAAGCGGCTTCTGGCCCGGCTCGGGGCGTTGGCGGGGTCCGGCGCGGCGCCGCCGGCCTGGCTGATGAGCCACCCGAAAAGCACCGAGCGGATCGCGGCGATCGAGGCGAAGGAGCGCGAATGGGGAATCGCGGGCTGAGGCCTTTCCGGGCCGGCCGGGCGCGGCGCGGCGCGTCCCGGGGCGGCGGGTTCCGGTCAAGGCCGGGAATTCGTCACTCTGCCGCACAAATTCGTTTGCGGTTTCCGGTACCGATGGCCTAATGCGGCCGGTAGGAAACCGGCCGGGCGAGGGAGGGATCGTTGAGCCTGCTGAAGCTGACGGGGATCGCCAAGAACTTTGGGGCCATCGAGGCCCTCAAGGGGATCGACGTCGAAGTCGGCCCCGGGGAAGTCGTCGGGCTGATGGGCGACAACGGCGCCGGCAAGTCCACCCTGGTCAAGATCATCGCGGGCAACTTCCCGCAGAGCCGCGGCACCATCGAGATGGAGGGCCGCGTGGTCGAACTGCAGCGGCCCATCGACGCACGCGCGGTCGGCATCGAGGTCGTCTACCAGGACCTCGCCATCGCCGACAACCTGACAGCGGCCGAGAACGTGTTTCTGGGGCGCGAGCTGAAGAAGGGCTGGGGGCCCTTCGCGCGGCTCGACAAGGCGGCGATGATCGACCGCTCGGCGGAGCTGTTCGAGGAACTGAAGTCCGAAACCCGGCCCCGCGATCTGGTGCGCAAGATGTCAGGCGGCCAGCGCCAGGCGGTCGCCATCGCCCGCACCCGGCTGTCGAACGCGAAACTCGTGCTGATGGACGAACCGACAGCGGCGATCTCGGTGCGCCAGGTGGCGGAGGTGCTGAACCTGATCCGGCGGCTGAAGTCGCAGGGCGTGTCGGTGATGCTGATCAGCCACCGGATGCCCGACGTCTTTGCGGTATGCGACCGGATCATCGTGGTGCGGCGCGGCTCGAAGGTGGCCGACAAGGCGACGGCCGCGACTTCGCCCGAGGAAATCACCGGGCTGATCACGGGGGCGATCCATGCCGTCTGACTCGACCGAATCCGCGGCGGTGAAAATCTCGGACGTCACCGGGATCGAGGAAAAGTCGTTGTGGAAGAAGGTGATGGCGAGCCAGCCCTTCTGGGTCACTGTGGCGCTGCTGATCCTGTCGGTGGGGATCGGGCTTTACCAGCCGAGCTTCTTCACCCCCGCCAACATCGCCAACATAACCCGCAACTTCGCCCCCTTCGGGATCATGGCCCTGGGCATGACCTGTGTCATCATCACCGGCGGGATCGACCTGTCGGTCGGCTCGATCATGGGGCTGGTGGCGATCGTGGCGGGGATGTTCCTGACCTGGGACTACAGCTGGTACACGGCCTTCACGATGGGGATGCTGGCGGGCCTGGCCTGCGGCGCGGTGAACGGGTTTTTCGTCGCTTACGTCGGCATGTCGTCCTTCGTGGTGACGCTCGGCATGATGTCGATCGCACGGTCGCTGGCGGTGGTCTTTTCCGGCAACCAGATGCTTTACCAGTTCGGCCATGACGCGCCGACGGTGAAGACGATCGGTCAGGCGAAGTTTCCGAGCGGACAGCCCGACAGCATCTTTCCACATTGGATCCCGGCCTTTTCGTCGCATTTCTGGGTGATGGTGATCCTGGCACTGATCGTCGGCTATGTGTTCATGCACCGGGTCTGGGGGAAGCATCTGTTCGCCATCGGCGGCAACGAGGCGGCGGCGCGGATGACCGGGGTGGACGTGGACCGGATCAAGTTCCAGGCCTATGTCTTCTCGGCCTTCTGCGCCTCGGTCGCGTCGCTTCTGATCCTGGGTTATTCCGGATCGGCGATCAACGCGCTGGGGCAGAGCTATGAGCTGCGGGTGATCGCGGCCACCGTCATCGGCGGGGCGAACCTTATGGGCGGGGCGGGCACGGCCTATGGCGCGGTGATCGGCTCGGCGCTTCTGGAGGTGATCCGCAACGCCCTTCTGATGGCGGGGATCGATTCGAACTGGCAGGGCGCCTTCGTCGGCGGCTTTATCATTCTTGCGGTTCTTGTCGGGATGGAGACGCGCGGGCTGAGGCTTTCGGAAGCCTTCCGCAACGCGTTCCGGATCGGCAAGCGCCGGTGAGAAGACGACCCGCCAAAAGGCGGTTTTCAACCTGGGAGGACTAAATGAGGAAACTTCTGGCTGCGTCCGCGCTCTTCGCGTCGGCAATGACCATCGGCTCGACCGCGATGGCCGAGAACATCTTCGCGCTGGTGCCGAAGAACATGAACAACCCGTTCTTCGATCAGGCCCGCGACGGCTGCATGAAGGCGGCGGCGGAATCGAACGGCGCGTTCCGCTGCGAATACATCGGCCCCGGCGAGCATGGCGGCGGGGACGAGCAGGTGCAGATCGTCATGGACCTGATCGCGCGCGGCGACGTGAAGGGCATCGGCATCGCGGCGGCGAACGCGGCGGCGATGGCGACGGCGGCGCAGGCGGCCAAGGACGCTGGGATCCCGATCATCACCTGGGATTCGGACCTTCTGGCCGACAACGCGGACCTGCGCGTCGCCTATATCGGCACGCACAACTACGAGATCGGCGTGAACCTCGCCAAGCTCGCCATGCAGATCAAGCCGAACGGCGGCACCGTTTGCATTCAGTCCGGCGGCGCCGCGGCGGCCAACCACAACGAGCGCATGCAGGGCATCCGCGACACGCTGGGCAACATGACCGGCACCACCTCGCCGGGCGAGCGGCTGACCGGGCAGAATGGCTGGACCGAGGCCGATGGCTGCCCGCTGTACACCAACGACGACTTCCCGCTTTCGGTGCAGCAGTTCCAGGACTTCATGGCGGCGAACCCGACCGTCGATGCCTTCCTGCCGACCGGCGGTTTCCCGCAGTTCGTGCCGGACGCCAACCGCGCGGCGGTCGAGCCCTACAAGGCCGACATCGCCTCGGGCAAGCTGGCGCTGGTGGTGGCGGACACGCTGCCGGTGCAGATCGACCAGATGAAGGAAGGCCTGTCGGCCGGTCAGGTCGGCCAGCGCCCGTTCCAGATGGGCTATGAGGTGATGAAGGCCTTCCAGGCGATGGCCGACGGCGGCGCCGCGCCGGCCGACCCGACCTACACCGGGCTTGACGTCTGCACGCCCTCGACGGCGGACACCTGCATCGCGAAGTAGGCGGGTGGACGGCTGAGTGATCGCGCGCCCGCCGGGGGGACCCGGCGGGCGTTTCGTATTCTGCGGGTCCAGCCGACTCAGACGCCCAACGTCGCAATCGCCTTGCCGAGCCTCGGCAGCTTCGCCCGCTTCATCAGCGTCCGCATCGGCTGCGGCTGACCCGACAGCGCCTCGGCCTTCGCCCGGACTCGTTCGGCGACGGCGGCGACCGTGTCGGGGTGGTGCGACCAGAGTTCCCACAGGAAGCCGTCGGGGTCGCGGCGGGTCAGCCCTTCGGCGGCGAGCGCGGCGCGCGGGAAGTCGGCGGCGTTGAAGGTGACGATGGCGTCCGCGCCCGCGGTGATGGCGGCGGCGAGGACGTGGATGTCATCCTCGTCGGGCAGGTGCAGGCGGCGCAGGAGGGCGGCGTCGGGGGTGACCGAGGCGGCGGGGAAGCGTACCGCCAGCGTTGCCGCCTGCCCCCGCGCGATGGCTTCGTCTGCGGGGCTGAAGCGGCGGGCGGCGCGGGCCCATTCCTCGAGGATGCGGGGCGACCAGAGGGGGGTGTAGAGGCCTTCGGCCGCGACGCCGAGCAGGATTTCGCGCAGCACGGTGGGGAAGAGCACGCAGGCGTCGAGCAGCGCCTTCACGGCTCGAGCCGGAAGAAAAGCGCCTTCAGGTAGCCCGATTCGGCCAGTTGCGGCAGCGTCGGGTGGTCGGGTGCGGCGTAGCCGGTGTGCAGAAGCTGCATCCGCCGCCCTGCCCGCCCGATGCCGCGCGCCGAGGCGTTGCGGAACTGGGCCAGGTCGGCCGCGTGCGAGCAGGAGCACAGGCAAAGGTAGCCGCCTTCGGCGACGAGCGGCGCGGCGAGGCGGGCCACGCGTTCGTAGGCGCGCAGGCCCGCGTCGAGCGCGGGTTTCGAGGGCGCGAAGGCGGGGGGGTCGCAGATGACGAGGCCGAAGCGGCGGCCTTCGGCGGCCAGCGCCTCAATCGCGGCGAAGGCGTCGGATTTGCGGGTGGCGAAGCGGTCGGACATGCCGGAGGCGGCCGCGCCCTTCGACGCGAGGTCGAGGGCGGCGGCCGAGCCGTCCACCGCGAGGGCCGAGGCGGCGCCGGAGGCGAGCGCGGCCAGGGCGAAGCCGCCGACATGCGAGAAGACGTCGAGCACGTCCTGGCCGCGGGAAAGGCGGGCGGCGAAGGCGTGGTTGGCGCGCTGGTCGTAGAAAAGCCCGGTCTTCTGCCCGCCGAGGAGGTCGGCGAAGTAGGTGGCGCCGTTCATCGGCACCGCGACCGGGCCGTCGAGGGTGCCGGAGAGAAGGGCAGTTTCCTCGGGCAGGCCTTCCAGCGCGCGGGCGCGGCTGGTGCCGTTCTTCACCACGGTCGTGACGCCAGCGACCGCGTGGAGCGCCTCGGCGATGAGGGGGGCGTGGGTCTCGGCCCAGGCGGCGTTGGGCTGGATCACGGCGGCCTCGCCGAAGCGGTCGATGATCAGGCCGGGAAGGCCGTCGGCCTCGGCATGGGCAAGGCGGTAGTAGGGCGTGTCGTAGAGGCGGTCGCGGAGCGCTAGGGCGCGGGAGAGGCGCGCGGCGAGCCAGGCGGGAGTGACGCGGGCGGAGGGGTCGCGGTCGAGGACGCGGGCGATGATGCGCGAGGCGGGGTTGACGGTGACAAGGCCGAGGGGGGCGCGGGCGTCATCCTCGAGGAGGGCGAAGGCGCCGGGGCGAAGGGATTGCGTGCGGCGGTCGGTGACGAGTTCGTCGGAATAGACCCAAGGAAAGCCGTGGCGAACGGCCCGCGCCTCGACCTTGGGGCGGAGGCGGACGACCGGCAGATCGGAGGCGGGATCGGGGTCGGGCATCGGGGTCCTTCGGGCGGGCGGGCATGGCGGGCGAGCGCCGGGTTTGACCGGGATAGCGGCTGGTCGAGGCGGCGGAAAGGGGGGCGCGGGGGGAAGGGTCCCGGAAGACCCTTCGGGAAGCCCGTGCGCGGGCGGGTCGGCGCGCGGGCTGTTTGGGCGGCGTGGCCGTTCCCGTCTCACCTTCGCATCCGATTCGTGGCAGGATGCGCCGGAAGGCGGTCCGTGGCGCTTGCGGCGGAGTGGCCGGTTCCGGCGGGGCAGGTTTGTTAGCGCTAACGGAACGTGCTATGCGCCCCGCGACCCCGACTGATCCGCCCGCACCGACCAAGCAACGAGAGACCCGCCATGCCGCTTCACCCCGCCATCGCCCAGGTCACCGACCGCATCCGCGCCCGTTCGGCCGCCACGCGCGGCCCCTATCGCGACCGGATGGCACGGGCGGCCGAAGGCGGGACGGCGCGGGCGCATATCTCTTGCGGGAACCAGGCGCATGCCTATGCGGCGATGGGCGCGGACAAGGAGGCGCTGGCGGCGGGCCGGGCGCCGAACATCGGGATCGTCACCGCCTATAACGACATGCTGTCGGCGCATCAGCCCTATGAGGACTATCCCGGGCTGATCCGCGAGGCGGCGCGGCGCGCGGGGGCCACGGCGCAGGTGGCGGGCGGGGTTCCGGCGATGTGCGACGGGGTCACGCAGGGCCAGACGGGGATGGAGCTGTCGCTGTTCTCGCGCGATGTCATCGCACTGTCGGCGGGGGTGGCGATGAGCCACGCCTGCTACGACGCGGCGCTCTGGCTTGGCATCTGCGACAAGATCGTCCCGGGGCTGATCATCGCGGCGGCGACGTTCGGGCATGTGCCGTCGATCTTCGTCCCCGCCGGGCCGATGGTGAGCGGCATGCCGAACGATGAGAAGTCGAAGATCCGCAATGCCTTCGCCGCCGGTCTTGCGACGCGGGACGAGCTGATGGCGGCCGAGATGGCGGCCTATCACGGGCCCGGCACCTGCACCTTCTACGGCACCGCGAACACCAACCAGATGCTGATGGAGTTCATGGGCCTGCACCTGCCGGGCGCCGCCTTCGTCAATCCCGGCACGCCGTTGCGCGCGGCGCTGACGGCGGCGGCGGTCGAGCGGGCGGCCGCGATCACGGCGCTGGGCAACGAGTACCGCCCGGCGGGCGAGATCCTGGACGAGCGGGCGTTTGTGAACGGCATTGTCGGGCTGATGGCGACGGGGGGCTCGACCAATCTGGTGATCCACCTGCCCGCGATGGCAAGAGCGGCCGGCATCACCCTGGAAACGCAGGATTTCGCGGCGATCTCGGAGGCTGTGCCGCTGCTGGCCAAGGTCTATCCCAACGGGCTGGCCGACGTGAACCACTTCCATGCCGCAGGCGGGACCGGGTTCCTGATCGGCGAGTTGCTGGAGGCGGGGCTTCTGCACCCCGATGTGAGGACCGTCGCGGGCGACGGGCTGGCGCGCTATGCGCAGGAGCCGAAGCTGCGGGAGGGGCGGCTGGTCTGGGAGGACGGGGCGGGCACAACGCTGAACGACCGGGTGCTGCGGCCGGTGGGCGGGCCGTTTTCGGCCCAGGGCGGGCTGAAGGAGTTGTCGGGGAACCTCGGCAACGGGGTGATCAAGGTGTCGGCGGTCGATCCCGCGCGCCATGTGATCGAGGCGCCGGCGCGGGTCTTCCACAGCCAGCAGGAGGTCAAGGACGCCTTCAAGCGGGGCGAATTCACCGCCGACTGCGTGGTGGTGGTGCGTTTCCAGGGGCCGCGGGCGAACGGGATGCCGGAACTCCATTCGCTGACGCCGACCCTGTCGGTGCTGCAGGACCGGGGGCTGAGGGTGGCCCTGGTGACCGACGGGCGGATGTCGGGCGCGTCGGGCAAGGTTCCGGCGGCGATCCATGTCTGCCCCGAGGCGGCCTGCGGCGGGGCGATCGCGAAGCTCAGGGACGGCGACCGGGTGCGGCTGGACGCGGCGACGGGGCGGCTGGACGTGCTGGAGCCGGGCTTCGCGGCGCGCGAGGCGGCGGTGGCGGACCTGTCGGGGAACGCCTACGGCAACGGGCGGGAGCTGTTCGAGCTGTTCCGGCAGACGGCGGGGCCTGCGACGAGCGGCGCCGGGGTTGTGGTCTAGGGCTGGCAAGGGAAGGACTGGGGACATGACGCCTGCTGGAATGAGCATCGAAGCGGCGAGGGTCTGCGCGCTGGCTCCGGTCATCCCGGTGCTGATGGTCGATGACCTTGCCTCTGCCAGGAACCTCGCGCAGGCGCTTGTTTCCGGGGGACTTCCGGCGCTGGAGGTCACGTTGCGCACGGCCGTCGCGCTGGACGTGATCCGGGCGATGTCCGAGGTGCCGGGGGGGGTGGTCGGGGCGGGGACGCTGCTGACGCCTGCGGACGTGAAGGCGGCGAAGGCGGCGGGGGCGCGGTTCGGCGTCTCACCCGGCGCCACCGACCGGATCATCGGCGCCTGCGAGGACGCGGGGCTGCCGCTGCTTCCCGGCGCGGCCACCGCCACGGAGATCATGGCGCTGCTGGAGAAGGGCTTCACGGTGCAGAAGTTCTTCCCGGCCGAGGCGATCGGCGGGGCGAAGGCGCTGGGCTCTTATGCCTCGCCGCTGCCGCAGGTGCGGTTCTGCCCTACTGGCGGGATCGGGCTGGCGAACGCGGGGGACTACCTGTCGCTGCCCAACACGCTCTGCGTGGGGGGAAGCTGGGTTGCCCCGAAGGCGATGGTGATGGCGGGCGACTGGGCAGGGATCCGGGCGCTCGCCGCCGGGGCGGCGGCGCTGACGCGCTGATCCCGGCCGCGCCGTTCCCGGCCGAGCGCGGCCCGCAGCGCCCGGTGGGTGCAGGCGGCCCGGCGGATGGCGAGGGCGGCGAGGGCGAGGTGCAGGGCGAAGAGCAGCGCGACTGCGCCCGGGCCGGGCCAGGGGGCGGCACCGAGCGAGACCGCCGACAGGGTGGCGGCCAGCGCCGAGGCTCCGGCGGTGGCGATCAGCGCGAACCGGGCGGCGTGGCGATGGCGGTTGCGGCGCATGTCGAGGATGTGCGCCATTCCTGCCCCGCTGCCACGCCCGGCGGCCACGACAGATGCCGCGACGGCCGAGGCCGCAGCGGCCGACAGCGCGGCGGCAGCCGCTGCGGCGGCGTGCGCACCCATGGCCGCCAGGGCCAGCGTCGCGGTGGCGCCGGGCAAGGCGAGCGTGGCGTAGATCAGGGCGAAGGCCCGTGCCGGGCGACTGGGACGGTCGGGGTTCTGCATCGCGGACCTGACTGACGGCCGCAGGACGGCGCGGCTACGGCACGAACCGTCTCCGCCGATCGGGGCAGGTTTCCGGCGTTCCTGTGGCGGGGCGAGAAGAATCCGGCGCCGTGGCCGATCAGTCCCCGGTCTTTCCGGCGACGCGGGCCGCGCGCCCGCCCCGGCGCACCGGGTGTTCCGGCGCGGCGAGCCCGTCGCGGATCACGGCGGTCATCGGATGGGTGTCGTGGTCGGCCCGGGCGGCGTAGCCTTCGAGCAGCGCCAGCATCGCGCCGCGCGCGTCGACCCCGGCCTTCAGGCTCAGCGCCCAGTCGAGGAAGATCGACCGGCATTCAGACGGCGTGATGCCTTCGATCGCGTAGGCCTCGCGCACCAGTCCCTTGGGGTCCGCCTCGGTGAAGTCCATGCCGGCTCCTTTCCCTTGCCGATCAGGAGCCCGCCGGCGGGGCCGCGTCAAGTCCCGGTGAGAGATATCGTCCGATCAGCGCGGCGGACTCGTCGGCAAGCGACGCGATCCGGGCGGCGAGTTCGCCGGTTTCGGCCGCTTCGGCTTCGCGCAGAAGAAAGGCGCGGCCGCCCTCGCCGATCGTCGCGATGTCAAGCGCCTGGGCGGTGAGCAGCCTTGTGCCGCACTGAAGGCGCCAGTAGAGCCGGTGCGCCGAGGCGAGGCGGTCGGCGTCGGCGCGGAGGACAAGGCCGGCGGCGGCGGCATCGGCCAGCTGCCGGGCGGTCTGCCGGGCGGGGCTGGCCGCGCGGAGCGCGAGCGACTGGGCGAAAAGCTCGATGTCCTGCAGCCGCCCCGGGCCGGTCTTGACGTCCCACGCGCCGTCCGGGGCCTTGGCCGCGAAGATGCGCTGCCGCATCTCGGCGGTGTCGGGCGCGATGGCGGGACGGGTCGCGCAGACGGTGAGGACATCGCGGCGCGTCTCCTCGATCCGGGCGGCGAGCGCGGGGTCGCCGGCGACGGGGCGGGCGCGGGTCAGGGCGAGGTGTTCCCAGGTCCAGGCCTCGCCGATCTGGTAGGCGCGGAAGCCTTCCAGCGAGGTGGCGACCGGGCCTTGGCGGCCGGAGGGGCGAAGGCGCATGTCGACGGCATAAAGGCGGCCGTCGGCCATCGGCGCGGTCAGTGCGGTGACCAGCGCCTGGGTGAGGCGGGCGAAGTAGGCGCGCGCCGGAAGCGGGCGGCGGCCGTCGGAAAGGGCGTTGCCGTCGGCGTCGTAGATGACGATCAGGTCGAGGTCGGATTGCGCATGCAGCCGCCCCGCCCCGAGCGAGCCCATCGCGACCACGCAGGCGCCCTGCCCCGGCGGCGGTCCGTGCTTGCGGGCGAATTCCCCGGCCACGGCGGGCCACAGGCCGGCGAGGCAGGCGCCCGCGAGGTCGGCGTATTCGCGCCCTGCCGCCTCGGACCCGGTCAGCCCGCGCAGGTGGTGCACGCCGGTGCGGAAGTGCCATTCCCGCGCCCAGACGCGGGCGCGGGCGAGGCGCGCCTCGTAGTCCGGGACATCGGCGAGACGGTCGCCAAGCGACGCCGCCAGGGCCTGGGCACCGGGCCATGCGGTAAAGAAGTCGCCGCCGAGGACCGCGTCGAGCACCTGGGAATTGCGGCCGAGATACTCCGACAGCGCGGGCGATGTTGAACAGATGTCAACGATCAGGTCGACCAGGGGGGGATTGGCCTCGAACAGGGAGAAGAGCTGTACCCCGGCGGGAAGCCCGGCGAGGAAGCGGTCGAACCGGGTCAGCGCCTCGGCCGGGTTCGCGGCGCGGTCGAAGCGGTCGATTAGGGCCGGTTCGATCCGCGCGAAGGTGGCTTGCGCGCGATCCGACCGGAAGGCCGGATAGCTTTTCCAGCGGTCGGTGAGCGCCCGGATCTCGGGGGCGAGCCGGGGCGGTCCGGGCCGCGCCCGCCGGCCGGGGGCGAAGAAGTCTTCGGCGATGCGCGAAACGGTGGCGATGCGCCGGGCGAGGGTATCGCGGAATCGCGCCGTATCGGCTTCGCCGGAAAGCCGGGCCAGCCGGTCCCAGCCGGCCGGCTCGGCCGGCAGCGCGTGGGTCTGGGCGTCGGCGATCATCTGCAACCGGTGTTCGGTTTCACGGTGGGCGCGGTAGGCGGCGGTCATCTCCGCCGCCGCCTCGGGTGGAACCCAGCCCTTGCGCGCGAGCGCGGCGAGGGCCGCGACGGTGCCGCGGGCGCGCAGTTCGGGGTCACGCCCCCCCGCGATCAGCTGGCGGGTCTGGGTGAAGAACTCGATTTCGCGGATGCCCCCTGCCCCGAGTTTCAGGTCGAGCCCGTCAAGTCCCGCACGGTGCAGCCCCTTGTGGCCCCGGATGCGCAGCCGCATGTCGTAGGCGTCGCGGATCGCGGCGAAGTCGAGGTGGCGGCGCCAGACGAAGGGGGTGAGCGCGGCCAGGAACCGCTCGCCCGCCGCGATGTCACCCGCCGAGGCGCGGGCCTTGATGTAGGCGGCGCGTTCCCAAGTGCGGCCTTCGGCTTCGTAGTATTGCTCGGCGGCGCCGGCGGACATGCAGACCGGCGTAACGGCGGCGTCGGGGCGCAGGCGCAGGTCGGTGCGGAAGACGTAACCGTCGGCGGTGATGTCCGAGAGGATCGCGGTAAGGCGGCGGACGGCGCGGACGAAGCCCGTGCGTGCGGTGGGCAGGTCGGAGGGGGCGAAGGCCGTGTCGTCGAAGAGGAAGATGAGGTCGATGTCGGAGGAGTAGTTGAGCTCGCACGCCCCGGTCTTGCCCATCGCCAGCGCGAAGATGGCGCCGGTAGGGTTGTCAGGCAGGCGGCCCCGGCGGCGTTCATCGGCAGTGGTCCGTGCCAGCGCGCTGACGGTCGCGAGATCGGCGAAGGCGGTCAGCGCGCCTGTCACGGTTTCGAGCGGCCAGACGCCGGACAGGTCGGCCAGCGCGACAAGCAGCGCCAGTCGCCGCTTGGCCCGGCGGAGCGAAACGGCCAGGTCAGGCGCGTCGGCCTCGGCCGCCGTCGCGGCCATAAGGTCGGAAAGCGCCGCTTCCGGAGTTCCAGTCATGACCGGGTCCAACCAGTCGGCCTCGCGCTGGATCAGGTGGGCGAGGTAGGGGCTCGACCCGGCTGCCCCGGCGAGAAGGGCGCGGGTCTCGGCGGGCTCGGCGGCGAAGCGCGCGGCGATCTCGGCGGTCCTGCTGCCATCGTGCGGAAGCGGACAACGGGTCATGCGGGCGGCGAGGGTCATGGCGGAAGAGTAGCCGCCGCGTCCCGGGGTTCCAACCGGGTTGCACGCGGCAGGACGGAGCGGTTAGCTGCGCCAGGGAGGTACGGACCCCATGAGCAGGAGCCTTGCGCGGGTGGAAGCGGCCCTGGCCGCCGCCGGGATCGTGCCGGAAATCGTCGCCTGCGGCGAGGAAACCCGCACCGCGGCGCAGGCGGCCGAGCAGGCGGGATGCGCGCCCGACCAGATCGTGAAGTCGATCATCTTCGCGGGTGTGGCAAGCGGGCGGCTTTACCTTTTCCTGACCGCCGGAGGCAACCGGGTGGACGGGGCGCGGGCCTCGGCGCTGGCGGGCGAGGCGCTGGGGCGGGCCGATGCCGACCGGGTGCGGGCGGAGACCGGCTTTGCCATCGGCGGCGTGGCGCCGGTCGGGCATCTGAGCCCTCTGCCCGTCTGGCTCGACCTGCGGCTTCTGGACTTCGACCGGGTCTGGGCGGCGGCCGGGACGCCCCGGCACATCTTCGCCATCGACCCGCACCGGCTGCAGGCGCTGACCGGAGCGGCGGTGGCGGAGTTCGCCGTCGCCGAAGCGTCGGCGGGCGCATAGGCGGGAAAACGCCGACCCGCGGCGACGGGATGTGAACTTCTTTTACATAGCCTCTTGATCCCGGGGCTCGGAGCGCCGATCTTGCGTGATGTGAAACGCCTTCACATAACCCACGGAGACACGTCCATGTCCACGACCTTCGTCAACCCTCCGCGCCTTTCCTGGCTCGGACGCGCCGAAGCCTGGCTCGACGATCGCGGCAAGGGCGCCTGGATCGCGGCCATGGTTCTCGGTTTCGTTCTCTTCTGGCCCGTCGGCCTGGCCCTTCTGGCCTACATGATCTGGAGCAAACGCATGTTCTCGAACGGCTGCGGCTGGAGCCGCCACGATTCCAACGACCGGTCGCACCGCCACATGGCGCGCCGCTACGGCATCCGAAGCTCGGGCAACACCGCCTTCGACGCCTACAAGGCCGACACCATCGACCGGCTCGAGCGCGAGCAGGGCGAGTTCGAGGCCTTCCTCGGCCGGCTTCGCGCCAGCAAGGACAAGGCGGAATTCGACCAGTATATGGACGAACGGATGCGCGCCGCCCGCGAGACCGGGCCTGCCGGCCAGGATGGCGAAGCCGGCGGCGGCGACGCCCAGCGGGCCTGATCCCCGGCGCGTGTGACCTGCGGGCGCTCGGCCCCCTTCCCCTCCCCACGGGTCCGCGCGCGCGGACCGGGCGGGCGGTCCCACGGCGGGACTGCCCGCCTTCCGTTTCACAATCCGCCGCGGGCTTCGGAATTGTGCAATCGGCGGCGCCGGTCGACGCGGGACTTGGCGGAAATGTGACGGCTTGCTAACGTTCCGGTATCTCCGGCCTGTCACTTTCCGCATCGATCGCCGAGACCGGCTTTCGGCGGCCCAACAGGGTAGTTCCGCGGCCCATGCGCCACACGCTGCCGATCGCGCCCCAGTTCTATGTGACGGCGCCGCAACCCTGCCCGTACCTCGACGGGCGGTCGGAGCGGAAGCTGTTCACCGCGCTGCAGGGCGATACGGCCGAGCGGCTGAACGACGCGCTGTCCAAGCAGGGCTTCCGACGCAGCCAGAACGTTCTCTACCGGCCGTCCTGCGCGGAATGCACCGCCTGCCTTTCGGCGCGCATCCGGGTGGCCGATTTCGTGCCGTCGAAATCGCAGCGCCGAACGTTGCGGCGCAACGCGCATCTCAGGCGCGAGGCGACGAGCCCCTGGGCGACCGAGGACCAGTACGCGCTGTTCCGCCGCTATCTCGACAGCCGACATTCCGACGGCGGCATGGCCGACATGGACATTTTCGAGTTCGCCGCGATGATCGAAGAGACGCCGGTGAAAAGCCGGGTCGTCGAATACTCGGCCCCGCCGAGCGAGCCCGGCAAGCGCCGGTCGCTGGCGGCGGTCTGCCTGACCGACGTGCTCGATGACGGGCTGAGCATGGTCTACAGCTTCTACGACCCCGACCGGGTGGCGGAGTCGCTGGGGACTTACATCATCCTCGACCATGTCGCGATCGCTCGGAAGTCCGGGCTGCCCTACGTCTACCTGGGCTACTGGGTGCCGGGCAGCCGCAAGATGGGCTACAAGGCGAACTTCGGGGCGCTGGAAATCTACAAGGGCGGGCGCTGGCAGGCGATCGGCGACCCTGCGGAGCATTCGGGCGAGACGCATCCCCTGTCGGTCGATCCCATCGCCGAACAGGTGGCGCGGATCGCGCTGCCCGATACCCGGCCGGTGAAGGTCTGACCCTGCCCGTCCCGGCGCGCCCTGCCCCGCCCCGGCAGGAGATCAGCGCGGTCACGCTGGTCGTGCCGGAGTATGACGAGGGCATCGCCTTCTATGTCGGCCGGCTCGGCTGGACGCTGGTCGCAGATGAGGCGCTTGATGCGGCGAAGCGCTGGGTGCTGGTCGCGCCGCCGGGGTCGGCGGGGACGCGGCTTCTGCTCGCTCGGGCCGATGGTCCGGCACAGGTGACGGCGGTCGGCAACCAGACCGGCGGGCGGGTGGCGTTCTTCCTGCGGACCGACGACTTCGCCCGGGATCATGCGGCGATGTCGGCCGCGGGCGTACTTTTCGAAGAGGCGCCACGCGGAGAGCCCTACGGGTGGGTCGCGGTCTGGCGCGATCCTTTCGGCAACCGTTGGGACCTGATCGGGCCTTCCACCGTGTTCTGACCCGCCCTGAGCGGCGGGAGAGAAGCCTTGACCAATCCCGCCCCAGGCCCGACAAAAAGCGAAGCGGCGGCACTTTACCCGGTGATCAGGCAGGGGGTCGGCCGCGCGACCGGGGGGAAACATCGCGATGAACGCCGGCCTGGCCCTTGCACGTGCCATCGACCGGATGAACGAGATCATCGGCAAGTCGGTGGGCTGGCTGATCCTGGTCGCGATCCTGGTCAGCGCCGGCAACGCGACTGTCCGGAAGGTGTTCAACATCTCCTCCAACTCCTGGCTGGAGCTGCAGTGGTACCTCTATGGCGCGGCGTTCCTTGGCGCGGCCGCGTATACGCTGAAGCAGAACGAGCATATCCGCATCGACATCGTCTATGGGCTCTGGTCGCGGCGGCGCCAGCACTGGATCGACCTTCTGGGCCATGTCCTGTTCCTGATGCCCTTCGCGCTGCTGATGATCGCGATGCTGGTTCCCTACGTGCGCGAGTCGGTCCGCATCGGCGAGGTTTCGACCAATGCCGGGGGGCTGGTCATCTGGCCTGCGAAGGCGATGCTGCTGGTCGGGTTCCTGCTTCTGGCGCTGCAGGGTGTCTCGGAAATCGTCAAGAAGATCGCGGTGATGCGCGGACTGATTCCGGACCCGACGCCGTTCGTGTCGCAGCACGAGGCCGCCGCGCTGGAAGGCGAGGAACTGGCCCGCGCCGTGGCCGGGGCGGACGGTAAGGCCGAGGGGCCGCGCCCATGATGGAACTGATCGCGCAGGGCATGGCGCCGATCATGTTTGCCTCGCTGATCGTGTTCCTGCTCCTCGGCTATCCGGTCGCCTTTTCGCTGGCCGCCAACGGGCTGATGTTCTTCGTCATCGGCGTCTGGCTCGCGCCGTATTCCGGCGGCACGATCCATCTGGACTGGCCGCTTCTGACCGCCCTGCCCGACCGGCTCTGGGGGGTGATGTCGAACGAGACGCTCCTGGCCATTCCGTTCTTCACCTTCATGGGGATCGTGCTGGAACGCTCCGGCATGGCGGAGGACCTGCTCGACACGGTGGGCCAGCTTTTCGGGCCGGTGCGGGGCGGCCTTGCCTATGCGGTGATCCTGGTGGGCGCGCTTCTGGCCGCGACGACCGGCGTGGTGGCGGCGAGCGTCATCGCGATGGGGTTGATCTCGCTGCCGATCATGCTGCGCTACGGTTATGACCGGCGCGTCGCGTCGGGGGTGATCGCGGCCTCGGGCACGCTGGCGCAGATCATCCCGCCGTCGCTGGTGCTGATCGTGCTGGCCGACCAGTTGGGCCGGTCGGTGGGCGACATGTACAAGGGCGCCATCCTGCCGGGGCTGGTGCTGACCGGCGTCTACATGGCCTATGTGTTCCTCCTGTCGGTCTTGAAACCCGCGACCGTCCCGGCGCTGCCGCTGGCGGCCCGGACGCTCGGCGGCGGCCTGATGTCGCTTGCCGCGGCGGTCCTGGCCACCGTGGCCGTGGCCTATGCGGCGCACCACTACCTTTACCCGACCTGGGGGGCGAAGGCCGATATCCTCGGGACGGCGGTGGGCATCCTTGTGGTTTATGCCTATGCGGTCTTCGACAAGGCGAGCCAGCTTAACAGCATGTCGCGGCTGGCCCAGCAGGTGGTGATCGTGCTGATCCCGCCGCTGGCGCTGATCTTCCTGGTGCTCGGCACCATCTTCCTCGGCATCGCGACGCCGACCGAAGGCGGGGCGATGGGGGCGGTGGGCTCGCTGTTCCTCGCCGGGGTGAAGCGGCGGCTGTCGATGCAGGTGATCCGCTCAGCCCTGACCGCGACGACGCGGCTGTCGTCCTTCGTGATGTTCATCCTGATCGGCGCGCGGGTTTTTTCGCTGACATTCTATGGCGTTAACGGGCATCTTTGGGTCGAGCACCTGCTGGTTTCGCTACCCGGCGGCGAGACGGGATTCCTGATCGCGGTTTCGGTGCTGGTGTTCCTGCTGGCCTTCTTCCTCGACTTCTTCGAGCTTGCGTTCATCATCGTGCCGCTGCTGGCGCCGGCCGCCGAGCGGCTGGGGATCGACCTGATCTGGTTCGGGGTGATCCTGGGGGTGAACATGCAGACTTCGTTCATGCACCCGCCCTTCGGCTTCGCGCTGTTCTACCTGCGTTCGGTCGCGCCACGGGTTCCCTATCTCGACAAGGTGACCGGACTGCGAACCGAGCCGGTGACGACGGGGCAGATCTACTGGGGGGCGGTACCGTTCGTGGTGATCCAGGTGGTGATGGTGGGGGTGGTGATCGCCTTCCCGCAGCTTGTCATGCATTACAAGGGCCCGCCGGTGGACGCGTCGAGCGTGACCATCACCGTGCCGCAGCTTCCGGGGCTCGGCGCGCCGGGCGGGGGGCTGGCGCCGGGGGGTGGGCTGGTGCCGCTGGCGCCGCCGACGGTCAATCCCTGAGGCGTGGCTGCCAGCGGTCAGGGCGGGTGGCTTCTGGAGGAAGATGAATGGGGGGGAACCGGCCCGCTTCTTGAGGTCGGGAGGACGCCCGCAAGCCTGTCCCAAGCCCTTGCGGACGCTGCATTAACCGCCTGCATCCGCACCGTTCGCAGGGGGTCAGCAACCCCCCAGCACTATGCCAGCAACCTGCCATACGATCGTATGGCTTTCGGTTAAGTTAACGTTAAGTCGTTTCGCTTTCTTAACGCCTTTTGCCTTCTCCCCTCACCACCCTCACCCTCCCCCCTTGCCCGGAACAGCCGCGAGAGCCACCCGGGCGGCGCCCGACCGCCCCCCCATTGCGTTCGGGGGCGGGCGCCACCGCAACGCCGGTCTGCGGGAACTCCGGCGGGGTTGGAGGCCCCGTAAAGCGCGGACCGAAGCTGTCGCTGCGCCACCCCGCAGCCGGGCGCCGCCCGGGCCGCTGCGCGGCTTGCGCCTTCGGGCAGCCGGCACCTTTCTAAATGCCAAGGCCCCGGAGTCGCCTCCGGGGCCCTGCCTGTCCGGGCTGGCGGAGGCTCAGAGCTTCCCGGCCTGCTGCTGCTGCATCATGAAGTAGTCGTAGTTGAACTCGGCGATCTGCGCCCAGAGATAGGCGTCCTTCTTGAAGGCGTCCTGGCTGTCCTTGATCTTCTTGAACATCGGATTTGCCGCGCCGACCTCGGCATAGGTCGCCATCGCCGCGTCGAAGGCCGCCGACAGCACGTCCTGCGGGAAGGGCCGGAGCTGCGCGCCGTTGGCCACCAGGCTCTTCAGGGCCGCAGGGTTCTTCCAGTCGTAGTTCGCCATCATGTTCGAGTTCGCCGCCTCGCAGGCGGTGGCGAGTACCTGCTGGTAGCTCTTCGGCAGCTCGTTCCACTTCGAAAGGCTGACGCAGGTGGCCAGCGCCGGGCCGCCTTCCCACCAGCCGGGATAGTAGTAGTAGGGCGCGACCTTGTAGAAGCCGAGCTTTTCGTCGTCATAGGGCCCGACCCATTCGGCCGCGTCGATGGTGCCCTTTTCCAGCGCCGGATAGATGTCGCCGCCGGGGATCTGCTGGGGCACCACGCCGATCTTCTCGATCACCTTGCCGGCGAAGCCGCCGATGCGCATCTTCAGGCCCTGAAGGTCCGCGACCGAGGCGATTTCCTTGCGGTACCAGCCGCCCATCTGCACGCCGGTATTGCCGCAGGGCAAGTAGTGCATGCCTTGGGCGTTGAAGAACTCGTTGAGCTGCGCGATGCCGTCGCCGCGGTAGAGCCAGGCGTTGAGCTGGCGGTAGTTGAGGCCGAAAGGCGTGGTGCAGCCGAGCGCGTAGGTCGCGTCCTGGCCCCAGTTGTAATAGGTGGCGGTGTGGCAGGCCTCGACCGTGCCGGCCTTGACCGCGTCGATCGAGGGCGGGCCGCCGGGGACGAGCTCGCCGGCCGGAAAGACCTGCAACTGGAAGTTGCCGTCGGTCATCGCCGAGACATAGCCCGCCATGGTCTCGGCCGCGCCGTAGATGGTGTCGAGCGACTTCGGGAAGGACGAGGTGACGCGCCAGTTCACCTTCGGCGCGGATTGCGCGATGGCGGGTGCAGCGAGCGCGGCCGCGCCGGTTGCGACGCCGCCGATGGCGGCCTTGGTCAGGAACGAACGGCGATGCAATGGATGTCCTCCCTTGTGCCCGGATCCGGACTGGTGCCGGCCCGGTTCTGTGCCCGGTTCTGCGTAGGCGCGGCAGGCCGGGCCTGCCGCCTGACCGATAAGATTGGTCTCGGCGCTTGTCTGTCAACCTCGGACCAGGGCGGAATTGCCGGCAAGCGGCTCCCGATGCCCGGCCGGGACGGGGCGGAACCCGGCTCCGGGGCAGCGCGTTTCGCAAGTGTTTCGTACGGCGGGGCCGCCGCGCAACAAAAATGTCGGAACAGCGCCCGCCGCGACACTTTCTGCGCGGATTTCGCGGTTGACGCCCTTTGCCGCCGCCCCTAGTGTCCGCCCACTGTACCGGAAGGGGGCGATGGCGATGCCGTCGGTGCTTGTAATCGTAGGAAAGCGGTGCATGGACCGGTGACGGCAGCCAGACCGGAACCTCCATGCGCCCCCGATCGCGGTCGGGGGTTTTTTTTTGCCGGGCGGCCGATTCGGGTTCGCCACCGGCGTTCAGTGAGACAAGCGGAGCGGAAGCGATGTCGCGGCAGATGACGGGTGCGAGAATGGTGGTCCAGGCCCTGAAGGATCAGGGTGTGGACACGGTGTTCGGCTATCCGGGCGGCGCCGTGCTGCCGATCTATGACGAGATTTTCCAGCAGAACGAGATCCGCCACATCCTTGTCCGCCACGAGCAGGGCGCGGTGCATATGGCCGAGGGCTATGCGCGCTCGACCGGCAGGCCCGGCGTCGTGCTGGTGACCTCGGGGCCCGGTGCCACGAACGCCGTCACCGGCCTGACCGACGCGCTGATGGATTCGATCCCGCTGGTCGTCCTCACCGGGCAGGTGCCGACCTTCATGATCGGCACCGACGGGTTCCAGGAGGCCGACACGGTGGGCATCACCCGGCCCTGCACCAAGCACAACTGGCTGGTGAAGGAAACCGAGCGGCTGTCGGCGGTGATCCACGAGGCGTTCCATATCGCCACGCACGGCCGCCCGGGGCCGGTGCTGATCGACATTCCGAAGGATGTGCAGTTCGCCACCGGCACCTATACCGGCCCGAAACAGGTGAAGGTCAGCCACTACCAGCCGCGGACCAAGGGCGAGCCCGGGCGCATCGCGGAGCTTGTGGGGATGATCGAGACGGCCGAGCGGCCGATCCTCTACACCGGCGGCGGCGTCATCAATTCGGGCCCGCGGGCCAGCGCGCTTTTGCGCGAACTGGCGGCGGCCACGGGCTTTCCGGTGACCTCGACGCTGATGGGGCTTGGCGCCTATCCCTCGGGCGGGAAGAACTGGCTGGGCATGCTGGGGATGCACGGGCTTTACGAGGCGAACCTTGCCATGCACGGCTGCGATCTGATGGTCAACGTCGGCGCCCGGTTCGACGACCGCATCACCGGCCGGATCAGGGACTTCTCGCCGCACAGTCGCAAGGCCCACATCGACATCGATCCTTCGTCGATCAACAAGGTCATCCATGTCGACGTGCCGATCGTCGGCGACGTGGCCGAGGTTCTGGACGATGTCCTGGCGCTGTGGAAGTCGCGCGGAGCGAAGGTGAACCGCGACGGCCTGGCGAAGTGGTGGGCGCAGATCGGCGAGTGGCGGGCGAAGGATTGCCTTGCCTATCAACCTTCCGGCCAGACCATCAAGCCGCAATACGCCCTGCAACGGCTCGAGGCGCTGACCAAAGGCATGGACCGGTACATCTGCACCGAAGTCGGCCAGCACCAGATGTGGGCGGCGCAGTTCCTGACTTTCGAGGAACCGAACCGCTGGATGACCTCCGGCGGGCTTGGCACGATGGGCTACGGGTTCCCGGCGTCGATCGGCGTGCAGGTCGCGCATCCGAAGGCTTTGGTCATCAACGTCGCGGGCGAGGCGTCGTGGCTGATGAACATGCAGGAGATGGGCACCGCGATGCAGTTCCGCACACCGGTGAAGCAGTTCATCCTGAACAACGAACGCCTCGGCATGGTGCGGCAGTGGCAGGAGCTGCTGCACGGTGAGCGCTATTCGCATTCCTGGAGCGAGTCGCTGCCCGATTTCGTGAAGCTGGCCGAGGCCTTCGGGGCGAAGGGGATCAAGTGCACCGATCCGGCCGATCTGGATGACGCGATCCTGGAGATGATCCGCTACGACGGACCGGTGATTTTCGACTGCCTCGTCGAGAAGCACGAGAACTGCTTTCCGATGATCCCCTCGGGCAGGCCGCACAACGAGATGCTGCTGGGCGAGGCCGACACGGCTGGGGCGATCGGGGCCAAGGGGGCGGTGCTGGTATGAGCGCGCGCCGATGAACGGGCGGCGCCTTGCCTGAGCCGCGAAACTCCGCCCTGCCGGTGCCTTTCTGGCTGGCCTGTCTGGTGCTCGCCGCGGTGGCGTCGTTCGCGCTCGGCATCTGGTCGGAGTTAGCGCAGAACGCGGTGTACCGCTTCGCGGCGAATTTCCTCGCGACCACGTCCGGGGTCGCCTCGCAGGTCCGGAACAACACGACGCGGCCTGCCGTCTATCTGCAGCCGGTGCGCAAGCCCGGCGAGGGCGTGACGGTGAACGCGGTCGGCAACGACGGCGAGCTTGTGCTGATGGCGAGCTTCTGGGACGGCCAGACCGGGCTGCGGCTGATGCGGCGCGACGGGACGGTCGTGGCGAAATGGCCGGTGCTGCATTCGCAGGATTTCCCCGACAAGTCCGCCTTCGGCGAGACCGCGCCGCAGACCGACCGCAACGTCGATCTGCATGGCGCGGTGATCAACCCGGACGGCTCGGTCGTCTTCAACTACGAATACGCGGGCACGGTGAAGCTTTCGCGCTGCGGCAAGGTCGAGTGGTCGCTGGCCGAGCCGACCCACCATTCGGTCGAGACAACCGAAAAGGGCGGCTACTGGATTCCCGGCCGCCGCTTCATCGCCAACGGCTCGGCCAATCCTGACGAGCAGTTCGTGCCCTTCACACTGGCCGAGCACGAGGGGCCCGTGCTCGACGACCTGATCCTCCGGGTCTCGGATGACGGTACGGTGCTTGAACGCAAGTCGGTCATGCGCATCTTCTACGACAGCGGCCTCAAGGCGCTGATGACGGGCACCGGCGATTCCTTCCGCCCGGACCGGCCGAGCCGGCCGGAGCTGGTGCACCTGAACAAGATCGCCGAACTGCCGGCGTCAATGGCGGCGGCCTTCCCGATGTTCAAGGCGGGCGATCTCTTGATCTCGCTGCGCCAGCACAACATGATCGCGGTGATCGACCCGGTGACCTGGCGCGTGAAGTGGTACAAGACCGGTCCCTATCTGCGCCAGCACGACCCCCACTGGCGGCCGGACGGCAGCATCGCGCTGTTCAACAACAACATCTTCCGCACCAGCCTTGGCCCCGAGGACACCTTCATCCCCGGCACGCCGGAGGTGAGCGAGGTGATGGGGCTGGACCCCGCGACCGGCAGGACCTGGACGACCTGGGGCAACCGCCCCGGGCAGGAGATGGTGTCGGTGATCCGGGGCGCGATCGACCCCTCGCCGCATGGCGGCTACCTTGTTACCGAGTTCGAGGGCGGGCGCGCCTTCGAGTTCGACGCCTCGGGCCGGATCGTCTGGGAATACATCAACCGCTATGACGAGGCCTCGGTCGCCGAGATCACCACGGCGCGGCTTTATTCGGAGAGCTGGTTCACCGTGAAGGACTGGACGTGTCCGGCGCCGTAGACCATACAGCGCGCCAGACCAGACACCCTTCCGAACTGAGAGGGAACCGCGCCCCATGTCCCCCCTGAACATCAAGAAGGGCTCGTCGAGCCACTCGGCCTATGACCTCCGCGACCCCAATGCCGGGGGCATCGAGTCCCATACGCTGGCGGTGCTGGTGGACAACGAGGCCGGGGTGCTGGCGCGGGTGATCGGGCTGTTCTCGGGGCGGGGCTACAACATCGACAGCCTGACGGTGGCCGAGGTGGACCATGAAGGGCACAAGAGCCGCATCACCGTGGTGACCCGCGGCACGCCGGCGGTGATCGAGCAGATCAAGGCGCAGCTTGGCCGGCTGGTGCCGGTGCACGAGGTGCACGACCTGACGGTCGAGGGGCCGGCGGTCGAGCGCGAGCTGGCGCTGTTCAAGGTGGCCGGGACCGGCGACAAGCGCATCGAGGCGCTGCGGCTGGCCGAGATCTTCCGCGCCAACGTGGTCGATTCGACGCTGCAGAGCTTCGTCTTCGAGATCACCGGGACCTCCGAGAAGATCGACGCCTTTGCCGAACTGATGCGCCCCCTGGGCCTGTCGGACGTGGCGCGCACCGGGGTCGCGGCGCTGGCGCGCGGGCTCTGAACGGGTCCGGCCCCGGCGACGGGGGAAGGGCCGCCGCCGGAGCCGCCCGAAGGCGTCAGCCGGCCACGAGCATCCCCGTGTCGACCGCCGCCTTCATCTCGGCCTCGTCCACCGCGCCGTCGGCGTTGGAGTCGATGGCCTTGAACCCGGCGTCGTCGAGCTTCGTGTAGACGGCCTGCAGCTCGGTCAGGGAAAGCCCGCCGCTCTTGTCGGCGTCGAGGTCGGCAAGCGTTCCGGCCGCCAGGGCGGCGCCGGCCGAGGCGAGGCCCAGCGCGGTTGCGAGGGTGAAACGGATCATCGGAAGTCTCCTTCTTTCCTGCGCCGGGCCGGAGGTGCCGACCCGGGGCGCGCGTCCTTGTCGGACCTGCGGCAACGGGGCGTAAAGCGTTGATCCGGCAGGGGCGGGATCCGCGCGGGATGCGGCCGGTCGGGGCGGTTTGCGCCTGCGGGGTTCCGCCGGCGGGTGGCAGGGCGGGCGCGGTCGGCGGAGTTCCCCGTCGCGGGCGGCGGGCGACAGGCGGAGACGCGCCCGGCGGGCGGGTTGGCGGGGAAATGGCGGGGCGAGCGGCGAATCGGCCGGACCGGGCGGGAGCGAAAAGACCCCGGCCGGGGGGCCGGGGTCGTTGTTCTCGGAACCGATCCGGGAAGCGCTCAGGGCGCGATGAGGCCGCTTTCGCGCCCGGCCTGCAGCTCGTCGGCGTCGATCTGGGCGTTGCCGTCGACATCGAGCGCGGCGAAGTCGCCGTCGGCCAGGTCCGGGTAGGTGGCGCGCATTTCCTCGATGGACCAGGTGCCGTTGCCGTCGGTATCGGTGACGACCGTCTGCGCGAAGGCCATGCCGGCCGACAGGAGGGCGGCGGCGAGGGCGAGGGCGGCGGTGCGTGAGGTGTTCATCTGTCTCTCCTTGGTGGCGACCCGCCCGCTGCGGGACCCGGCCGTTCCCCCGGCATTGGGGGGAGGCGGCGCGGGGCGCAAGGGCATCGCTCGGGGGGATAGATGGGCGGCGGGGGGCGGTTAGGCAATAACAGGGGGGGAACGGGTGGGAAAATCCGGATGGGCCGGCGCCGGGCGCCGCTGCAGGCGGGGACCCTGCGATCCTGCGCCAAGCCCTTGCGAACGCTGCGGTAACGGTTCCTGACGGCAGCGTTCGCAGGGGGCCAGCAACCGCCCAGCACTATGCCAGCAATATGCCATACGATTGGATGGCTTTGGGTGGATTAACCTTTAGGGAATTTTGCGTTCTTGGAGCTCCGCATTTCCCACCGCCCCTTGCCCGGAACAGCCGCGAAGCGGCCCGGGCAGCGCCCGACCGCCCCCAGGGCGGGCGCTACCGCAACGGCAGTCTGCGGGAACACCGTTAGGGTTGGAGGCACCATAAAGCGCGGACCGACACCCTTGGTGCGCCCACCCGCGGTCGGGCGCCGCCCTCTGTCGCGCGGGGGGGAGGGAAGGGCGATTCAGGAAGAACGCAAACCGCTGTAACGGATAAGGCGGTTTGCGATCTCCCCAGTCCATACACAAAGGGGCGGACGGGCGCCGCCCGGGTAGCTCTCGCGGCTGTTCCGGGAAAGGGGGCGTCGGGCGGGGGGCGCGAGAGCGGGCAAAGAAAAAGGGGGCCGTCGCCGACCCCCTTTGCAGTTTCGCTGATCAGGCTCTGTTCTGTTGACCGCCCGGTTTCTGCCTGCGGCCCGATCCGCGTCAGGGGCGAGCGCACCCGCCCCGGATTCCATTCATCCAACCAGTGCCCTGAAGACGGAGCCAATGGCCGTTGTCATCAAGAGGTCACCCATCCTTCGTTTCCAACTCGCCGACTTCGGCGAAACGACAACGTCGTTGTTGTCCATCGCGCCGATCACGCCAGTTTCCGTGTTTTCCACGATCTCTGGGACGTTGATGAACCGATTGTTGCTCATCGAACCGATGTAGCCCGCATTCCGAATGGCAACCGTCATGGCAGTCTCCTCAACTACACCCGCTCGTCCCACCGCACGTATTGCACTTCATGCAAGTACCGTTCCGCACAAGCGTGAAGTTCCCGCATTCGCCGCAGGCCTCGCCTTCGTAGCCTTGCATCTTCGCCTTCACCCTGAGGTCGATGGCCACCGACCCGCTGGTCAGCGCGGTGGCCCCCGCGACCACCGCCCCCATCGTCTCGGGCACCAGCCGGGTCAGCGCCGCAACCGGGTCGCCGAAGCCGGTGGCGCCGATGCCGCCCTGGAAGACGGTCAGTTCCTGCGGCAGGCGCTTCCTCAGGTACCCGGTCGAGCTGATCTGCTTCAGCACCTCGATCGAGCGGCTGGCGGCGCGGTCCGAGGGTTCGGCGATATTGGCGTCCTCGCCTTCGCCGAGGTCGTCGAAGCTCGCGCCTTGCGGCTTTACATGCGCGAGGTCGGTGCGGTCGAGGTAGCTGACCGCCAGTTCGCGGAAGATGTAGTCGAGGATCGAGGTCGCGGACTTGATCGAGTCGTTGCCCTGCACCATCCCTGCGGGTTCGAACTTGGTGAAGGTGAAGGCCTCGACGAATTCCTCGAGCGGCACGCCGTATTGCAGGCCGACGCTGACGGCGATGGCGAAGTTGTTCATCATCGCCCGGAAGCCAGCGCCTTCCTTGTGCATGTCGATGAAGATCTCGCCGAGCTGCCCGTCGCGGTATTCGCCGGTGCGCAGATAGACCTTGTGGCCGCCGACGATGGCCTTCTGGGTATAGCCCTTGCGGCGCTCGGGCAGCTTTTCGCGGTGGCTGCGGACGATTTCCTTGACGATGATCTTCTCGACGATCTTCTCGGCCAGCACGGCGGCCTTTTCCTGCTGGCTGCCGCTGGCGAGGATCTCCTCGGCCTCTTCGTCATCCTCGACCAGCGCCGATGCCAGCGGCTGGCTGAGCTTGGACCCGTCGCGGTAGAGCGCGTTGGCCTTGATGCCGAGCGAGTGGGAAAGCTCGTAGGCCGCGAGCGTTTCCCCGATCGTCGCGGCGTTCGGCATGTTGATGGTCTTGGAGATCGCGCCCGAGATGAAGGACTGGGCGGCGGCCATCATGTGGATGTGGCTGTCCACGCCGAGGAAGCGGCGGCCGGTCTTGCCGCAGAGATTGGCGCAGTCGAAGACGCTGTAGTGTTCGGGGTTCAGGTGCGGCGCGCCTTCCAGCGTCATCGTTCCGCAGACATGGTCGTTGGCCGCGTCGACCTGGGCCTTGGTGAAGCCGAAGTGGCGGAGCATGTCGAAGCTCGGGTCGGCGAGCTTTTCTTCGGGGATGCCAAGGGTTTCGCGGCAAAAGCTTTCGCCGAGCGTCCACTGGTTGAAGACGAAGCGGATGTCGAATGCCGAGGGCAAAGCGGCCTCGACCTTGTCGATCTCGGCCCGGCCGAAGCCGTGGCCGAGAAGGGCGGTGTGGTTGATCCCGGGCGCGTTGCCGAGCGAGCCGTGGCCGACCGCGTGCGAGACGATCTCGCCGATCTGGGCAGCACCGTAGCCGAGCGTTTCGAGGGCTGCGGGCACCGAGCGGTTGATGATCTTGAAGTAGCCGCCGCCCGCGAGCTTCTTGAACTTCACCAGCGCGAAGTCGGGTTCGATCCCGGTGGTGTCGCAGTCCATCACCAGGCCGATGGTGCCGGTGGGCGCCACGACCGTGGCCTGGGCATTGCGGTAGCCGTGCCGTTCGCCCAGGGCCAGGGCTTCGTCCCAGGCGGATTTCGCAAGCTCGCCAAGCCCTTCCACGGGGATGTTCGGGTAGTCGAGGGGCACCGGGGCGACGTTCACATCCTCGTAGCCCGCCTGCGCGCCATGCGCCGCGCGGCGGTGGTTGCGGATGACGCGCAGCATGTGGGGGGCGTTCCTGTCGTAGGCCGGGAAGGCCCCCAACTCGCCCGCCATCTCGGCCGAGGTGGCGTAGGAAACGCCCGTCATCACCGCAGTCAGCGCGCCGCAGAGCGCGCGGCCTTCGGCCGAGTCGTAGCCCAGGCCCATCGTCATCAGAAGGCCGCCGATATTGGCGTAGCCGAGCCCGAGGGTGCGGAAGTCGTAGGAGCGCTGGGCGATTTCCTTCGAGGGAAACTGCGCCATGAGCACGCTGATTTCCAGGGTCACGGTCCAGAGCCGGGTGGCGTGGACGTAGGCCTCGGCATCGAACTTGCCGCCGGTGTAGAAGGTCAGCAGGTTCATCGACGCCAGGTTGCAGGCGGTGTCGTCCAGGAACATGTATTCCGAACAGGGGTTCGAGCCCCGGATGGCGCCGTCTTCGGGGCAGGTGTGCCAGGCGTTGACGGTATCGTGGAACTGGATGCCGGGGTCGGCGCAGGCCCAGGCGGCGTGGCCGACCTGGTCCCAGAGGTCGCGGGCCTTGACGGTCTTGGCGATCCTGCCGTCGGTGCGGCGGATCAGTTCCCAATCCCCGTCGTCGCGCACCGCCCTGAGGAAGGCGTCGGTGACGCGGACCGAGTTGTTGGAGTTCTGGCCCGAGACCGAGGCGTAGGCTTCACTATCCCAATCGGTGTCGTAGGTCGGGAATTCGATGCTCCCGTAGCCTTGGCGCGCGTAGTCCAGCACGCGCTTGACGTAAGTGTCGGGGATCGAGACTTTTTTCGATGCCCGGATCGCGGCCTTCAAGCCTGGGTTCTTCGTCGGATCGACGGCGTCTTCGGTCGAGCCGTCCCAGGTGCGGATCGCGGTAAAGATGTCGTTCAGCCGCGCCTCGTGCATCTTCGAGCCGGCGACGAGCGAGGCGACCTTCTGCTCCTCGATCACCTTCCAGTTGATAAAGGCCTCGATGTCGGGGTGATCCATGTCGCAGATCACCATCTTGGCGGCGCGGCGCGTGGTGCCGCCCGACTTGATGGCACCCGCCGCGCGGTCGCCGATCTTCAGGAAGCCCATCAGGCCCGAGGATTTGCCGCCGCCGGAAAGCCGCTCGCCTTCGCCCCGCAGCGAGGAGAAGTTGGTGCCGGTGCCCGAGCCGTACTTGAACAGCCGCGCCTCGCGGACCCAGAGGTCCATGATGCCGCCTTCGTTTACCAGGTCGTCGGAGACGGACTGGATGAAGCAGGCATGCGGCTGGGGGTGTTCGTAGGCCGATTCGGACTTGGTGAGCACGCCGGAGCGGTGATCGACGTAGAAGTGGCCCTGCGACGGGCCGTCGATGCCGTAGGCCCAGTGCAGGCCGGTGTTGAACCATTGCGGCGAGTTGGGCGCGGCCATCTGGCGGGCGAGCATGACGCGCATTTCGTCGAAGTAGGCGCGGGCGTCGGCTTCGATGGTGAAGTAGCCGCCCTTCCAGCCCCAGTAGGCCCAGGCGCCGGCGAGGCGATCGAAGACCTGGCGGGCCGAGGTTTCGCCGACGTAGCGGTCGCCTTCCGGCAGCGCGTCGAGGGCGGCGGTGTCGGGGACCGAGCGCCAGAGGAATTCCGGCACGCCCTTTTCCTTCACGCGCTTCAGCAGCGCCGGTACGCCCGCCTTGCGGAAATACTTCTGCGCAAGAACGTCGCTCGCCACCTGGCTCCAGCTCTCGGGCACCTCGACGGCGTCGTTGCGGAAGACGACGGTGCCGTCGGGATTGCGGATTTCGGAGGTGGTGACCGCGAAGGCGATCCCGTCATAGGCATCGCGGCCGGCTTTGGTGAAGGTGCGTTCGATCTTCATGTCTCTCTGCCCCGGTTCGTTCCGCGCCTCTTTTCGGGCGCGCCATTTCGTTCGCGTCGCCGGCGGACTGGCGGCAAGGCGCAAAGCGAAGGCCACCGGAGCGCACTGCCCCGGCCGGCGGGTCGGTTCCCGCCTTCGCCCGTTTTCGCTGTTCCCCCTGCCGCGCCACTACATGTTGTAGGTCTTTTGGCGGCTCACACAAGTTGCCGTATCTCGCGCCGCCCGGTCAACAGATTTTTTTCGATCTGGCAACGGAATTTTCAGTTGACGCGGGGCACCGGTCTGCCGGGCTGATTCACCTTGCTGGACGCGCCCGCGGAATCTGTGCAAGTCCAACGACTTGCGCGCTCTGAGGGCGTGTCCTGCCGGTCGGAAGGTCGCACCTCGCCCCCCGGGGGAGTCGCGGCCAGGGCGGTCCAATTCCGTTGCCGCCGCCACAATCCCGCCGCAGTTTTGCCGCAGTGTGGTGAGATTGTGGCATTTCCTGGTGTTCCATTAGCGAGTGACAACATGATTACGATCTTCTCCGCGCTTGCGCTGAGCGTTCTGCCTGCTATCCCCGCAACCCCCGTCCTGACGGCGATAGCGACCGAAGAGGCGGTCGTCCTCCGCGTCGCCGACGCGACCCGCTTCGACTGCGAGATCGCGAAGCCGAAGGTGGTCACGGACGGCTCGTTTGCCTGCGCGGGCGAACGGCGTTCGGCCGACGACAAGATCCCGGGCACGACGAAGACGGAGCCCACCGTGACCGAGACCTTCATTCCCGACTACGAGCCCGCGGACGACTGACACGAGGCGGTCCGGCCCGTGCGCCCGACCTGGCGTGGCGGGCCGGCTTTCTTGCCGGGCCTTCCGGCGATGGTCGGGGCGAGAGGATTCGAACCTCCGGCCCTCTGCTCCCAAAGCAGATGCGCTACCTGGCTGCGCTACGCCCCGATGCTGCCGTCTCTAGCCGAGCCGGCGGGCTCTGGAAAGCCGGTTGCGCCCGGGTTGCCCTGGCCCGCGTCAATCGCACGCCCAGGCGGCGAAGCGCGGGTCGACGAGCGGATGCCGGAACTCGGCCCCGGGCGCGATCCCCAGCGTTCCGGCGAGGCCCGCGTTGATTTCCAGCACGAAGCGGATGTCGGCCCCACCGGGGATCGGCGTTTCGTCATGCGGGATGGCGCCGGCATGGACCGACCGGACCCGCCCGTCTTCGCCGATGAAGATCATGTCGAGGGGGATAAGGGTGTTCTTCATCCAGAAGGCCACCGGCTGCGGGCGGCCGTAGACGAAGAGCATCCCCTCTGCCTCGGGCAGGCTGGAGCGGAACATGAGCCCGCGCGCCCGTTCGCCTTCGGTGTCGGCGATCTCGACGGTGAAATGCGCCGTCCCGCCCTGCCAGCGGAAGTCGGCCGCTTCGTCGCGGCAGGCGGCGGCGAGGACGGGGGAAGCGAGCGCGGGCAGGAGGGCGGCTGCGGCGAGGGCGGTTCGCAGGGAAAATGGCATGACCTCACCCCCGCCCACGCCTTGAACTTACCGCCCCTTCGCCCGGATACGCCGCGAAGCGGCCCGGGCAGCGCCCGACCGCCCCCCGGGCGGGCGCTTTCGCAACGGCAGTCTGCGGGAACAACGTTGGGGTTGGAGGCACCATAAAGCGCGGACCGACACCCTTGGTGCGCCCCCCCGCGGTCGGGCGCCGCCCTCCGTTGCGCAGGGAAGGAGAAGAGGCGAGCAGGGCGCGACACGGGCGGACCGGAATGCGCAGCCCTTGGCGCATCCCGCTCAACCCTTCTCGCGCAGCGCCGTCTCCCATGACAGGACCTGCGCCGCCATCCGGCCGCGCCGGCCCTCGATCACCTTCAGGCAGACCGCCTCGCCCGGCTGCAGATCGGCGAAACCCGACCGGCGCAGGACCTCGATGTGGATGAAGACATCCTCGGACCGTTCGAAGACATTGGCGAAGCCGAAGCCCTTGACCTTGTCGAACCACTTTACCCGGGCGGGTTCGAGCGTCAGCGCCGCCAAAGAGGCGGCGTCGCTGTCATTGAGGTCTTCCATCTGGCCATGGCCGTGTTCGGCCTCGGGCGGATGGATTTCGAGAACCTCGACCGCCTGCGCGCCGCGCGCCGTCTGCTGGACCCGGACGACGATCCGGGCATGGTCGGCCACCGAGCCCTGGCCGAAATTCCGCAGCACGTTGGCATGCAAAAGGATATCGGCGCCGCCTTCTTCGGAGACTATGAACCCGAAACCTTTCGTCGGGTCGAACCACTTGACCTTACCGTTGATCAAGTGCGTGACAGACTCCGCCTGCGACATTCGAAGCGCGCCCCGTATCCCACTATTGCGCACGCTAGGCTGATACTATGCATTCATTGGTTTCAAGTCCAAAAAAACACGTCCAGCCGTTGTGGTATTTCGCGAAGCGCGAAATTCAGGGGTTGAGGCGCCGGATGTCCCAGTCGCCCCGCACGTGCGGACGCCGCCAGCGGAAACGGTCATGCAGGCGGAACTCGCCGTCGGCCCAGAACTCCACCTCGACCGGCGCGATGCGGAAGCCGCCCCAGAAGGGCGGGCGGGCGGGGCTCGGCCCGTGGCGGAGCGTCACCCTGGCCACCTCGGCGACCAGCGCGGCGCGCGAGGAGAGGGGTTCGGACTGTTTCGACGCCCAGGCGCCCAGCCGGCTTTTCAGCGAGCGCGAGGCGAAGTAGGAATCGGCTTTCGGCCCCTCTTCCCGGCGGACTTCGCCGCGCACCCGGATCTGCCGGCGGAGCGACTTCCAGTGCAGGACGAAGGCGGCCTTGCCGGTGGCGCCGATCTCGGCCGCCTTGGCCGATCCGTAGTTGGTGTAGAAGACGAAGGCATCTTCCTCGATGTCCTTCAGCAACACCATCCGGACATTCGGCATGCCATCCGCATCGACGGTCGCCAGCGCGATGGCATTGGGATCGTTGGGTTCCGTGGCCTCCGCCTCATCCAGCCAGCGCCGCGCGATCGCGAAGGGATCGGCCCCGGAGAAGATTCCGCCCCTGTCGGCCATTGCGGCCCTCCTTCCGGGTGCCCGGCGCCGGCCGCGCCGCCCCGCCCTTGCTGCGGCTCCGGTCTTCGCCTAATGCTTCCGCCCACGCGAAAACCGGCGCTGCGGGGGACACTTATGGCGGGCAATCTTCTGGCCGGCAAGCGCGGGCTGATCATGGGTCTGGCCAACGACAAGTCCATCGCCTGGGGCATCGCGAAGGCCTGTGCCGACCAGGGGGCCGAGATGGCCTTTTCCTATCAGGGCGAGGCGCTGAAGAAGCGAGTCGCGCCGCTGATCGCCTCCATCGGCATGTCCGAGATGACGGAATGCGATGTCGCCGACGAAGCTTCGCTGGACGCGCTCTTCGCCCGGCTCGCGGCGCTCTGGGGCAGTCTCGACTTCGTCGTGCACGCCATCGGGTTTTCCGACAAGACCGAACTGCGCGGCCGCTATGTGGACACCGGCGCCGCGAACTTCCGGATGACGATGGACATCTCGGTCTATTCCTTCACCGCCGTGGCGCGCCGTGCCGCCGCGATGATGCCGGACGGCGGGTCGCTCTTGACGCTGACCTATTACGGCGCGGAAAAGGTGATGCCGCATTACAACGTCATGGGGCTGGCCAAGGCGGCGCTGGAAACCTCCGTCCAGTACATCGCCGAAGACCTCGGCCGCGACGGCATCCGCGTCAACGCGATCAGCGCGGGGCCGATCAAGACGCTGGCGGCCAGCGGCATCGGCGATTTCCGCTATATCATGAAGTGGAACGAACTGAATTCGCCGCTCCGCCGGAATGTCACGCAGGAAGAGGTGGGCAAGGCGGCGCTCTACCTTCTGTCGGACCTGGGGTCCGGCACCACGGGCGAGGTCCTGCATGTCGATGCGGGCTACCATGTCGTCGGCATGAAGGCGGTCGATGCGCCGGATATCGACGTGGTGACAGGGCGAAAGGACAACGGGCAGTGACCTGGCACCTGATCGCGCTGTTCGTCGCCACGCACTGGGTGGCGATGGTCTCGCCCGGGCCGGCGGTCGTGGCCACGATGCAGCGGGCGTTTTCCGAAGGCCGCGCCGCCACGCTGCCTTACGCGCTGGGCCTCGCCTTCGGCGCCTCGCTCTGGTGCATCTTCGCGCTGGCCGGGCTGACGGTGCTGTTCCATCTGGTGCCGGCGCTGTTCATCGGGCTGAAGCTGGCGGGGGCGGCCTATCTGATCTGGGTGGCGGTCCATATCTGGCGCGGCGCGGGCGATCCGGTCGGCACGCCGGGCGGAGCCTCGCTGCGGCGCGGGTTCTTCGGCGGGATGGCACTGAACCTGTCTAACCCCAAGCCGGCGCTGTTCTTCTCGGCCGTGGTGCTGTCGATCTTCCCGGACCCGCTGACCTTCGGCCAGCAGACGGGCCTCTACCTGCTCGCCCTCGCCGACGAGCTGCTTTTCTACACCGCGCTGACGCTGTTCCTGACGCAGCCGAGGGTGCGCGGCGTCTATCTTTCGGCCAAGCGCTGGATCGACCGCACGACGGCCCTGGCGCTCGGCGCGCTGGGCGTCAGCCTGGCCCTCAGCCGGTGAGGGACGCATGAACGACCGCCTGCCGCACGAAAAGGGCTTCCACGTCAGCTGGGACCAGATCCACCGCGACGCGCGCGCGCTGGCCTGGCGGCTTGACAAGCACGGTCCGCTGGACGGCGGGGCCTGGAAGGCGGTGGTGGCGATCACCCGGGGCGGTCTGGTGCCGGCGGCGGTGGTGGCGCGCGAGCTCGATATCCGCATCGTCGATACGATCAGCGTGCGCAGCTACAACCACCAGTCGCAGATGGACGCGCAGGTGATCAAGGCGCCGCAGGCCGGGCTGATGGGCGATGGCACCGGCATCCTGGTCGTCGATGACCTGGTCGATACCGGCAAGACGCTCGACCTGGTGCGCAAGCTCTATCCCAAGGCGCATTTCGCGACGGTCTATGCGAAACCGCAGGGCCGGCCGATGGTGGACACCTATATCACCGAGGTCAGCCAGGACACCTGGATCTTCTTCCCCTGGGACATGGCGCTGCAATATGTCGAGCCCTACCGCGGCAAGGACTGACAAGCGCCCGCCGATCGAACGGTCCTGGCTGGCGCGGCGCCTGCACTGGGTGTTCGAGGCGAGCCTTGTGATCAAGGGCCTGCTCGCCTCGGGCGAGGCCGTCGGCGGGCTTGGCCTGCTGCTGACGCCGAACATGGCGATCCTGCACCTTGTCGCCTGGCTTACCAAGCACGAGATCGCCCAGGACCCGACCGACCCGATGGCGAACTGGTTCCGCCAGGCGGCCGAGGCCTTTCCGATCCAGACCCAGCATTTCTATGCCTTTTACCTGACGGGGCACGGCTTCCTGAAACTGCTGATGGTGTTCATGCTGGCGCGCCGCATTCTCTGGGCCTATCCGATTGCGATGGTGGTGCTGGCGGGGTTCGTCGCTTACCAGCTTCACCACTGGACCACGTCGCCTTCGCCGGTGCTGCTGCTTCTTTCGGGCCTCGATTCCCTGATGATCGTCCTGGTTTACCGGGAATGGCGCGAGATGAAGGGTGCCTGGGCGGGCCTTCGGTGAACGCACGTTGCGGAGGATGAGATGACCCTGCCCCTGAACCCCGCGCTGGCCGCGACCGAACCGCCGCCGGTGATGGAGGCGCGGCGCTGGCTGCAGGCGGCGGTATTCCCGCCCGGGCGCCCGCTGATCAACGTCAGCCAGGCGGCGCCGGTCGAGCCGCCGCCCGAGGGGCTGAGGTGGGCGCTGGCCGATGCGGCGATGAACGACCGGGCGGCGCATCTTTACGGGCCCGTGCTCGGCCTGCCGGAACTGAGAGCCGAGGTCGCCGCGCGGTGGTCTGCCGCCTATGGGGGCGACATCCGCGCCGCCGAAGTGGCGATCACGCAAGGCTGCAACCAGGCCTTCTGCACGGCGGTGGCGACGCTTGCCGGGGCGGGGGACGAGGTGATCCTGCCGACGCCCTGGTACTTCAACCACAAGATGTGGCTCGACATGCAAGGCGTGCGGGCGGTGCCGCTGCCCTGCGGCGCCGGCATGGTGCCCGGGGTTGAGGCGGCCGAGGCGCTGATCACCGGGCGCACCCGCGCCATCGTCCTTGTCACGCCGAACAACCCAACCGGGGCCGAGTACCCGGCCGAAACGCTCCGCGCCTTCTTCGATCTGGCCCGCGACCGGGGGCTGGCGCTGATCGTCGACGAGACCTATCGCGACTTCGACGCCCGCAGCGGCGCGCCGCATGACCTGTTCGGCGAGCCCGACTGGCGGGGGACGCTGATCCACCTTTACTCGTTCTCCAAGGCCTACCGCCTGACCGGCCACCGTGTCGGCGCCATCGTCGCGGACGCCGCGCGGCTGGCCGAGGCCGAGAAGGTGCTCGACTGCCTGGCGATCTGCCCGTCGCAGCTCGGCCAGATCGGGGCGCTCTGGGGGATGCGGAACCTGTCGCAGTGGGTCGCGGGCGAGCGGGCCGAAATCCTGATCCGCCGCGCCGCGATGACGGCGGCGCTGAGCGCGCTGCCGGGCTGGCGGCTTCTGGGCTGCGGGGCGTATTTCGCCTATGCCGAACATCCCTTCCCCCTGCCCTCGCCCGATTTCGCCCAGCGGCTGGTGATGGAGCAGGGGGTCCTGCTCTTGCCCGGCACGATGTTCATGCCGGCCGACGACCCGGCAGGGCAACGCCAGGTCCGCATCGCCTTCGCCAACGTGGATGCCGCGCAGATCGCCACCCTGGCGGGGCGGCTCGCGGCCTTCTGGCCGTGACCGCGCGCGACCTTGCCCGCGACCTTGCCCCGGGGGTGCGGCTGGCCTAAAGACGGCCGGAACCGACGCGGCCAGCCCCGGAGACCGGCATGTCAAACGCCCTGCGCCAGAAACGCGGCAACACGATCGTCTTCGCCATTCTCGCGCTGGTCATCCTCGGCCTCGGCGGCTACGGCGCGCGGACCTTCACCGGGCAGACCGAAACCATCGGGGCGGTCGGCGAAGAGAAGATCGACGCCAGGGATTATTTCCGCGCGCTGCAGTCGCAGATGCGCGCGACCTCGGCCAAGCTCGGCACGCAGGTCACCATCGAGATCGCCCAGCAGCTTGGCATCGATGCGCAGATCCGGGCGCAGCTTTTCTCGGGTGCGGCGCTGGACGGCGAGGCCAGGCGCATCGGCGTGTCGGCGGGCGACGACCAGGTGCGGCAGTCGATCCTGGGGCTTTCGCAGTTTTCCGGGCCCGACGGCAGCTTCGACCGCGAAGCCTATAAGTTCGCGCTGCGGCAAGAGGGTCTGACCGAGGCGGAGTTCGAGGCGCGGCTGCGCAAGGACGCGGTGCGCGCGATGATCGAACGCGCCGTCGCCGACGGGGCCCCGGTGCCGGACACCTATGTCGGGGCGCTTGCCGCCTATCTTGGCGAAGAGCGCGATTTCGTGCTGTCCGAGCTGCTTGCCGCCGATCTGCCCGAACCGGTGGCGGCACCCGACGAGGCGGCGGTGAAGGCCTTTCACGATGCCAATCCCGACCGCTTCACCCGCCCCGAGATCCGCCACATCACCTATGTCTGGCTGACGCCCGAAATGGCCGCGACGGCGGTCGAGGTCAGCGAGGCCGACCTGAAGGCGGCCTATGACGCGCGCCAGGCCGAGTTCCTGATCCCGGAACGGCGCGAAGTCGCCCGGCTGGTCTTTCCGACGGCTGCGGAAGCGGCGGCCGCGAAGGCGCGGATTGACGGAGGAAGCGCCACCTTCGACGACGAAGTGAAGGCCCGCGGGCTTGCCCCCGCCGACGTGGCGCTGGGCGATCTCGGCAAGGACGAGCTTGGCGCGGCGGGCGAAGCGGTGTTCGCGCTGGCGGGCCCCGGGGTGGTCGGCCCGGTCGACAGCGACCTCGGGCCGGCCCTTTACTCGATGAGCAAGGTGCTGGCCGCCGAAGAGACGAGTTTCGAAGAGGCCCGGTCCGATCTGGAAGCCGAGGCGCGGCTTGACCGGGCGCGGCGGACCATCGCCGACAAGATGCCGGCGATCGAGGATCTGCTGGCCTCGGGTGCCACGCTTGAAGACGTGGCGAAAGAGACGGGGCTGGAGCTTGGCAAGGTCGATTACACAACCGACAGCGCCGATGGAATCTCCGGCTACCCCGCCTTCCGCGCTGCCGCCGAGGCCGCCACGGCCGAGGATTTCCCGGCGCTGGGCGGGCTGGACGACGGGGGCGTTTTCGCCATCCGCCTCGACGGCATCGACCCGCCGGCGCTGAAGCCGCTCGAGGAGGTGCGCGACGAGGTTGTCGCCGCCTGGACGGACGATGCCACCCACAAGGCGCTTCTCGCCCTCGCCGAGACGATCCGCGCCGAGGTTGAGACGGGCGCGACGCTTGCCGGCAAGGGGCTGGTGACGACGAGCTATTCCCGCTTTCCGCGCAGCGGGCATCTTGACGGGGCGCCCGGCGAGATCGTCGCGGCGGTGTTCCGGACCGGGGCGGGCAAGGCTTCGGTGACCGATGCGGAAGGCCGGGTGTTCCTGGCGCAGGTCACGGAAGTGCACGCCGCCGACGCAGCCGACGCCGAGCAGCAGCGCATTTCGCAAGCCATCGGCCAGGAGGCCGGGGCGAGCCTGTCGCAAGATTTCTTCTCGCTTTTCGCCGAGGCGCTGGAGCTTCGCGATGGCGTCAGCCTCAATCAGGCGGCCATTGCGGCCGTCCATTCGCAGATCCGCTGATCCGGCCGGACGCATGGCGATCACCCCCGCCTTTCCCGACTTCGAGGCGGCCTGGGCGGCGGGGCGGAACCAGCTGGTCTTCGCCCGCCTCGCGGCCGATCTCGACACGCCGGTATCGCTGATGCTGAAGCTCGCGGATGCGCAGCCGATGAGCTTCATGCTGGAAAGCGTGACCGGCGGCGAGGTGCGCGGGCGCTATTCGGTGGTGGGGCTGAAGCCCGACCTGATCTGGGAGTGCCGGGGCGATGTCAGCCGGGTCAACCGGCAGGCGCGCTTCGACGATGCGGCGTTCGAGCCGCTTCCCGGCCATCCGCTCCGGACCCTGCGCGACCTGATCGCGGAAAGCCGGATCGAGATGCCCGAAGGGATGCCGTCGATCGCGGCGGGGCTGTTCGGGTACCTTGGCTACGACATGATCCGGCTGGTCGAGCGGCTGCCGGGTGTGAAGCCCGACCCGATCGGGGTGCCGGACGCGGTGCTGATGCGGCCCACGGTCGTGGCCGTGCTGGACGGGGTGAAGGGCGAGGTGACGGTCTGTTCGCCGGCCTGGGTAGCTTCGGGCCTGTCGGCGCGGGCGGCCTATGCGCAGGCGGCCGAGCGGGTGATGGACGCGGTGCGCGATCTGGAGCGCGCCCCGGTGGGCGCGGGCCGCGATCTGGGCGATGCCGCACCGGTCGGTGCCTACCGGTCGAACTTCACGCCCGAGGGCTATCGGGCGGCGGTGGAGAAGGCCAGGGAGTACATCCGCGCCGGCGACATTTTCCAGGTCGTCCCCTCGCAGCGCTGGGCGGCCGATTTCACCCTTCCGCCCTTTGCGCTCTACCGTTCGCTGCGGCGCACCAACCCTTCGCCGTTCCTGACCTTTTTCAACTTCGACAGCTTCCAGATCGTCGGCGCCAGTCCCGAAATCCTGGTCCGTTTGCGCGACGGCATCGTCACCGTGCGGCCGATCGCCGGCACCCGGCCGCGCGGCGCCACGCCCGAGGAGGACCGCGCGCATGAGGCGAGCCTTCTGGCCGACGTGAAGGAGCGGGCCGAGCACCTGATGCTGCTCGATCTCGGGCGGAACGATGTGGGGCGGGTGGCGAAGGTGGGGACGGTGAAGCCGACCGAGCAGTTCGTGATCGAACGCTACAGCCATGTGATGCACATCGTTTCGAACGTCACCGGCGAGATCGCGGCGGGCGAGGATGCGCTGTCGGCGCTGCTGGCCGGGCTGCCGGCGGGGACGGTTTCGGGGGCGCCGAAGGTCCGGGCGATGCAGATCATCGACGAGCTGGAGCCGGAAAAGCGCGGCGTCTATGGCGGCGGCATGGGGTACTTCGCGGCCAACGGCGAGATGGACATGTGCATCGCGCTGCGCACGGCGGTGGTGAAGGACGGGCGGCTTTACATCCAGGCGGGGGGGGGCGTGGTTTATGACAGCGACCCCGAGGCCGAGTTCCAGGAGACGGTCAACAAGTCGAAGGCGCTGCGCAAGGCGGCCGAGGACGCGGGGCTGTTCGTCCGGCGCGGCAACGGCTGAGGCGGGGAAAGAAAGGATGGGATCGGGGGTGCCGGTCCGGGCTTGGAGGGATGCGCCCGACCCTCTCCCAACCCCTTGCGGGCGCTGCATTAACCGCCGGCTTCCGCAACGTTCGCAGGGTGCCAGAAACTCCCCAGCAATATGCCATACGATCGTATGGCTTTGAGTGAGTTAAACGTTAACTTCGAATCATCAGGGCGCGCAGCCCGTGCCGCGTCTTGCCGCTGATCCGTGCCGTCCGGAGTGCGCGAAAGGGGCGGCGCCCGAACCGCCGGGGTGGGCGGGAAGCGCCCGCGCAAGGCCGTATCCGGGGGGGGCGTATCCGGGGGCGTACTCGGCGGGGGCGGTGCGGACGCCGCGCGTGGCCAGGGCCCCGGCCGGCCGTCCCGTTGGCGGGCAGGATTCGGGTAGAAGACGAGCCGCCTTAACCCCGCCTTAGGACTTCCCGGCGCAGGATGGCGTCCGTGCCAGCCCTCCTTCCCGCCGCGCCCGTCCCTTCCGGGCGGGGCGCCGGAAGCGTGCCGGCGTCTTTACCCTGAAGAGGAAGGAAAGGCCCCGGAACGAGCGAAAACACCCTGCCCCAAAAAGGGGCAGGATGCTTTCTCCCGGGGTTTGGAAGCCCGGTGGAGGGAGCTTCGCCGGAAAGGGTTACCCGCCCGTTAAGGCGCCCCGCCCTTGATCCGCGCCGGACGGAACGCGCGCTGAGGGCGGCGCCCGAAACGCCGGGGTGGGCGGGGAGCGCCCGCCCGGGATTCTCTGTCGCGGCAGAATGGCCGGACGGGTCGGGAGTTCGGGCGGAAGGGGCGCCGGCGCGGCCCATGGCTCTGGCTACCGGCGGCCGTCATGCTGGCGGGCATGGGTCGGGAAGGGCGCAAGACCGCTGCAACCGGACTCCGGATCGCCATGCTGCGCCGCTCGAACGTGCGGCGGCAGGGTTGTCCCAGGACCCGCTTCCGCGAGGCAAGTCCCCCAGGGCGCTGCAGGCCGCCCGGGATCAGGGCGTGTAGGTCTTGGGCTTGCCCGCCGCCGGCGCCGTCGCTTCGCCGGCCGGTTCGGTCGCTGCCGGTTCGGGCTCCGCGGCCGCCGCCGGGGCGGGCTCCGGGGCCACGCTCGCCTTCAGGATCGCCGATGCCGGCGCCGCCGCGACGCCCTTGCCGTCTTCCGACGCCCAGGTGAAGAGCGCCGTCACCGAAGCCGGCAGGCTGCCCAGCACCACGATCGCGCTTCCCGATTGCGCCGCCTCGAACGCCGCCCGGTCGAGCGCCCGCCGGATCGCCTCGGGCTCGCTGGTGCCGCTGTCGGCCGCGCGCAGGATCATCCCGTAGGGCACGCCGGCGGCCTCGGCCAGCTGGCGGGCGGGGTTCAGGCCGGTGTTCCAGGTCAGAAGCCCGAGCCCGTCGGGCCTGACCAGGGCCACCGCGTGCCGGGCCGCCGTGCGGTCGGTCTGGAAGGCCGCGTCCGGCGCCGCGACCAGCGCGACCGCCTCGGGAAGGGCCTCGAGCGCGCCCTGGTAGGCCACCTCCATGTCCTGTGCCGTCGCGGTTCCGGGGCCGGCGGCAGCGAGGATCGCCACCTCGAACCCGGCGCGTCGGTAGGCCGCCGCCCGTGCGGCCGCATCCGGACGGGCCGGGTCGATGGCGACGGTCACCGGCAGGGGCAGCGTGGCGATGGTCGCCGGATCGAGGCCCCCGGCCTCCTCGCCGAGATCGACGAGCAGCACCGAGAGAAGCGGCAGGCCGCGCGGGTTCTCGAAGACGGCCGCATAGAGGTCGAGCGCGGAGGATGGCGCCGGTGCATCCCCGGCGCTTTCAGACGGCCCGCCGCCGATCGTCGGAAGCCGGTTCACCCTGACCCCGGCGGCGTTCGAAAGCCCGGGCTTCGGCGCATCGACCGCGCCGACCGGGGGGGTGGGGGAATCGGACTTCAGGACCGGGGGGCTGCTGCCCGCGCCGTCTTCGGTCGCGACTTGCGCCGGCTCGGGGGCGGATTCGGGCGCCGTCTCCGGCGCGGCGTCGGCCGTCACCTCGGGCGCCGGTTCGGCGGCGGCCTGCGGAGTTGGCTCGGGCGCCTTCTGAGCGGTCTTCCGCGAGGCAGGCACCTTGATCGTCTTGGCCCCCGAGGCGGCGGCGGTGACCTGCGGCTTGCCGGCATCCGTGCCGGCCCCGCCCTGCCGCGCGCCCGCCCCGGCGCCCGCCTCAGCTCCGGCGCCCGCACCCGCTCCGGCACCCGCACCCGCTCCGGCACCCTCTTCGGGGGCCGTTCCTTCGGGTGCCGCCGGAATCACCACGGGTTTGCTGGAATCGTCCGCGGCCTGCCCGGCGGGCCCGCCCGGGGCGGCGTCGGACAGCACATCGTTGCTGTCGTCCGTGGGCGCGGGGTCGGCAAGGGCGACGTTGACGTCGGACTGGTCTGCCGCGTCCTCGCCGGGGCCCTGGCCGGGCTTGATTCCGGCCGTGGCGGCGGGCGTGGCGGGGACGGCGGCGGGGATGGCGGCGGGGATGGCGGCGGGGA